>CAMBPS010000146.1 GCA_945869675.1 Prosthecobacter debontii | reverse complement strand
AAGGAACCTTCATGGCCACCACGCTCAGCAATAACACGACAGGACTTGCCTTGGCAGACATGAACTCTCTCATGTTCACACTCAATGGTACCTTGGCCTTGGATCTCTACCGTTATCGTGCAAGAATTGGTAAGTTTGCGGCTGGATTCCGTCCTTACATCGGTGGAGGTCTTGGCGGAGGCCAGACTTGGTTTCTAAACCCGAGCACGACTGGAGCTAATGCTCTTTTCACCAAGGATGAATTTATCAACACTTGGAATATGTATGCTGGCGTCGAATGGACTTGGAAAGATCAATACGCCGTCTTCGCCGAATATCGCGATACTCACTTTGGCGACATGGAAGATCTGACAGGCTATGCTACTGACGGCTACCTTGTCGGTTTCCGCTATCGCTACTAATATTTCTCTCTCAAACACCACCATGCTTCCTACCTCTCGCATCCTCCTTGGCACTCTTGCCATCGCCGCACTCGTCAGTTGTAAGACAATCACTTCTTCACCTGTCACCTTTCCAAATGCCCCTGTTGCTTACCAGACGGTCAGCGACATGATCGATGAGGAAACCATTGAGTATAGCCTCAAATTCCGCAACGTCGGTACGGAGGTTGTTAGCTTTGATTACACCATTGCAGACCAAGCCGGCGTTCCTCACATGGATGCTGAAGGACCAAATTCAGGGCTTGTAGAGAACCTTTATCCAGGAGCCGAAGCCAGCGTTAAAAACCCGACAAAAAGCATGAAGAATGTTTTTGTTGTGCTTGGCCGTGTCACTTATGGGAAGCGCACCAGCGAGCAATTGGCCAAACAATACAAGCCAAGTTCCGTGAGCCAGAGCAGCGCTTCTTCCGCCAGTGCCGCAGGAGCACTGCCCCTGCTTGAGCCAGTGACACCTTGAGGCTATCATGCCTCCAGTGAGTTTCATGCGAGCCTTTTGCAGCCCCAGACTTCTGGGGCTGCTTTTCTTTAGTTTCGGTCTGGCACTGCCTGCCGTCGAAGATGAAACGGCGGTTAAGCTTTATCAGCGTGGAATGAGGTTGATCGCCAGCGGGGAAGCCGAAGAGGCACTGGATCGTTTTAACACCATCGCCACGAAATATCGACGTAGCGAGACCTGTGCGAACGCGCTCTGGGAAATCTACCGCATTCAAGAATACCTGGGTGATGTGGAGGCCGCCTTTGAGGCGCTGAACCGTCTCGTGACCGAGCAGCCGGGCCATTTCGCCAAAGCTCACGTGGCCCAGTTTCAACTCACGAAACGCCTTCTCGGCTCAGGAAAAAATGAGCGCCGAACCTTAGAAGTGCAGCGTGCCTCCAAAGGGTTGCCACCGGAAGTGCTCATTGCCATGCTTGAAAATGTCATCAAAAACGGTCCTCAATCGGAGGAAGGCATTCAGGCGCACTACTACTTGGCCTTGGCCCAGGAGAAGGCAAGTAACAAAAAGGAGGCCATGGCTATGCACGAGGATTTTACTGAGTCTTATCCGAAACACGAATTAGCCGATGATGCGGGCTATCAGGTGGCCTACATTGCCTACAAAGAATGGAAGGCCATGCGTGGAGACAGCCCTCACCAGCGCGAAGCCACGGCGACGGCGCTTGCCTGGTTCTTAACCCGTTATCCAGAAAGTGACAAAGCAGCTCTGGCGCGCTCCTGTCTGGTGGAAGTTCGCACGGCTGAGCAGCTTGAATTGATGAATCTCGCCAACTATTACGAGCAGCGTGGGGACGCCAAAGCGGCCAAGGTGTATTATCAACAAATGGCTCTGAAATTCCCGCAATTGCTGGAGCAGGAGGGTGCGTTAAAAGCAAAGATCCTGCAAGCCCTCGAGGAAACCTCGCAGGCCAAGCAGGTAGGCCCCACGCGATAGGCAGTTCAACTCTCCAACACAAGCCTGGGATCGATTGACCTCGTCGATCAAAACGCGGGTTTTAAAAAAACCTGCTCTTCAGGCAAAAGGAGTTGCGGGATGATTGACTTCGAAATCTCCTCCGACTTTTGCTCAGAACCCACATCCCTGAGCAAACCGACGTAAACCGCTTTTTGGCCATCGTTCAAGGCATTCAAATCAGAGACCTGAGCCAAGTGATGCTTCATCGAGGATTGATCAAAAAAGCGATATGCCCGAAGAGCTTGTAAAAAAGCTAGGGCACTGGGTTCAGCCTGCTGAGCCGAGGGCAGCGTCAGAGTTTCGATGTCAGAGCCTTGAAGTAACTTTAAGTAGCAGCGCTGTGCGGCGTAGGCCGAGCTGCTGCCTTGTAGCTGCGTCAGTTGTGTGACGATGCGAAGAATCCGACTTGTGTCACGCTGGTGAATGGCGGCTTCCAAGCTTTTTTGTAAGGCTGAAAAGGCTAGCGTCGGTTTTAGTTCTGCCAACTTGCTGTAAGCTAACTCGCAGATGTCTGATAAAGACAGTTCTGCGGCTTCTTTGGCAATCATTTGCAGTATTTGGGTGTTCTGGGCCGCTAGACTGCTATCGATGGCTAAGTGGAACTGTTCCATGGCTTTTTCTCCATCCGGTTCCAGTCGGATCCAGGCTTTTGCTCGAAAAAGGGCGAGGCTTTCAGGACTAATGGGATAATCTAGCTCAGGTTTACTGAGGAGATTCAGCAGTTCAGTCCAGTGGGCGCGAGTCACGAAAGACTCGATGTAGGCGGTAAAGACAGCAGGATCCCCATAGAGGGTCTCTTCACTGATCATGCTGCGCAGAAGTTTGGATTCACCTTCCAGAGCCAGCCATTCAAGAAAAATGCGCAGCTCTTTTAAGGGAGTATTGCGATGTTTTAAAACGAGGCTTTTCAGGGTCTTTTCACGCTCTGCGGGGTGATTGCGCAGGTAGCCGGAATAAACGCTGAGAATCACAGGCAGACTCTTTTGGGGATGTGCTTCTAAGCGCTGAATGAGCAGGTCGGCTTGGGTTTCCGTTAGTCTCGCGGTTGAGGCGAGAAAATGCATGGCCTGCAGGCCTTTTACATCCCTTGTTTGAGTCAATGCCCATAGAGTCTGGGTGCCTTTGTCTTGAAGCTCAGCAAAGGGATTTCTGCACAGGGCGATAGCTTCTTTGACTTCAGGATGCATGAGGCCCTCAAGGGAAGCTTGATTGCCTTCAGCCATGGAAATATCTTGTTGGAGGGCTATTGCAAGTGGGGTCTCACGCTGAGTGTCACTCAGGGCATTGTAGGCTTCGCGTGCAGCCCCGATTTCTCCTTCCTTGAGTTGTATTCTGGCGAGCAGAATGGTATCTGTGTCTTTTTCACTCTTGAGCTCGCGCAGGCTTAGCAGGGCGTTGCGCACAAGGAGCCCGTGATTCTTGGTTGCATCGAGTACGTTGACCAATTCCCGCAACACTTCAGAGTCATTAGGCAAGAGCAGCAACGCGGTATGGAATTCGTCCCCCGCTTTTGGCCAGTTTTTCTGCGCTGTGAAAGCTTTCGCTCGTTCCAAGCTAGCTCTTCCTAAATAGTTATTTCGCAGGCGCTTCGCCATTGGCGCGACATAGACAGCGAGCGGAACAAACAGCAGGAGCAGGAGCAGAGCCCACGAAAGCTTACTCAGCCTAAATATTGAGAGTTTGGCGGGCTGGGTTGGAGCGTCAGTCGTAGGGGTCGTCATGCAGGATGGCGAAAATGGGGAGGTTTACGGTTCGCCATGAATTGGCCAAGAAATGGACTTATGTGGCAGAATAGTCACACAAAAACTCGAGGTCAAAAGAATAAGGCGCTCAATCAGACTTAAGACTCGTCATCCGTTTCCCAATCAAAATGAAACCAACGATCTGGGATGATGTAGCGGATGTTGACGCATTGATCGGATTCGGAGGAAAAATGAAAGGTGGTTTTAACCATCACCTTCATGAGTTCTTTGGATTTACCCGTGACTTCAAATTGATCATAATTCAAACGCTCTCTGAAAAGGGTCTCCATTTTCGTGTGCCTGAGAGCGTAGCCATAGAGGCTATGGACCCCATCTGGGCTGAGTAGCTTGACGCAAAGATATCTCGCCTTATCGGAGAATTCAAAATTGTAGTAATCGCCTGCAGTGGCCAACGCGCGCAGCCAGATCGGGGTTTGTGGCTTACTCTTGCGGTATTCCGGCCAACTCATTCTGCTATAACCCACATAAGACTGCCAGTCGAGTAACAGGTTGCCAGAGCTGGCGCGGTGGAAAAAGGCGGAGACTTGGCCATCAGCCCGATTGGAACAGGGGAAGTCAAGTTGCACGATCGTCGCTTCACCAAAAGAAATCAGGAAACCGCGACTTTGAGAACCGAACTGCGGGTCACTGCCGAGCTGCATCTCATAGAAGGACTTCATATGGTCCAGAGTGAGTTGAGATTGATGCGACGTGAGGCATTTGGATTCCAAACGAGTCTCGCTTTGATAATGCTGCAATAGCTGAAGCGCTTCTTGATAGGCTGGAGCGTCAGGTTTTAAGGGCTCGGAGCGAATAGAAATCTCCTTGAGAGGTTTACCCTGATAAACTTTGCCGACGGGTTGATTAACTCGGAGGGTATCCATCAACGCCGCCTCTTGAAGGGAGACCTTTTGCGTTTCAAACAGGCTTCCAACCATGGGTTTTGGACTGCCGACGACGGCTGAATTATAATCTGCGGAAACGGGGGCCTCTTTGGTTTGCACGGGAGCTGGGACGCTAGGAAGCGCTAACGGTAAGGGTGATTCAGAGGCGGGCAGGCTAAAGTACCAAGTCAGCCCGAACAAGACAGCGGCTAACAGGATGCCAGCCAAGATGCCAATGAGGATACTGACGGGATGATAGCCTGAGGAGGGTTCTTTCCTTGCGGGTGCAAGAAGGATTGGTTCTGGAGGAATATAATCAGGCGTTGGTGTCAGCGACATCCCTCAAGCTAGATTTAACAAAATTGGGCGCTTGATAATTGGCGTGAATTTTTTGAAACAAAATTGTTCTTGCGTAAAAAATTAAAATAAAATTGAAAAATGGGAAAAGTAGGGCTGCGTGTAAAACATGCCAACCGTTAAGCCTAAGCCACCAAAGAGTGGAGAAGTGACAAAATTGTTGCACGTGAAAGGTTGGCTGAGGATTGGATCGAATGCTAAAAATAGATTGTCCCGAAAGGGACTTTTTCAATAAACGCCCAATCAGCCATGAATCCCATCTACACTATCAAGTCTTTGCTACCTGCAGCTAATGCAGGTTTCGACGACTTCTGGTTTGGATCAGTGAGTGGAAGATTCGGTTCGGGAGTCTCTAGCGATCGGACAATTTTTGTCAGGAAGCAGGAGGTTCTCTCTGTCCAACCCGCCCCACATTGAATTTGCAGGCCTTGTCCTGCCTACAACCAAACATCCCGTCAACTACATGAAGCCCATCCTCAGCAAAACCAAACTACTCGCACTGCTTGCCGTCTTGTCCGGCTCGGCCGTGAACGCAGGAGATTTGCCTGTAAGCCCCACCAGCGGGATTATGCAAATTAGTCTGCCGATCAGCAAGACCACATCCCTTGCTGTCCCATATGCTAAAAGCATTCCTCTTGAAGGCACGATCACCTCAGTTTCTGGAACTACTCTCGGCCTCAGCACGGCAATGACCGATAGTTCCCTAACGAATCACGCCATCTACATTACGACCAAAATCAACCAAAGCGAAACAGGTGCCTACGGTCGCTTGGTGGGTATCTCATCAAACACCACTAGCTCTGTCGTGACTGCATCAGCAATTACCCCTTCAGTTGGTGATGCTTACCAAATCATCGAACAGCACACGCTTTCCAGTCTTTTTGGCCAACTTGGCACTTACAGTCTGCAATCGGGTAATTCCGTTGCACTTTCAGACATCGTTTCTGTTGAGGTTGGTGGTGTGTTCACAAGCTACTGGCACAAAACCAGCACTGGCTGGCGGCTGACCACAGACACTGCTGGTTCTGGTGCTGATCAAGCAAATGTCAGCATTAACTTCGGGCGTGGTGTTCTGGTGGCCCGCAAAGCCTTTGGCGGTGCTAAGCTTCTCAACATTAAGGGTGAAGCCATCGTGGGCCGTTTTCAGCCCTCTGTGACAAGCAATGCAACCAATCTAGTGAACAATCCATTTCTGCTGCAAACCTCACTTGGCGCTAGTGGTATCTCTGATTTTATCACCAAAGGAAGCACGGTTTCTCTGTCTGATACCGTGACACTTGAAGAAAACGGCGTGTTTACCAACTACTGGTTCAAAAACGGTGTCGGTTGGAGGCTGTCCAGCGACACCGCTGGTACCGGTGCTGATCAGGCTTCTGTGCTGGTGAAGGCTGGTAAGGCAATCTTGTTCAGAGATCGACTTGCAGTAGGTTTTGCCATTCAACAACCATTCGCAAACTAATTGTTCACGTTCTAGTCCTTCACTAATACTCATCCATTAAAAAATATAAAAATATGAAAAAAACACTCGTTCTTCTTACGCTACTTAGCGCCCCACTCGTCTCCAGTGCTGCAACCCTGTTCCATGATGCTGCCGGCACCCTGATCAAAAATTCAGACAATAGTGCCTTCACGGGTGGCATTGCCCGTTTCGGCTACTTCGCTCCAACGACCAATTTCGCGGGCTCCGTCGCGAGTCTTCAAACGGCTTTCATTGAACTGGCCAATTACACTCTGACTGGCAATACTTGGAATACCTCTACCGCTTTTACCGCTAGTGGCACCTACGGTGGTCTTGCATATGACGGCAATTCCGGCTCCAATGCTCCCTTTTCAGGTGACATCGCAGGCGAAAATATGTATCTTTGGGTCCTGAACAATTCCACAACAAGTTCAGCCACACAGCACGGTATTTTCAGTGCTCCAGGCATCTGGACTTGGACTGATGCTGATGTACCAGGAACCAACGGTGGTGACTCGTCCTTCAGCCTTGGTATCGGAACCGATACGGGTCTCGTTGCGAATATTGGTATTGCAGCTTCCGATGCTGGCCTCGCTGGCGGTCACAGCCTAGCAGCCATTGGAGCTATTCCAGAACCATCACGTGCTTTCCTTGGCCTGCTTGGCCTGGGAACTCTCTTCTTCCGCCGTCGTCGCGCCTAATTCGGTGTGGCTTCCTCAATTCATTTAAATTTCTTTTGATTCCTATCACCTCTTTCTTTCCATGAAATTATTTAAAACAGGATTCGTGGCTCTAATTGCCGCGTTATCTCTCGGCGGATCCGCCGAAGCTGCCTTCGTGACTGTCGGCACTAACTCTGAAAACCGTATCCAAACGGACACACGCTGGACGCGTGACAATGTTTACATCCTTGCTCGCTGCATCATCGTCGCCAACGGTGCGACATTGACCATTGAGCCTGGTACTATTGTTCGCGCAGTGACCTCCAACATGAGCGGTTTTGCCAGTGAGCCTGGAGCTCTCTTGGTCGCTCGCGGTGGTAAGCTGATCGCCAACGGCACGGCTGACGATCCGATCATCTTCACTTCCATCGATGACACGAACGTTCCTGGTGGCATTAACACTGTCCCAGCTACCTTCACCTCTGTTGGTTCTGGCTTTACAACATCATTGCTT
>CAMBPS010000145.1 GCA_945869675.1 Prosthecobacter debontii | reverse complement strand
AGACCTCGTCGGGCGCAAAGGCATCTACTGCATATATTTCATCTTGGGGGCAGCCTTGTATGCCAGTGTGCCGTGGATCCAGGGGCAGGGCAGCGTGACCCTCTTTGTCATCGCTACAGGGCTTATTCTTACCATGTATGGCGGTGGGTTTGCAACCATGCCGGCCTACTTGCGTGATTTGTTCGGAAGTTATCAGGTGGGCGCCATTCATGGACGACTTATCACCGCTTGGTCGATGGCTGCGATCCTCGGGCCTCAGATCATGGATCGTCTATCCATGGCCAACAAAAAAAGCATGCCTCATGAACAGGCTTACAATGGAATCTTTCATCTCATGATTGGCCTCTTGATCATTGGATTGATCGCCAATCTCCTCGTGCGCCCCGTGGCTGCTAAGCATCATCTCAAAGCACCTACCCAAGCTTAATTTTTATGAAACCACTGACTTTAATCATCGCCTGGACCTGGATCACGGTGCCTCTCGGCTGGGGCGTCTATCAATCCATTCAAATGTCGTGGCCTCTTTTTGGGATGGAGAAACCGCAACCATCATCGGTTTTAGCCCAATGAAGATTCCGGATTTTAACTGAAGCAGTTTTTTCTGTCCAAGATTGCTGCTTTAGCGACTGTAACCTGTGATTATGCAAATGGTACCTCATCATGAAATTCTGACCAATCGCCGCGACTTCTTGCGCAGGGCTGGTGGCGGTTTTGGAGCACTGGCAGCTTCTTACCTTCTGGGGGAAAGCCCGGCCCTGTCGGCTTTGAGCGATGTTGGAGGTCAAGCGGGTAATCCGATGGCGTCAAAGCTGGCTCACCGCGTTGGTAAGGCTAAAAGCGTCATTTTCCTGTTCATGGAAGGTGGGCCGAGTCATGTGGACTTGTTTGATCCGAAGCCTTTACTGCGTCAGCTCGCTGGACAGCAGCTGCCTGCCAGTTTTGGTAGCGTCATCACTGCTATGGGCGAAAGCAAAGCCCCGCTACTGGCGGATCAGCGTGAGTGGAAACAGCACGGTGAAAGTGGTCTCTGGATTTCTGATTGGTTGCCCCACACCGCGCGCATGGCGGATGATCTCTGTGTGATCCGTAGCTGCGTCTCCAGCGGCATCAATCATGCAGGCGGCGTCTGCCAAATGAACACAGGCAGTATCTTTGGCGGTCGCCCTTCCTTAGGGGCCTGGGTCAATTATGGATTGGGCACACAGAATCAGAATTTGCCAGCCTTCGTCGTTTTAAAAGACAGTGATGCCCAAGTGGTGAATGGCGTGCGGAACTGGGGCAGCGGCTTCATGCCGGCCGTCTATCAGGGCGTGCAGTTCGAGCCTGATGGCAGCCCGATCGCCAATCTTACCACTCCGAAGGGCGTCAGCGAGACCCGTCAGCGTGCGAAGTTGGGTTTCCTGAATCAGATGAATCAGGGTTTTGGTGCTGGACGCCAGGACAACACCCAGCTCGATGCGCGTATCAAAGCCTACGAGTTGGCTTTCCGCATGCAGGCAGAGGCGCCCGAGGCCGTGGATCTCGGGAAGGAATCCGAGGCGACCAAGAAGCTCTACGGCATGGACGAGGAAAGAACCGCCACCTTTGGCCGGAACTGCCTGCTCGCACGTCGCCTCGTTGAACGTGGAGTCCGCTTCATCCAGCTCTATTCTGGGGCCGGAAGTAAATGGGATGCCCATGATAAGATTGAAGCCAATCACACCAAATACTGTGGAGAGACTGACAAGCCCGTCGCAGGCCTACTGATGGATTTAAAAGCGCGTGGATTGTTGGATGAAACCCTCGTGATCTGGGGGGGCGAGTTTGGCCGCACCCCGATGAGTGAAAAAGGCGATGGTCGCGACCACAATCCCACCGGTTTTACCATGTGGATGGCGGGCGGTGGGATCAAAGGTGGACAGACCATCGGCAGCACCGATG
Organism: Prosthecobacter debontii; assembly: GCA_945869675.1. Classification (GTDB taxonomy): domain Bacteria; phylum Verrucomicrobiota; class Verrucomicrobiia; order Verrucomicrobiales; family Verrucomicrobiaceae; genus Prosthecobacter; species Prosthecobacter debontii_A. The sequence continues at coordinate 5,678 of CAMBPS010000145.1, read as the reverse complement.
ATTTGGGCCTGCGAGCCGTGGACGATAAACTCCACGTCCACGATCTGCACGCCACCATCCTGCACCTCATGGGCATGGATCACACCAAGCTCGTGTATAAATATAAAGGTCGCCCAGAGCGTATCGATCAGAACGAGGGTAATCCCTACACGAAGATGCGCATGGTCTGATCTAAGATGAAGTGAAAACTTCTTCTTGGCATTTGGCCAACTCTGAGTGTATGGAATGTTCTCGTAACCCAAGCATCTGGAGAGGTGGTCGAGTGGTTTATGGCTTCAGTCTTGAAAACTGACGTGGTCGAAAGGCCACCGTGGGTTCGAATCCCACCCTCTCCACCATTCTTTGCTGACTTTAGGAAGCGAAGAATGCCCTCCGAAGCTCGCAGAGCGAAGGATGGGCTTTTACCTTTTATCACCCAGCTTCGAATGGCACGTTATCATGCTCCCCGAATCTCGGCGATTACTTCCCGTAAATGGTCTTCGGTGACCTCGTTGCTGACGTGGGCGCTACCCAGGGCGCTGAGGAGAACGAAGCGGATTTTGCCGTGCTCGAATTTTTTGTCCATGCGGGCGATGCGCAGGAGTTCTTCGGTTTCAAAACTGGCAGACAGCTCGATGGGTAGCTCAAAGCGGCGTAGGAGGTCGAGGATGCAGTCGGCATCTGTGGCGGTTAGCTTGGAAAGCTTGACAGAAAGCAGCGCGGCAGCGCGGAGTCCGAGAGAGATGGCTTCTCCATGCAGGAGGACTCCATAGCCGGCGGCGGCTTCGATGGCGTGACCGAGGGTGTGGCCAAAGTTGAGCAAAGCGCGGATGCCCAGTGTTTCATACTCGTCGGCCTCAACGACAGCGGCTTTGATGGCGATGTTCCAGCGGATGAGGTCGGCTAGGTCACCGCTGCCAGAGGCGACTTGATCGATGAGGGGCAGCATGCAGGCATCTCGGATGCAGGCGTGTTTGATGATCTCGGCAAAGCCTTCATTCCACTCGCGTTTGTGCAAGCTGGAAAGCGTGGCGACGTCGGCGATGACGTGGGCAGGTTGATGGAAGTTGCCGACCATGTTTTTAGCGTCGGGTAGATTGACGCCGGTTTTACCGCCGACACTGCTGTCCACTTGAGAGAGCACGGTGGTCGGCACTTGGATGTAGGGGATGCCGCGTTGATAAATGCTGGCGCAAAAGCCGCCTAGATCGCCGATGACGCCGCCACCGAGAGCCACAGCGAAGCTTTTACGATCCAATCCTGCGCGTGCCATCTCGCTGAGAACCGTCTGACTTGAAAGCAGGGATTTGCTGGCCTCTCCAGCGGGCACGGTGATGAGCACGGGCTTTTTGCCTGCGGCTTTCAGGCTTTCGAGGGCGGTCTCGGCATACAGAGGGCCGACATTGGAGTCCGTGATGACAGCGCATGTGGAGCTTTTGGTTAGGATTTGATCGGCAATAAAACCCAGGTTTTGCAGCAATCCATGGCCTACATCCACGCGGTAGCTGCGGGTTCCTAGATTGACGGGGACGGTGTAGGCGGGCGGGATGAGGTCAGACATGGAAAGAGATCAATGAGTTGGCGGGTGATGAAGTCTGCCGCTGGGTTGGAATCGAGGCAAATCGTTTGCAGCCAGCGTTCACGTTTGAACCAGGTACTTTGACGTTTGGCGTAGCGGCGTGTGGCCTGCTGCATGGCGCTGATGGCGTCTGGCAGGGATAAAGCTCCTGCTAGGTGGGCCTGCATTTCTTTGAGGCCGATGGCTTTTTCAAAGGGGAATTCGGGCTGCCAGGCTGCGTCTGGCCGTCTTGAGTGGCTTGCGTTGTAGGCACCGATTTCCTCCAATAGGCCGGCGTTGATCATGTCATGCACGCGCTGATCGGTGCGATCGTAGAGTGCCTCGCGCGGCCAATGAAGGAGCACGCCTTGTCCTGCGGGTTCAGTTTCGGCAAAATTCTGTCGCAAAGCAGATTGGGGCTGGCCGGTCAGAAGGCAGATCTCCAAGGCACGCTGCACATATCTTGGATTGGATAGGGGGACGTTTTCTCTGGCCGCTGGGTCTAAGGCGAGGAGCTGAGCGACCATAGCGTCAAGCGTCAGTGCATTGAGTTCAGCCCGCAGTTTTTCATTTCCGCGTGGTAGGTCGGCGAGACCATGCGATAGGGCTTTGATATAGAGCCCTGAGCCGCCGACGACGATGGGCAGCTTTCCACGCGCACAGATGTCTGCAATCACGGGCAGCGTTAGCTCTTGGTAGCGCTGGGCATCGCAGTTTTCAGTCGGCGGTAAAGCACTGTAAAGATGATGTGGCACTCGGGTGAGGTCCTCTGCGCTTGGCTTGGCGGTCAGCAGATCCAGTCCGCTGTAGAGCTGAAAGGCATCTCCATTGACGATCTCTCCGCCAATCTTCTCAGCCAGCGCGATGGCGATGGCGGATTTGCCTGAGGCGGTGGGGCCTGTGATGAAGAATGGCAGCATGCTGAAGGATGAGAATATCTAGAGTGAAGCTCGACAGGTTGCCAGAACCGCGCACGTTCTCAACTGTCATGAAACGCACCGCCCTTTTTCTCATTGTCTTTGCTCTGCTTCAAGTTACCGAGGCGCAGGAAGTCGCTAAGCCATCTCAAGAGATGATGCAGCGCCTCTTCAATCCCAGCGCGACCAATGAGGAACTGGTGGCCGCAGCGAAGGAGGCCAGCAAGGCTGGGGTGCCGCGTCAACAGATCCTAGAGGCCAAGCTGATCTGGGGTTTGCGAAAACAGGATGCCGATTGGTTGATGAAAATTTTGCCAGAATTGAAAGTGCTAGCAGAGAACTTTGATCCGGCTCAATCGGCTGGCATCAAGTCAGCAGATGATATCCGTGCCTTTATCGAGTTTACCCAGGGTATGGCTGCCAAGGCAAAGAAGGACGAAGCGGGTTACAAAAAACACATGCAGGAGGCCTTTTGGCTGAGCCCGAGCCAAGCGCCAGTGTTTGCTCAGGCCATCGAAACGGATCGCCGTGAGGCCAAGATGGCGACGATGAAACTGGATCTTCAATTGGCACTGGTCACGTCTGCGGGTGAGGCCACGACACTAGCTGATCAGTTGGTGGGTAAAAAAGCTATCTTACTCGATTTCTGGGCTTCTTGGTGCGGCCCGTGCATGAAATTGATGCCTGAGCTCAAAAAGAAAGCCGAGCTTTTGGGCAAGCACGGCATTGTGGTGGCGGGGATGAACAAGGACGATGAAAAAGCTGAGTCTGTGGCGGAGAAGGTGCGCACGGAGCAGGATATCGAGTTTCCCTGGCTGATCGAGCCGATGGAGCGCCCCTACAGCAAGTTGTTGGAGATCGACAGTATTCCGCGCATGATTCTCGTCGCCCCGGATGGGAAGGTGCTCTTCAATGGCCACCCCCAAGATCAAGGTCTCTGGAGTGCTCTGCAAAAACTCGATCCTGAGATTAAGGCACCCGGGGCCTGAGTTTGAAATCGACTTTCTTCTGGTCGCCTCGAACTCAATGAGTCCGATCTATAGATGACCTTTGGAGCCCTTGGGAAAGAGTGATCATTCACCAGCACATGCCTTCATACTGCCAGGGTAGGGAGCTTAGTTCTCTCCAGCCATTGACGTCGATCACGATTTGATCTGGGCGTACAAAGGGTTTGAGTTCTTCGAGAGCGACACATTTCTGGGAAACCACGATGACCTCACTGAATTGCAGAACCTCCGTTGCGTCCGGCTTCAATAGCTCTCCTAGGTGTGGCATGCGCGCTTGGATCTGTTGCTCGTTAGCACCGATCAGGCGGGAGAGATGAAGAAGTGGATCAAAGATACGCAGTTCGTAGCCGCGACCAAGCAGCGTTTCTGCAGCCGCGACCATGGGACTGCCGCGCAAGTCGTCTGTGTTCGCTTTAAAGGCGAGTCCGAGAAAGCCAATGCGGCGCTTTTCCTTTTTTTCGATTAAGCTGATGAAGAGTTCCTGATGCGCAGCATTGCTAGCAGTCGTGTTTTCCAGAAGTGGCAGATTAAGATTCTGCTGACGAGCAAAAGATTTCAGTGCCGAAACATCTTTTGGCAGACAGGAACCTCCAAAAGGGTTGCCTGGTTTCAGGTAGTAATTGGAGACATTCAGTCTTGTGTCAGCGCAGAGAATGTCCATGACTCGGCTGCCGTCTTCACCTAAATGCTTGCAGAGGCGGCCGATCTCATTGGCAAATCCAACTTTGAGAGCATGGAAGTAGTTGCAGGAATACTTGATCATTTCTGCACCCTCCCAGGTCATGATGGACGGCTGGCCGCCCATGATTTCGGATACTGCAGCGTCTGCTGGCGCGCCACCCTCGCGAGTCCCGATGACCACCAAAGATGGGTCACGGAAGTCCTGTACAGCCGTTCCTTCCCGCAAAAACTCAGGGCAATAATAGACGCTTACCTGACCTGCTGCCAAAAGATCGGCCAGCATGCTTGTGACTAGGGCACGGGTGCTGCCGGGTAGCATGGTGCTGCGAAAAATAAGAATGTGCGTTTTCTTTGAATCCCTGATGGCTTCAACGATCTGAGTGGCGACCTTGTGGACAGAATCAAGATTTGGCGTGCCTGAGGGGAATGACGGCGTGCCTACACAGATGATGCTGACATCGGTCGTCTCCACGGCTTGTCGGACGTCCAGTGTGGCGGCAAGGCGATTGCCTGTGGTCGCCTTCATGAGAAGATCCTCCACATCAGGTTCGATGATGGGGGACTCTCCGCAGCCAAAAGCCGCTACTTTGGCTGCATGGATGTCCACACCAATGATGCAGTGGCCTTGTTCTGCCAAGCAGGCAGAAGTGACCGCGCCGACGTAGCCGAGTCCAAAAACTGAAATATTCATGAATGGAAGTGTAGGGAGATGTAAAGGAGGTCTTTCATTCAGAAGTTGGTAGAGTCAAATTGAGGCCACTGTAAGGGATGGATTAATTCTCCGAATTGGCTGAATATGTCGCGTTTCTTCGGGGTGTTGAGTGCTCTGAAAAATCCCCACTAAGGGTCTCAAAGTCCAGGCTTCTTACCGCTGAATTTTTGGTGGATAAGACAGTTTAATTCAAATGTTAAGTTTGATTGACTGGATGATGAGGATGGATGCAAATTGTCTTTAATCATCCCAAAAGACGTCATCATGAATACTCCTGCCTACTTATCTATTTTCAGCTTCAGTCTGTTTATCTTTTTAACGCCTGCTGACGCGGATACGCCCCATCTCTTCACTAGTCCGGATGGCCGCACTCTTGAAGCGGAGATCCTTAGTGCTACGCCTGACCGCGTGAGTTTGAAGACGACTGCTGGAGTCCCTCTCGTGGCTCCCATCGACAAGTTCACCCCTGCAGATCAGGCGTTCATCGCGCAATGGCGGAAGGATCATCCTGTGGCCATTCGATACAAGTTTGCGGCGGACTACACCAAGTCAAAAGTGAGTTCGACCAAGCGTAAGTCAAACAACACGGAGGTCACTACAGAGATCTGGGAGTGCAATATGAAGATCATCAATGAATCGGGTCAGACTTTAGAAGGGGTGACGGCCGATTACGTGATTTATTATGATCAGATGGACCGCGGCAATAAAATCAGCCAGACCAAGGTGGGCAAGGCGGAGCTCGGTGTGATGAAAGCTCAGCAACAGCTTGTGGTCAAAACGGATACACTCTCGCTATCGACGACGCTTTTAGAAGGTGGGTTTTA
>CAMBPS010000144.1 GCA_945869675.1 Prosthecobacter debontii | reverse complement strand
GGCATCAAGTGCAGCTATCATCCGAACAGCCCACCAGCCTCTTTGGTGCGCACTCAGGAAGACTACGATGTCGTCCTCAGCAGCCTCGATCCCAAAGTCACTGGCTGGACCCCCGATGTCGGTCATATCATCCGTGGTGGCATGGACGTGATCGCGACGCTCAACAAATGGCAGCATTTGGTGAATCACATTCATTATAAAGACTTCTCCGGCAATGGTGCCGAACCCTGGGCTCAAATGGGCACCGGCAAGCTCGATTTCCATCGCATCACCGAGTGGCTCGTCGCTCGCAACTATGAAGGCTGGATCATCTGTGAAGATGAGGCCCATGTTGCTGTCGATGATCCCGATGGCGTTACCAAACAAAACGGCCAATGGTGCAAGGATAACCTGCTCCCAATCGTCGCCTAATTTGTCGAATCAACTCAGGCCCTGTGGTGATCAACTGCAGGGCCTTTTGTTTTGATGGGAATGACTTTGCGGACTTCAGGTTTCGCCGATATCCCCGCTGGCACAGAGGCGTTTCCGTGCTCAACTAACTCAGTGAATTTTCGTTTGTTCATTCTTTTTCTTTTGGCCGCTTTCATGCCTTTGATAGCCGCGGCAGATATTCAATTGCCGCCTGTTCCTGCCCCTGCAATTGCGCCACCCGCCACTGGGGTGCCTGCCAGTCCTGAGCCGCCGATGGAGATTCGTCGTGCGATAGCGGTGGGTGAGACTGCACCGGTCGCCGCTCCGTCAGTAACAAAAATCGTCTTCACCCGTTGCGCGGTGCCCGCTCCGGTCATTGCGATCACCTTTGATGATGGCCCAAATCCAGACCATACGCCACGCCTCTTGGAGATGCTGAAGGTGCGAAACATCAAAGCCACCTTTTTCATGGTGGGGCGCTGCGTTGTCACCTGGCCGCACCTCGTGAAACGCATGGTTGAAGAGGGTCATGAAGTGGCCAATCATAGCTGGTCGCATCCACTGCTGACCAGCCTCGGCAATACCAGCCTAGATTCGCAGATTCAGAGGACTCATGACGCTATCATTAAAGCCTGTGGCATCGCGCCCCGGCATTATCGTCCGCCGTATGGGGCCATCGGCATGAGCCAGCGTAAGTACATCCATGAACACTTTGGCTATTCCACCATCCTTTGGGACGTCGATCCCCTGGACTGGAAAACACCGCGCAATTCCAAAAAGGTCCAGGAACGCATCCTCGCCAATACCAAGTCAGGCTCCATCATTCTGACCCATGACATCCATGGCAGCACGGTCGATGCCATGCCCGCTACGCTGGATGCCCTCACGGCCCGCGGCTACCAGTTTGCCACCGTCAGTCAGCTCATTGAGCTGGAAAGAGAAACCGCCTCTACCGTCGTCGCCACAGCTCCAGCGCCTGTGCCACTCACTCCCGAGCCCACCATCCCCGTCGTGCCCATGTCCACGCTTCCGCCAGAAACGGTGGCACCTGCTCAGCCTGCCAAAGCCGTGGGCCTTGGTGAGTGATACGATGGTTTGCAGATACCCTTGGTCTTGATCATCCAGTGTCCATGCCTGATCCCACGACCCGCTTTGCCCCCAGCCCGACAGGCTGGTTGCATTTGGGCCATGCTTATGCGGCGCTGTTTGCTGCTGATCGCGCAGGGCAGGGACGCTTTTTGGTGCGGCTGGAGGACATCGATGGCACGCGAGTGCGGCCAGAGTATGAAACAGCGCTGTTTGAGGATTTGGCCTGGCTAGGCCTGCGCTGGGAGCTTCCTGTGCTCAAGCAATCCGATCATTTTGACGATTATCGGGTTGGCTTAGATAAGCTCTATTCGATGGGCCTGCTCTACCCCTGCTTTTGCACGCGGAAACACATACAGGAAGAAATTGCCCGAGCTGGACAGGCTCCTCATGGACCTGATGGTCTGCTCTATCCCGGAACCTGTCGTCAACTCAGCGCCACTGAGCGTGCCGAGCGTCAGGGCAGGGGAGAGGCCTATGCCTTGCGCCTGGATATCGCCAAAGCCATCGCTCTGGCTGGAAACGACCTTTGCTGGCAGGATCGAGCCCGCGGACAGTTCATAGCCACGCCTAAGATCTTTGGGGATGTGGTTTTGGCGCGGAAGGACACCCCAGCGAGTTATCATCTATCGGTCGTCATGGACGATGCCAGGCAAGGCGTCACGCTGGTCACAAGGGGAGAGGACCTCTTAGAGGCCACGCATCTTCACCGGCTTTTAATCGAGCTCTTAAAACTGCCCGTGCCGCAGTGGGAGCATCATCGCCTGATTGTCGATGAAAATGGTCGCCGTCTGGCCAAGCGGGACGATGCACGCTCTCTGCGAGCGCTGCGTGAGGAAGGCTGGACGCCCAAACGTGTCAGGGACTCTTTATCCTAGATCCGGGAATGGAAGATCGTTGAGTTGCGCCAGGGCTTGGTTTCACAAGGATTCTTCGACTCGAAGCGGCTGTGTCTTGGGTGACACCTCCCGAGAGGCGAAAAGCCTTGTGGAATCAATGACGGATGCAAATCGGCGGTCAGCCATTCCTGAATCTAGGTTTATGATGGTGAGAAGCTTGCTGGCCGCACTTGCTTAAATCCAACGCCGCCCCTTAATTCCTCCATCGCTATGCCACAGCCCTCGGGCATCACCCCGCCAGCCACCGACATCGTCACCCTCAGTCTCATCTCGCATACCAATGCAGGCAAGACCACCTTGGCCCGCACCCTGCTCCGGCGAGATGTCGGGGAGGTCCGGGATGCTGCTCATGTCACCCTTTTTAACGAGTCCTACACACTCATTGAGCATGAGGCGCGCCTGCTGCGCCTCTGGGATACACCTGGTTTTGGCGACAGTGCCCGGCTCTTGAAGCGCCTGCTGCGGGAGAAAAACCCCGTGCTCTGGTTCCTTTCGCAAACCTGGGACCGAATGACCGACAAGCCGCTCTGGTGCAGTCAGCAAGCTTTAAAAAACGTGCGCGATGAGGCCGACGTCGTTCTCTATCTCGTCAATGCCACAGAGCCCCCAGAGGTCGCTGCCTACATCAGTCCTGAGATGAATATCCTCGGTTGGATTGGTAAGCCCGTGCTCGTGCTGCTGAATCAGACCGGCCCTGCGCAAGATCCAACGATTGAGGATAGCGAGGCGCAGGAATGGCGCCAGCACCTCAGCCAGTATGCTTTTGTCCGTGAGGTCATTCGGCTAGACGCCTTTGCTCGCTGCTGGGTTCAGGAAGACGTGCTCATGGAGACACTCAGTCCTCTGATGAGTGAGGTCAAAGCTCAGCCCTTCAAGCATCTCAAACGCGCCTGGCATGAGCGCAACGTCAGCCTTTTCCGCCAATCCAGCCGCGTTCTCTCTGAGCTGCTGACTGCCGCCGTCGTTGATGGCATTGAAGTGCGCAGTGAGACCTTGATGGAAAAGGTCGGCATTGGCCGATCTGAATTGAATCAAGAATACCAAGACGCTCGCGAAAAATTAGCCGCAAGACTGGCGGACCGCGTGGTCTCTACCACGAATCGACTCATCGAAATTCATGGACTCGAGGGCGAAGCAGCCCGTGCTCTTGGACGACTGACCAGCGAGCATTTCCATACGCCGCAGCAGGTGCCAGAAGCCATCTGGAGCGTTCTAGGCAGCGTCGCTGGCGGAGCCATGGGCGGACTCATTGCCGATCTTAAAATGGGCGGCATGACCTTTGGTGGCGGTGCTCTTGTCGGCGGACTTGCCGCAGGTATTGGTGCCTATGCCTTGATCAAAAGCTACAACCTCGTCCGTGGTAACGATCATCGCCTGCACTGGTCACGCGAGCATTTCCGCGAGCAGGTGCGCTTGGCCATGCTCACCTACTTGGCCGTAGCCCACTTTGGTCGTGGTCGTGGAGAGTGGCAGGAAAGCGCTGAACCCGCGCATTGGAACAACGTCGTCACCGTGGTCCTCGATGAGCATGAAATCGGCATTGAGCGCCTCTGGAAAGAAGGCGTGGAAAAAGGCGCACTCCCCGCAGCCCTTTCTAAAACCGCGCAATCGCTCATTTACGATTGTCTCTCCTGCGTTCTCGTCCGCCTTTATCCCCAAGCTGAGTTGGATTTGTAAATACTGCATGAAAAAGTAAAAAAGGCGTTGCGCATCGTGTCACTCTTTGCCACCATAACATCCCGCCAAATTGGTGGACATGGCCCGATAGCTCAGTTGGTAGAGCAGTGGATTGAAGATCCTCGTGTCGATGGTTCGAATCCGTCTCGGGCCACCTTTTTTAAACAAAAAAGGTGGCAGCATGTTCAGTTGCCTCTCGGCTTTTGAAGCCAACGTTTTCGCGAAAGTCGTCAAAGGCATGACTCTCCTTCAAAACGGCCAGATACGGCCGTAGATCTGGCCGTTGTTGATACAGGTCAGCAGGATTTTGGTTAAGTTCATCGAATCACCGCAGCGACATTTGATCCGTGCGTAAATCCGTTGGCTGTTGACCCAAATTCAACAGACACCAGCTTGCCTCTGCTAGAGATAGACGCAAATCTGCTCAACTTTTGTGCCATTCCATCGGGAACACAGTTATGTCAAAGAACTCATGCCCAGCACTTACTGATGTCCCCAAGATTCCCGCTACTTCATGCCTACAGGCAACAGGCATGGATCAGGCTCCCGCAAACTTTTGCAGATCTCCGGCGAATCGTCACAAGAATCCAGCTGTTTTATGTCTAAATCCTCCTCATTTTAGTCAATCGTACGAGATGGCTTCAAAGATGGAGCCGCCGAGCAGTTGGTCGCCGTCGTAGAGGGCGCAGATTTGGCCTGGGGTGAGGGCGCGCTGGGGCTCTTGGTATTCGAGGGTGGCTCGGCCGTCTGCTAGCGGGGTGAATTGGGCCAGACCTGCCGGGCAGCGGTAACGAGGCTGGGCATGGAGGAGGCGTGGTTGATCAAGCGGCCGGCCGGCGGTGGAGACTCCCGTCAGTGTGCAGCGGCGGGCCCAGAGTAGGGGAGTGTCAGCGCGCTCGATGGCGATGACGAGTTCGTTGCTCTCGGGACGTTTGGCCACGACGACATAGGCTTGTTTGAACAGGTTGCTGGCCACGCCAATGCCTTTCCGTTGTCCAAGGGTGTAGAGATGCAAGCCTTTGTGCTGGCCGAGGATGCGGCCTTCGAGATCGACGATGTTCCCGGGTCGATCCGCGACAAAGGTGCGTAGAAAATCTTCCATCTTCACTTCACCGATGAAGCAGATGCCTTGACTGTCTTTTTTGTCGGCGGTTTTTAAGTTCAGGCGGCGAGCTTCTTCCCGCAGTTCCGGTTTTAAAAGATGACCGATGGGAAAGCGCGCAATTTGCACCTGCTCAGGCCGCATCATGGCGAGGAAATAGGTCTGATCTTTGTTAGGATCGGCGCCTCTGAGGATGGTCTGGTCGTCTGATTTGCGGGCATAGTGACCCGTGGCGATGGCGTCGAACCCACGTTCGCAGGCCCAGTCCCAAAGGACGCCAAATTTCATCTCGCGATTGCACATGACGTCGGGGTTTGGGGTGATGCCGTCCTGATAACCTTCGAGCAGGTATTTCACCACCCGCTGACGGTATTCCTTCATCAGATTGACGATGTGCAGCTCTATGCCAAGCTGATCCGCGACGGCGCGTGCATCGACGATGTCTTCCTCCCAGGGGCAATGACCGATGATGTTTTCTTCATTGATCCAGTTCTTCATGTAAGCCCCGACGACTTCATGCCCCTCCCGCACCAGCAGCGCGGTGGCGACGCTGCTGTCCACTCCTCCTGACATGGCGGATAAAATCTTCATGGCCTACTTTCGCACAGGCTTTTCATAGAAACAAATGTCAGCACGGAGGTGGTCAGAGTCGGGATTGACTCCGACGAAGTTTCCCCATGCCAGGCCGATTTCACGGCAAGCTGAAGCCCATTTTCTTCCACCAAACTTCCAGTTCATCGGCGCCAAAGTCGGCCAGGATGTGATCATCGACGTCGATTGAAGGAGCCTTGGTTTGTTTGGTCAGCGCCAACATCTCGGCCCGGGCGGAGGCATCTCGGATGACGTCTAAGCGGGTGAAGGCAATGCCGTGGCTGGTGAGCCAGTCGATGGCTTCATCACACCAGGGACAACCGGGTTTGATGAAGAGGCGGATTTGAGTGGGGGTGATCATGGTGGAAGGGAAGGAGATTAAAGACTTTGGCGGATTTGGACGATGACTTGCATCTGCTGGGTGCCTTTGCCCCGAAAGCTGCCACTGACAGGCTTGATGTCCCCGTAGTCGCGTCCGCTTGCCAGCTTGATGTAACGAGTATCGGCCTCACGGTCATGGGTGGGATCCCAGGCCTTCCAGCCGTAGTGCGGTAAGAAGACCTCCATCCAGGCATGGGAGGCTTCATTTTCATCCCCCGTTTTATCATTGAAAAAGTAACCGCTGACATAGCGCGCTGGAATGCCCTGACTGCGGCAAAAGGCAATCATGACATGGGCGTAATCTTGACAAACACCTCGTCGATCACGCAGAGCCGAAGCAGCATCCGTGTGCACATGCGTCCAGTCTGGATCGTAGGCAAAGCTGCGGAAGACGTGCTGGCCCAGCTTGATGGCATCTTTCCAGAGATCCGTCACTGGCCCGCCTAGGACATCCACGGCTTCTCGCCAGATAGCGACGTTTTGGGGTACAAACTTCGACTCCACGACAAAGTCAAAGTAGTTCTCTTCAACCCTGCGATCATTGAGAGATTCAAGCGTTAATCCTAGCGGTAGAGTTCCGCGAGGATCAGGGCGAGTTTCAACTTCTGAAATCGACTCGATCTCCAAGCTTGAGTGCGGCACATGGAGCTCAAAGTGATCGACTCTGTTTTGATAGAAGTCGAAATGGGTTTTGATGACCGCTTCTGGGCTGACTCGAAGATGAAAGCTGGAACAGCGTTGCAAAGGGTCAGAGACGGGGCGCAAGCGCAGATCATTGTAGCTTTCTAAAGCCTCTCCCTCATACAGGTAGCGTGTCAGGTGACGCACACGCAGGTGCATCCCCTTAACGGCTGGGAAGGTGGGGTTCATCGACATCGGCAGATCCTCCGCATTAGGCAGTCAAGGCACCACGTCAAGTGAACCTCTCCAATGAGCTGAATCTCTGAGGTCTTTCAGTTGGATAGTTGAGCTCTGATGAAAAAAGCACTGGCAAAGCGGTGGTTCGTGTTTATGTCTACCCTCCCAAAATCAATGCGCGGTTAGCTCAGTGGTAGAGCATTGCCTTCACACGGCAAGGGTCGCAGGTTCGAACCCTGCACCGCGCACCATCATTTTTTGTATCGTAAACCGCTGATTATCATTGTGATAACCGCAAAATAAGAGCCAAGAAGCAAGGCCTTAAAATACGTCAAAATGCACATAAATGCACCGAAATGAGGCCTTTATTGCAACTGGTGTTGCACCGGTAAACTGAGCTACTGCCATTCATTGCATGGGTGGGTGCATCGGTCCGGTGCAATGGTCTGTTGCACCGGACCATCAAACCACGCTCCCAGCATGGGCAGACCGTGGGCAGATCGTGGCATCTCTACCGCCGCCCTCCACGACTGCCTTTTAGAAACAAAATGCCCCAGCTCCCAGAGTTCGCCCTCGCGAGGCAGCACTCTGGAAACTGGGGCCGTCGCATCCCAGAGGCAGACAATCCTCTGGCATCTACGAGATGTGGGAAACACCGCGAAAGCGGGCAGTGCTCCACACAAAGGGTTCAGAAAGAGCAACCGTGTTCTTTGGTG
>CAMBPS010000143.1 GCA_945869675.1 Prosthecobacter debontii | reverse complement strand
CGTCGTTTTTCATATCGGCAGATGATCCTCATCCAGCGCTTCATCAAGCCGGTGTGGTTCTACGTGATCGGCGATGCCATTGATCGTGGCGAACTGCCTGCCGTCCAGGGATGGTGGAAAATTAGCTGTGTGTGTCCCCGCAAGCTCAGTGTTGATGCAGGTCGTGAAGCGCAGCAAAACCGCTCGGATGTGGAGATGGGTCTCAAGACCATCAGCGATCATTATGAAGAACTCGGCGCAGACTTCGGTGAAGAGTTGGAGCGTCGTGCGCGTGATGCCAAGATGATCCTCGAAACCGCCATCAAATACGGCGTGCCCCTGGACATGCTGTGGAAGCCGAGTGGAGGCTCTACCATGCCTGCACCGCTGCCTACTGTCGTTGACAATGCAGCCGGAGCGTGACCGCGCTCGATTCGCTTCTTTCCCGCCAGCTCTAGCTTATTTTCAATGAGTCTACTCGGAGGCCTGATGCCTCGCGATGAGTAGCGGTTGGATTTCTGCCTGATGACTCAAAATCATGAGGTGGTCGCCACCCTTGATGACGTGGTCGACCTTTTGGAGTGCGATTGGGAAAAGGGGGTCTCTGTCTCCGTGGATCTGGATCGTGTCGTGATGAACTGCAGGACTCTTCCAGGCGGTTGCATGTAGACAGGCCCAGCGGATGAACTTCGCATCGGCCACGCGGAACATCGCGAGTGCCATTCGTCGATGGCGGTTGAGGACAAAAGCTGGAAAGGGCACTTTCTGCATGAGCTGCCAGGGCACGACGCGGCTGAGTTGACGAATTTTGCGAATGAACGGCACTAGGTGCAGGGAATCGGTGCAAGAGGACACCAGCGTCAATTTGGAGATGAACATCTGCGCTGCGATCTCGCACGAAATCATGCCACCCAGAGAAACCCCGATGAGGCTGTCCCCTGGCTGGATGCCATTGTCAGCAATTAGTTGACGTGCATATTCGGATAATCCAGCGGCAGGTGTGCTGGGTGCAGGGTAGTCCACCGTAAGTGTCTGGAACGGGAATTGATAGTCCGCAAAAAGGTCTGAGGTAGCGCCAAGGCCAGGGATTAAAAATACGCTCACAATGTCAGTTACGAGTGGGCGAGCCTTAGCTGAGATGCATTTTCAAGTCTGCCCGTCAAACTTAAAGAATAATGCCACTCGATATCCCAGAGAGAACCCGCAAGAAAGCATTTTCTGGCATGAGGTTTATCGCTGCCGGAGGCGTGGTTCACGGAGGAGTATGCCTACTGCGGAAGCATTTACATCTGCTCACTGACCAAGTTCAGCAATGTCTGCAAGGAGGCACAGTTACGGCCCTGAGGGTCTGGGATCCTTGTGCAGGCACACGAAGATGGCAAGCATTCCACACGCCGCAGTGGCTGCTAGCAGTAGGGTGCCTCCCAAGTTGGGGTGAAATCTGGCGTAGCCGTTCAAAGTCTGCCATAGAGCGTAGCACGCCAGCAAGGAGAAGCTTAGGCCAGCATACCGCAGGCTCGTAAGTCTCCCCTTCATGTCCACACCCATCAGCCGAATCACCCAGACCCAGGCTGGCAGGACCTGCAATGCATGGACAACGATGCCATGCACAAACTTTGGCACGCCTGCTTGGCCGATGATGTCAGGAGCATGGCCCGCCCAAAGCCTTGCCGTGCCATAGGCCACCAGGGCAAATCCGAAACCGCAGCTGAGCACCAGGAAGGCCATCCCCCAGCGGATAGCTTGAGTGTAGTCAGGATCTGCCATTGTTCCTTTTAACGTGCGTCGCCACAACACGAAGATGGCAGCGGAGAGGATGAGCAGAAGCAAGTCCACTGCGGAGCCAAGGGCTTGGTCGAGGGCCGCACCTTGATTAAAATGTGCCGGAACGGAGCGCCATGTTTGCACGGTGATGATAAGCACCTCAATCACAGAAGTTCCGGCCAGGGTCCATGGCAGCCAAGGGCCACGTGGCGGAGACTTACTGATGACCCAGGCTAAACTAAGAAGCATGCTACCAGTGGAAATGCCAAACAAGATCGGCTTCCGCCAGCCAATGGGGCTGCCCCAGTCCCTAGGGTAGGCTACCTGCATGACCAAGTGGGCTGCC
This sequence comes from Prosthecobacter debontii, assembly GCA_945869675.1. Classification (GTDB taxonomy): domain Bacteria; phylum Verrucomicrobiota; class Verrucomicrobiia; order Verrucomicrobiales; family Verrucomicrobiaceae; genus Prosthecobacter; species Prosthecobacter debontii_A. Next base: position 5,753 of record CAMBPS010000143.1, on the reverse strand, counting down.
CCGAGCAGCATTAAAAATCCACCAGCCAAAAGTAAGGAGGTTGGCCATCCCTTTGGAAATGCCGATTGGCCTTGCTGTTGAGTTGTGACTCCGTTCATCGGAGACATTACGAGCCTGAAACAGGCGGAGGGACATGGGTGTTTAATGAGCGTGAAATAGTTGCATCCACGCTCGCTTGTCAGGCGCGCCGTTTGTCGGAGAGTAGGAGCTTTTGACTGAGATCGAGTATCTCTTTCGGAAGCCCTTGTTAACCTTTGAGAGCGTTTCCAAAAACCAACCAAAAGAATCATTTCCACGGCCCGCCTGCTATCCAACCTTGCGTGAATGGAGTTGCTTTGGTAATCGCTTCAAGCGGTGAGATCACAAAATCGGCGACGCGTTGCACTACTTCTGCAAGTGAACGGGATTCAGCTAGTTTGCTTTTCTCGCAGAAGCCAGCCCATTGCTTACTGCGCACCGGATCGGTGCCGAACGAAACCAACAGACCATCAGGCATGTTCGTGGCGATGTCCAGCCAACCTCGCCGTTTCAACGTCGCTTCAATGGCTTCACGCAGGAGCGGGCCATCAAAATTAAACCGCTCCGAGAGGAATAGCAGGTCAAAGTAATCTTTGTACCGCGTGTTGATGTCACCAAGCTTGATGATGGCAGCGAGTTTTTCCGCCACTACGGTTTCTCGTGCGTAGCAGCGCAGCACCGGTGCGGGCATGTCCAGAAGACACGGGTATGATTCTTCCTGAGGCTGAGGAGTTAAGACATCCCCAAAGCCGACATCCACCTGCAATGATATCCTTGCCTCGCCGATGTGGGCAATGATCTTCACGCGCACACTACCGTACTCCGCGTCGTCTCGGATTGCGCCGGTGGAAACTGCTTCGGGATCGAATGTCACACCGTCATCGTCCACCGCCTGATTGCAAAAATCGCGGAAAACATCCTTCAGCGCAGTTTGCGACGAATCCCCGAAACCAAGTAGATCGAGGTCGCGGGTTTGTCGGTGCGGAGAGCCTTGCCACACTGCAAACAGCATCGCTCCCTTCAAGATAAACTTGTCTCGGTGCTTCGATACCGACAGCCGATATAGCAGACGTTCTAGGCAGTAGCGCGTGAGAATTGCGTTATAGTCTTGTCTGGTTGCTTCATTCAGTTTTAGGAGCCGTGCGCGAACTGAAGCTGCGAGGTTGGTTTTCGGTTTCTTGTTCAAGCGAGTGTTTCTAGGTAGGGGCGCATCACATTGTATACGCGGCAGGTTTTGGCGCTACGCACAAGTTCCGAGGAAGTGACCTTGCGCTCCTTCCAAGCGTTTTGCAGGGCTTCATAAGCCACGGCTGTGGTGTTCTGATTGCGAAATTTGAAACAGTCAGCAATGGTCTTTGCAGGCGTGTAAATTTTGACCTCGACGCCCTCGATAAGATGCGTCTTGATGTCAGCAGAGAAGGCTGGTTCGGAGATTCGAATCACACGAAGTTGCAGATCCTTGGGGCGCGGAATGCGCGCTCCTTTGGGCAGTGCGATCCAGATTTCGTGGGGCATCTCAAGACTCAGTTCGTGGAACTGGAGTGCAGAGAGCAGACAGATCACGGCTTGAGGAAAACGCTTTGCCACTTCTGCTAGGGAGTGGTGTTCTGTGAGTTCAAAGTCCGGAGAGATGTAGAGTCCACGACCCGTTTTGACGAGATCACCGGAGGCGACAAGACTTGAGAGTCGCTTTCGGGATACCCCGAAGCTCGCCATCTCACGCGGTCGCAGAATTTGCGAACGGGCGAGGGTGAGCATTTTATGGCTTCGACTTTTCATGGGTAGATGATACTATACGTTACTAGATATTAGCAAGTAGTGACATTATGTTTCTTGATGGGGAAACCATTCCGCTCGCGCTCCAGTTTAGGTCACTATCCCTTCAAGAGACCAGCATCGCAAAATAGGGCAGAATGATATTGGTCACTTGGCAGACTTTGGCAGCGTGCCATAGCTCTTTTAAACTTGAGTTTTTGGCAGGCGGACAGGCATAAAATAGCGACACGATATGTATCTACATATCATCAATGTGAGCAAATCAGTATAGTTGGCGGTAGAAATTTCTCCATCGCGGACCCCCCCGTCGTCGTTGACACTCCAGCCGGAGCGTGACCGCGCTCGATTCTCTTCTCTCCCGCCAGCCCTGGCTTATCACCACCGATGCCATGCACAGCATGGCTGCTCAAACCGTTGCGTTCTTCGATTCGCGTCTGACGCTGCCTGAGTCCTCCTCAAACCACTTGTTATCTGTGGAGGATGGCGTTGGCCTTATTCGCAGTCACGGCCCGTTGATGCGCGACCCGGATCTGATTTCCTCATTGCTCTTCGGCGCGACCGACATGAACCAGGTGGCCGAAGTGATTCAAGAGGCGGTTGCCCGAGACGATGTGAAGTCCATTCTTCTGGACATCAATTCACCGGGCGGAACGGTGAATGGCACACCCGAATTGGCTCAGGCCGTTGCCGATGCCTCAAAGCTCAAGTCCACCTATGCGTTCAGCGCCGGACAGATGTGCAGCGCGGGCGACAACGCCACGTTTGCCGATTGGTATGCGGATGACGCCGCTGCCATCAGCGATGCCCGCAGCTACTTTACCTCCGAAGGCTACCACGTCGAATCCATTACGGCCAGCCACGGCGAAGTGAGGGCAGCGAATCGCTTCCTACCTGCGCTGCATGGGAAGATTCTCACTCAAATTGGTTAGTGAGATTCGTTCACGAATGATCCCGCAATGGCAGCCTGAATTGTGTTATTTAACATTGCTGACTGAGGATTCGCTGTTCCAACCATACTTCTGAATCTTCAACCCAGCTCCATTTCAACCACCCACCCAACCGGCCCGGTCTGACTTATTCAGGCCGGGCCGTTTTGTTGGGTGAACTCCTTCAACCTCACTCCATGTCACGACCCAAACACTACTCCCCCATGATCTCTAGGTATCTTGTTTCCATCCTTTATCATGAAGCCAAGCACCGCAGGATTCCGATGACCAAACTCACGGATGATCTGCTGCTAAAAGCGCTTCGTGCTACCCCCGGATGGAATACAGCCACCAGCCTGCAGATTTCAGATCCATCGACCGCTAATTCTCAAGCTCCTGGAATCGCGCAAGCGGCCTAGGAGCATTTATCCCTTTCACCGAAACCCCATGAGTCTTCACCGGCCCATGGGTTTTTTGTGTTCACACACCCAAGACAAAACAAAACACCCACATACCCTCATCATGGCAATCAAACTCAGCGCCAATTATGCAAAGAAGCTCGGCCTACCTCACTACAGTAGCCACAGCTTCTCCGCCTCTATCGAGACGGAACTCAACGACATCACCCAAGTAGAGGCTGAAATCGCCAGACTCTACGGTCTGCTTCAGCAGTCGGTTGATCAGGAAATTCAGCACCCCGGTTTCGTGCCGGATAGTGCTGGGTCCAATGGCAGCCATGGCGGCCACGGCAGTCATGGCCTCCATGTTGTGCCGAACGGACACACCTACCCAGTGAACGGCAACGGTCACCGTTCGCCGATCAAACCTACTGGTGATCGCTGGAACTGCACGGATGGTCAGCGCGGATTTATTCTGCGTATCGTCCATGAAAACCAGCTCTCCAAGCAGGAGGCCGAAGACCTGTCGCAGCAGCTCTTCGGTGCCGGTGTCAAGGAACTGAACAAAATGCAGGCCAGCCAGCTGATTGAGGAGCTCCTCTTGAAGGTTGGTCAATCTGGTTCACGCCAGACCCGCTGGCAGCAACGTCCTAACGCCGAAGCTGCATGAACCCAGAAGCCTGCTCCATCCCCAAGGAGTCGGGCGAGAGGGACCTTCTCAACGACCTGCAACAAACCGTCTCAGCCTCACGGCTGGGGCTGTTCTTGCAGTGTCGTCTGAAGTTCTACTTCCGCTATGTGCTCCGGCTCAAGAAACCCAAAACGCCTTCGCTCCATGTCGGCAGCTCGGTTCATGCCGTGCTGAAATCCTGGAACAAGGCACGCTGGTTGCAACAACCGCTCACGCTCAAGCAGGCGCATGACGTCTTCTTAGACGCGTGGGCGGATACCTCCGAAGGCTCAGTCACATGGGAGCCCGGCGAGGAAAATAACGAAATAACCACCGGCTGGCGTCTGGTCGATACTTACCTTCGAGAATCCCACCTTCCCGCAGAGTTGAAACCTGATGCCGTCGAGGTGCCAATCGAAGCCGATTTGCACCATCGTGGCCTGCCCAAACTCATTGGCGTGCTCGACCTAGTTCAGCAGCAACAAATCATCGACTACAAGACGAGCGCCACGACTCCCAACGCGGAGAAAGTCGTTCACACCACGGAAATCCAGACCAGTGCTTATGCCATCCTCTACCGGCACAATACCGGGCAGCAGGAAGCCGGCTTACAGCTTCACCACCTGGTCAAACTCAAGAACCCCAAGGTCGTCATCACCGCCATGCCTCCCATGAGCCAGCCGCAGGAATCCAGGCTGTATCGGCAAATGGAAGCCTACCTCAATGGACTTCAACACGGTCAGTTCGTCCCCTCACCAGGGATGCACTGCGCGAGCTGCGAGTTCTTCGACGAGTGCCGTCACTGGCATTAACCCAATCAACCCTTCAATCATCCTTATCCCTATGTTTCAATCCATCGTTACCACCCTCTTTGACATCATCGGCACGACCATCTGGGTTTTGTGCGTGACCCTCGCACGCATTGCTCAATGCCTGATGAAGTAAATCCACTCATCCACCTGAACCCGCCGAAGCCGGATCATCTGATGATGGTCTGGCTTTTTGCATTTCCCCATTCAACCTCCCTATGGACTCCATCAGCATTCAATCCGAAGCCAGCGGCGATTGTCCGCAAAGCGGAGGAACACAGCTTAATCCCAAGTTCCACGAAACAGCCTCATTCATCGTCACCAAACCCAACGACCAACGCAGCGTGTCACTCATGCTCTGGGAGAATGGCAAGGTGCGACCTTCGGGCAATGTCACCATTCCACCCAACCACGAAATCCCCAAACCCGGCGAAGTTGTGGAATGCCGGTATCTTTACGCCTGCAAGGAATCCGGCTCCATCTACCAGCCGGTTTTTCTCGGCAAGCGTGAAGGTATCTTCCACGAAGAGTGCACCACCGCACAACTCAAATACAAGGCCGAGTCCATGAAGCTCGCCGCCTGATCTGAGTCCCCACCCAACCACGAAGTGACGGCGTCTCACGCCATGGCGCTTCTTCATTCAAACCCTAGAAAAACAACAACCTCATGAAACCCATCATACTCCCCGTCGCGGAACTCAAACCCGCCCTTGCCGGCTTGAGCAAAGTCCTCCCTGGACGTTCTACCCTCGCGATTCTTAACCACATCCAAGTCGAGCGCACTCACGATGGCTGGATCGCGCTCAGTAGCACTGATCTTGATCGCTGGGCTACCGTCCGGCTGGAACATCCTGCCGAAGGTCCTCCCGCCAAGTTACTCCTGCCTTTCGACCAGCTCTCACAACTCGTGAAAAGCTGTGGCAAAGGCGAGAGTCTTGAGGTGATGACCCATGGTGATCACCATCTAATCCGCTTCCCGCTGGGTGATACTCTCGGTGAATCCAAGCTGCCGTTCATCTCACCAGATGAATTTCCAACGCACCCTAGCATCAAGGGCGAAGCCATTCCACTTCCATCCAGCCTGCGGGAATCCATTCTGGAGGCCATGGAGTGTGCGAGTGAGGACAAGACACGATACATCCTTAACGGCACCCTC
>CAMBPS010000142.1 GCA_945869675.1 Prosthecobacter debontii | reverse complement strand
GCCATCATCAAGGCCCGAGGAGAGGTGTAAGACGGGGATTTCATACTTTAGATAGTTAATATTAGTTAAGTAATATCGCAATTGAGGATTTATGTTTTTTTGCTTTCAGATAGGGATGAATTCCATTTTTCTCAATGAGCAGAAAACGCGCCTACACCTTGGAGAGTATCTTCATTGGGAGCATTCAATTTTTTCCAGAAATTGTAAATAATTAATTCAAATTAACTTTACGGTGTCGATTGATCGACTTAAAATTATTTTTCCATAACCACTTAATTTAAAGGAGCGAATTCCACTGTGACTTAGGTGACACTGTGCGGCTGATTATGATTCTAGAAGACTTGCCACATCTTGTTGTTGGAGCCTGCATGACGGTGCATCAGGTTCTTGGGTCTGGACTTTTGCGAGAGGCCTATGAGGAGTGTTTGGCCGTCGAACTGCGCGGTCTAGAGCTGAAGGTCGAGCGCGGGCAGGGTCTGAGTTTTGATTATCGCGGTCACAGCATCACTGGCGCTGCGCGTCTTGACTTGGTGGTCGATGAGGTGCTGCTGGTCCAAGTGCTGGTCTGTGAGCAGGTGCCGGACATGGAACGCCAAAAGATGGAGTCTTTGCTACGCCTAGGCGGTTTGAAATCAGGATTGCTGGTAAATTTCCAGGTGCCGATCATGCGTAAGGGAATCGAGCGTTTTACGGTGAAGCGGCGGAGTCCGGAGGTTTAGGGTTCACTTGTCTGATTTCACCTAAAAGATGTCAGTGTGAGAAACCGGCTGTCAGGCGTTTAATAAACTCAAACTTATTCATCCATCATGGGGTCGCTTCATTTTCTTTTTCTCTCCTTTCTTTTGGCAAGCCTAAGTCTAGCCGCTGACGGACCGATTCGTGTTCTTTATCTCGATCCAGAAGGGAAAGAACAACTGGCTGTCGGTCCTTTGCATCAGGCAATGCGCGATCTTGGGCGCGAGGCGATTTACTTCGACTATGCCACGGAAAAGGTGGACGCCGATTACGATTTAATCGTGAAGTCTGGAGACGCTTTGAACCAAGACGTCATTCTCTCGAAACTACCTGCTGCACGTAAAGCTAGCTACGAGGCCTTTTTGGCGCAGCGGGAAGTGGAAAAGCGTGAAAAGCATCCACAAGTAGCCAACTATGAAAAGCGTCCAGAGCCGCTGACGCTGCAGCTGCCGATGAGTGTGAAAGGCAGCATGGAGCGCACTCAGGTGCCTGCCGATTGCGAGTTGAAGCTGTTTGCCAGTGAGCCAGACATTGCCAAACCCATCGCATTTGCATGGGACGAGCGTGGCCGTTGCTGGGTTGTCGAGACCCGTGATTATCCTCATGGCATCCAAGAAAATGGTGAAGGCCAAGATAGCATCAAAATCTGCGAGGACACCGATGGCGATGGTAAGGCGGACAAATTCACTGTGTTCGCCGACAAGTTGAATTTGCCCACGGGCATTGTTTTCGCCCGCAAAGGCATCATCGTTGCCGCGCCGCCGAAGTTCATCTACCTCGAAGATACCGATGGTGATGACAAGGCGGACAAGCGTGAGACGATCATCGACTGCTGGGGCATCCGCGACACGCATGCGCAGGCTAGCAATTTGCACTACGGCTTCGACAACTGGATCTACGGCTGCGTCGGCTACTCTGGTATCGAAGGTAACGTCGGCGGCAAGAAGCATCAGTTTGCCATGGGAACGTATCGCTTCAAACCAGACGGCAGCGCCTTAGAGTTTCTGCATCAGTTCACGAATAATTCCTGGGGCCACAGCACCAATGAGGCTGGCGATCAATTTGGGGGCACGGCCAATGGCGCACCCATCTTCTTCGGAGGGATTCCCGCCACGGCGTATCCCGAAGGTTCACGCGGCATGACGGCAAAAAAGATCAATGTCGTTGATGCTTGTCACACGATCACGCCGAACTTTCGCCAAGTGGACGTCTTCGGCGGTTACACTGCGGCAGCAGGATCGAACTTCATTTACAGCGATGCGCTCCCCAAGCGTTTCCAAGGCAAAGCGATGATCTGTGAACCAACGATGAAGGTCGTAGCTCTTGTCGATGTGCAATCTGACGGTGCTGGCTGGAAGGCGCTCGACTCCATGAACATCTATGCCAGTAGCGATGAGTGGAACAGTCCTGTGCACGCCGAAGTCGGTCCCGATGGCGCTGTGTGGGTGGCCGATTTCCAAAACTTCATCATTCAGCATAATCCGACGCCGAGCAAGGAGCGCGGAGGTTTTGTAGCGACCACAGGTGTCGGCGGCGCGCATGAGAATGATCTGCGGGATCATCGCCGTGGGCGAATTTATCGGATTGTGGGGAAGGGGATGTCGAAGGCTAAAACCACACTTTATGGTCGGCTATCTGAGCAGCGTGTGGCTGTGGAAACTAATTCGTATAAGCCTAACACGAGCTATGGACCGCATGATCTCTGGACTCAACATGCACTCGGTCAACTTGATGCCAAAACCCACCAGACCGCTCTCATTTCCAAAGATCCGGTGCTACGCCGCAATGCCATCCGTGCTCTCGGCAAGGATCAATCTGCCCAAGATCTCTTTTTTGGCTCTGGCGTCTTTTCAGATCCAGATTTGCACACACGCCTAGCAGCCTTAGTAAAGCTTGCAGATTTCCCCACGACGGAAGCAATCAAAACACTCGTCAAAAAGCTCGCATCAGACCCCATCGTAAAAAACGACGAATGGCTGGCGGAAGCTGCCAAGATGCTCGGCAAAAAACACGGTGCTCTTAACTTCAAGGAAGGTCCGAACTTGCTGCCGAATTCAGGTTTTGAAGAGCTTGCTGCTGACATGAAAACGCCATTAGGTTGGAAGCAGCGTGATTATGGGACAAAGCCCGGTAATGCTGGCGCGCAGTGGGGCATTGTGATCAATGAAAAAATGGTCCACAGCGGCAAACACGGTTTCCGCGTCATCACTCGAGACGATGCCGATACCAGTTTCTTTGCCGATGTGCCACTGAAGCCAAATACCGATTACAAACTGAGTGCTTGGGTCAAAACGCATGCCTTCCGCGGTAAAGCCAGTCTGAATGATCATATTGGCCGTGCAGAGACGAACTCTCTCAAGCGTGATCAAGACTGGACCGAAGTGGAGGTCACCTTCAACAGCAAAGAACGTCCTAAAGCCAGCATTAACCTTCTGCATGTGGGCAAAGGCGATACTTACTTTGATGATGTGAAGCTCTGTGAGCTAATCATGGAAGTCGAAGAAGATGCTTCCTTGCTGGCTGGTGACACGAAACGCGGAGAGAAGATCTTTTGGGAACATCCAGTGGCTGCTTGTAAAAACTGCCACGTTTTAAATGGTCAAGGCAGTGCTGTTGGACCTGCACTGGACGGCATCGCTAGCCGCAAAGATGCAGCCTACATTTTAGAGAGCCTCATGACTCCCAATGCCAAGTTAGCAGAAGGTTTTGAAAAGCTCGGCATCTCCCCCATGCCGCCAATGAACCTCATCCTGAAACCGCAAGAGTTCGCTGACGTAAAGGCGTTTATCTTGAGTCTAAAGTGAGCCGTTTAGGCCAGCAGTTCTTTGATCACTGAGCATTCATTCACGCCAGTGAGGCGGAAGTCGAGCCCCGCATACTTGTAGGTGAAGCGTTCGTGATCAAAACCGAGCGCTTTCAGCAGAGTTGCATGCAGATCATGCACGTGGACTTTGTTTTCGATGGCAGCAAACCCGAATTCATCCGTGGCACCGTGCGTGTAGCCACCTCTGGTGCCACCGCCTGCGAGCCAGTAGGTGAAGCCATAATGGTTGTGGTCACGACCGCGTTGCTTGCCTGCATTGGAACCTGGTGTCGGTAGTTCCACGGCTGGTGTTCGGCCAAATTCACCACCCCACATCATGAGCGTGTCATCAAACAGTCCGCGCTGCTTCATATCGCCCATGAAGGCGGCGATAGCCTGATCCACATCTTTCGCTAGGCGGGCGTGATCCAGGATTTCATCATGGCTATCCCAAGGTTGACCGGCGCCTGTCCAGAGTTGGATGAAACGCACACCTCTTTCTAATAACCGACGTGCAATCAGGGTTTGCCGTCCAAAGTCATTTTCGCCATAGGCTTTGCGCACGGATTCGGGCTCTTTGCTGATGTCGAAAGCGTCGGTGGCCTCCATCTGCATGCGATAAGCTAGCTCGTAGCTGTGTATGCGGGCATCCAGCTGCTGATCATTCTGGCGCTGCTTGAGGTGGTTCTCATTCAGTTCATGAAGCAGGTCGAGTTGGCGTCGCTGCTGCTTGAGATCGAGCGATCCATTTTTGATGAACTCCACCAGCTTATCGACCTCTGTGTTTTTCGTGTTGATGTAGGTACCCTGATAAATGCTGGGTAGAAAGGCCGATTGCCAGTTCTTAGCGCGCCGTGTTGGCATGCCGCTTGGGCACATGGAGATGTAACCCGGCAGGTTTTCATTTTCGGAGCCCAGACCATACGTCACCCAGGAGCCGAAGCTCGGACGGTGCAGGCGTCCGTCTCCACAGTTCATGAGGCCGAGTGAAGGTTCATGATTGGGCACATCCGCATGCATGGATCGAATGACACAAAGGTCGTCCGCATAAGCAGCGGTCTTGCCGAACAGATCACTGACTTCCAAGCCGCATTGGCCATACTTTTGAAACTTGAATGGCGATTTCAAGCCGGCGCCAGTGGGGCGCTCGGTCTTTAGCAGACTTGGTAAAGGTTTGCCATCATACTTATCCAGCATGGGCTTTGGATCAAAGGTATCCACTTGAGAAGGTCCACCATTCATGAAGAAATGGATGACCCGTTTGGCCTTGGGTTCAAAGTGGGACTGTCTGACTCCGAAGGGATTGTTCGAATCCAGCCCAGCCTGAGCTTGATCTGCACCCATGAGCCCACCTAAGGCCATGGCTCCCATACCCATGCCTGTCCGACTGAGCATCTGGCGGCGGGTGAGGAAGGCGTGTTCGAGATTGAGGGGATGGTGGGACATCAGAGGGTAGAAAAGAAGGATTCAATCAACAAACTGAAACTCGTTGGACATCATCAGCACTTGAGCGAGTTGGGAGAGCGGGGATTGAGGCTTGGCGCGGTTTTGTGGCCAGCCATCAGGGCCGCAGAAGTCGGTGTCTGACTGGCTGATAGGTGTTAGGCTGCCATCTTCATGGATACGTTCAATTCTTGGTGCCCAGCTGTAACTATCGCTGTTGGTATCTCCATTCTCGGCTTCAACGACGAAGGAGAGGGTTTCATTTTCTTGGACTTCGATCTGAGCGTTCATTTCCACGGTCCCGGTAGGACGAACAAATTGTTCAGCGACTTTGCCTTTTTTGCTGGAGATGATCCATGCACGCACGCCGTTGCCTTGGTCGTTGCTGCGCTTGATACTTCCACTGAGGCGGATCCGTTCTTTTTCAAAAGGAGAGGTCCATTGCAGCACGGTCGGTGCATTTTTACCGGGGTGCCCTGCTCCAATACCGATTTGGAAATGGCCAAACTCTTTGTCTGGGTAGGTGCCTGTCGGATACCATCGATTTTTAGTCTGCGCGGTTTTACCAAAATGTTTGAGTTCGCTGAAGCCTGCGAGTTTGACCTGTCCGTCGGGTGTTTTTTCAATCTGCCCGTGGCCGTACTTCCAGATAAAGGCAGAGGTGCGCCCGCTGAGTGAGGCGGCATCGGACGCGAAACGTTGAGCCAGTTCGACCTCATCCGGGCGTGCCTCACGTTTCAGAACACGGTGATACAAAGTCTGAATGGTCTGGGAGTCGATGCTACTGCCCTGAATGGGGGCCTGTTTGGCGACGAGTAAGGCTCGTTGTTTGATGAACGGACTGTTCATTAAAAAGAGTGTCTGTTGTGGCACCGTGGTGACATAGCGCTGGGGGCTATGGCTGTCTGGATTGGCAAAGTCGAACATGGCTGGGACGGTCGCCTGATCATAGCGATCGACGATCATGTAAACGGTGCGGCAGGCGTCGGCTGTTGGATCGGTGTAGCGCACAGCGCGCCCACCCATTTTGCTCAGATTCAGATCACTGCTGGCTTGTAGCATGGCATCACGCATGGATTCATAGTCCAAACGTTGGCGGTTGTAGCGGGTGAGGAGATCGTTTTCAGGATCTTTGAGGTCTTTTTGTTCTGAACTCAGAGAACTCTGCTGCCAAGTGCGGCTTTTCAGAATCATCTGATGCAGTTTCTTTAAACTCCAGCCGTTTTCCACGAGCGAGGCTGCTAGGAAGTCGAGCAATTCAGCCTGCGCGGGTTTCGGTGATTGCACACCAAAATCACTGGTTTGCCCGACCAAAGGTTTGCCGAAATGCTGAGCCCAGACACGATTGACGATGACTCGTGCTGTCAGTGGATTGTCTTTGTGGGCTATCTTTTGAGCCAGTTCTAGACGGCCGCTGCCATCTTTAAAAAGTTCTCCGCCAAACATGGTCAGCCATGCGCGGGGTGCTGGATCACCTTGTCTGCCAGGGTTGCCACGCACAAATACGCGCACGTCACTGGGTTTGGGTTTATCCAGAGAAACCATAGCACGTGGAGGTGCACCAGGGTGATCAGATTCCAGCTTCACACGCTCATTGCTGAGCTTGACGATGGTGTCCAGATCTTTGCGGGTGAAGAAAAGGTTCGCCTGCTCTAACGGCACGGCCATCGGGGAGGGTTCACTGAGGAGAATTTCGCGCACCTGTTTCCAGTCCGCATTGTCTGGCTCTTTGCCCGCGAGGCAGGTAGAAAAGATGTCCGCATAAACTTTCGAGACATCTTCCATGCTCTTGGGAATTGGTCGCTTGATGAACTCATTGCGCGCCACGGCATTGAGTCCCGCTTCAGGCTTGGTCACGGCTGTGATGACGGCTGGTGCTTGACTCGCAAATTCAGCGGCAGGCAGTGCCGCAAATTCTTTCCAGGCGAGCATGACTGGGTGGGCTTTGCCCTTTAAGGCGTAGCGGTTCAAGAAGTCGCCCCATTTGTCAGCCACTTTATCACGCAGTTTTAGGGCTCCTGATCGGCCTTTGAGGGTCTGACGGTCTTTGATGGTGGAAGCTTCTTGCGCAAAGGCGAGATATTCGGCCAGTCGCTCAGGTTGACGAACCTCTTCATGCACTTTCTTTTTGAAGTCCATCTCCTTGTGGGCGATTTCAGCGACCTTTCCTTCATACTCGCGGAAAGCCTGTTCATTGGCGGGCTTACCGATGACGGGTAAATCCTTTTGTTCAGGCTCCATGCTGCTGCTAAAAATGGAATACATGGCGTAATAATCCTTGGTTGGGATGGGGTCAAACTTGTGGTTATGACAGCGTGCGCAGCCCACAGTGATGCCCAGCATCCCACGGCTGACCACATCGATCCGGTCGTCAATTTGTAGATTCCGATCACTGATAAACTTGTCTCCTACATTCAGAAAACCCAGTGCCGCTAAAGAGGGGTGGGTAGGATCGTTGGGATGCATTTTGTCAGCCGCAAGCTGGTGCATCAGAAACTGATCATAAGGCATGTCTTCATTCAGGGATTTCACCACCCAGTCTCGGTAGGTGTAGGCATAGGGGTAATTGATGTTACGACCCGCAACCTGATAACCATCCGTGTCGGCATAACGTGCGACATCCAGCCATACTCGTGCCCAACGTTCCCCATAGGCTTGAGTGGAAAGAAGGTGGCTGATGAGTTTCTCCGCATTGGGATCACGGATGAATTCCTGACTCTGTTCATAGCTGGGTTGCAAGCCTGTCAGAGTCACATAAAGACGGCGACAAAGGGTGGCTGCATCTGCTTTTGGGGCAAAGTCCAGACCGGCGCTTTTCATCTTGGCACTGACGAGTCCGTCCACGTTGTGACCTGTCGTTGGCTTTTTGACTGGAAGATAAGCCCAATGCTGCATGGGGTCCGC
>CAMBPS010000141.1 GCA_945869675.1 Prosthecobacter debontii | reverse complement strand
CTAAAAATTCGCAGTTTCCTTCCACTTCGCGTCAATCCTCACTCTCACGTCATTGTCTCGGCGTCTCAATTCCCAGACGAAGTTAAAGCGACGATGGAGGAAATGATTGCTGGTGCTGCTGGTGTTAATCTGAAGCCGTCCATTGAAGTTAAATTGATCGACTCCCAGACCTATCACGACAAGGGCATCAGGTATCTCACAAAGGCAATGGACCTTCAGGAACCATATCTTTCTGCTTGGCGTGAGCATTGCAGTTCAGGTAGGAAACGGGCTCCTGAATTGAATCTTGAGATGCGCATATTTCTCGATGCTCAGGCGGCAGCGTTTGGTGGCATGGATAAGGTGGTTAGAATCGGGAACCTTATGCCCCAGAGGAAAAGCTTCATTGGCGTCAAAGCAGCTGATCGAAAACCAAAGAAACGCGGAGAAACTGTCTATCGGGATACCAGAACGATCATCAACAGAGACGCGATTTGAGGCGCTTGTATTCGATTCCGCTATCTCCACCCTCAAACGATCTAAAAATGCGCTCAGGAATATCTGTGTACGAACTAAAGGGTATTGGCTAGAGTTTCCCAAAGGGGGTTGCGAAGAAACATGAAATCGGTTAAGTCAGGTTTGCGAACGAATAGCGAATGTTCTTGACATACCTAAGAACGGTGCTATAGTATATGCGATGAAACAAGTGAAAAACGACCTCTTCCAAATGACCCACCAGGAATCAAATCCTGATGAGTCGGAAGACCGTTGGAAGAACTCCTGCGGAAGCAATCACACGCTGTTTCAGAAAACAAAAGCCAGGAACAAAAAGTCCTGGTTGATTAAGGACAAATAGGATGAAGTTGGACAAAGTAATAAATTGGAATCTCAATGAAGGATTCCATCAGGCAAGAATAGCAGACGCACGCCTGAATAAAAAATGCGTCGGCAATAAAGACGAGTGGGAGTTGAGGCTGATTTTTGAGATCATTTCCTCAATTCACCCGACAAAGAAGTACATGGCTAAACGGGTCTACCGAAAATGTGACTCGCTAGAAATCATTGGCGACCTAGAACACTTGCTTGGAGATAACATCAACAGCGTGATCAATTTGGCCGGAGAAATCATTCCGGACGCATTGGTCATTCTTCAGGAAATGCTTGTGGATATTGAAGTGGAGCACGTGCATGGCAAAGACCATGACAATCCGTTCTGTCTCGTATCACAGGTTCGCAAGGCGGGTGTTCTAATTGAGCAAATTAGGTCCGCCGCATAAACAAAGCTGGAAGCAAATTGGAAAGACCCCCAGTGACTTTCACTCGGGGGTCTTCTGCTTCTCGGGACCTTATGAAAAACTTTATACATGCCCAGACCCTCGCTGATCACATGTTCCAGAATCAGCGAACTCAAGGCGGCAAAAATGCTTCTCAAGAGAGTTCAAATGAATCAGCGAGTCATCCACATTTTAGATCAAAATTTTACACCAGCGTTTCCACCAGGCCATCTCAAAACAGGGACCTCACAGATCGCACAACCTCAACGGCAAGGGAAGCCAAGAGAGCAATTCAATCAATTCATAATGAGTAAGAAACGGAAAACGGAAGACGCAAATTATTTCAAGGGAGTCCAAGAACGCCTGGCAAAGCTTGATCACGAAAAGTGCATTAAGCAGGCAAAGGAGCTAACGGCAGAGGCAAGAAGAGAGGGAGCATTCGACATGAACATGTGCGCGTGCATGGTCGAGAAAATATTCGGAATTCCAAAACGGGATCTGTACGCTTTGACTGACATCGACGCGCTGCAATTTGATGATAGAGACCCTTGCAACGAGTACATATTCACTGCCATAGATATACGCCAATTGTTCGAGCGTGCGGCTAAGGCAAAGATGGACAAGAAGAAATCGGGAGACTCATCAACAACAGAGATGAAGTCCGAGGAAGCGGCTTAACATCGATAATTGAGAGCCAGCGGAAGAACCCCCAAAGTGATACGTCACTTGGGGGTTCTCTGTATTCGGGGTGCTTTTGAAACATTTTACACAACCCATCCATTGCTCATTTTCTTTGGCCCGGCGAAAATCAGTGGTTTCATGGTGAATCGGTAGTGAGCTGGCTTTTGGATAGAGGCCACTTGACGTAAACCCGCACAAGTGTTCCTCAAATCGACCACAGTGAGGCTAGAAGAGGTCCTGGCTGTCTTGACGCCGGAGGACCAACACGACCTTCTCGATGCTCTTGCCGGCGAAATTGAAACACGTCTGGATAAACTGATCGAAGGCGAGGAATGAGATCACCCAAAAATCGCGTCGAATACCGGATCATCTACCGCTCTCAATTTCAGGATCTCACTTTTATCAGAAGCCATTTTGAGTGAGGATTTGGCGTCGTCCCAATTTCCAAGTGCTGCATGACACTGAGCACGAAGGTAATGAAAATAGTCGTCTCCTGAGCACTTTGTTTCCACTGACATGAGCCACTCCAGAGCTTCTTGGAATTCGCCTGCCTTGTAGCGATACCGGGCTACCATCAAAAGTCTGTCCCGTTCCTCTTGAGATGCTGCTGGTTTTTTGCCTGGGAACCACTCAAGAATCCAAGTCATAACACGGACAAATTCTTCTCCAAACGCATGTGGGCTACGAAAAGACTCCGGCGCACTCCCAGCATCTCAATGGGCATGCGGAACGTTTATCAGCAGTGGCTTGGACGCTTCACGTCGCATGGCCCAATGCAGTATCCGATTTGTAACCAATGCACCCGATTGCGCCCCTAACTCGCCGAGAGGCACTCGTTTCCTGGAGGGCGTTTCTCCCCTTGGTGCCGAGCTACACGAGTGCGAGGAATCGGGTTCTTGCTGGACATGGCAACGTATCGCTGCTGGGTGCCAGCATTCGTTTTCGGACCTTGCTAGAAGATGAAGTCATCGCAGAAACTCTTGTTCATCATTCTTTTCAGGTGGCTGAGAAGTGGCTCCAAGAGGTCTGTTGGCGTCGCTACTGGAAAGGTTGGCTTGAGATGCATCCACAGGTCTGGATACAATGGCGGCAGCGAGTGCGCTCCTTGCCGCAGCGACTTCCGGCCGAGACTCTGACGCGAGTAGAAGCCGTCATGGCGGGCGAGAGCGGAGTTGCCTGCATGGACATGATCGCTCGTGAGTTGATCGAAACGGGCTATCTCCACAATCACGCTCGCATGTGGTGGGCGAGTTTTTGGATTCATGTGGAAAAACTGCCGTGGGAACTGGGTGCGGACTTTTTCTTCAGACATCTGCTGGATGCTGATCCCGCCAGCAACACGCTTTCGTGGAGGTGGGTCGCGGGCTTGCAGACACGCGGCAAGAGCTACGTCGTAAGGCTCTCGAACATTGAGAAATACGCGCCTGATTATCTGAGCAATTATGCAGCAGGCAGTGAACGACTGACAGATGGAGCCGTAGTCGCCAGCGTGGTAGAGGACCTTGGGGATGTGGGTAAACGACTCTTACCGCAGTATCCGACGGCTCTTGGTCGAACCTGCAACCGGACGGGACTATGGCTCCATCCCGATGATCTCTTGCCCGAAATAGGGCCGCTGGCAGCGCTCGCTCCAAACAGTATTGCCGCCTGCCTGAGTGACCATGTCTATTCGGAGATCTACAAGCTGAGCAGTCAGCGCAAAGCTTCGCTTCACGCTGTGCTGGGTGATGGTCTTGCCAGAGCGATGGCTCACTATGCTTGCCCTTCAGTCGCCCTGGCAGCCGACGACCCTGTGGTAGGCCTCTGCTCTTGGGTTCGGGAGTATGAGCTTGATGAAGTGGTCGCTTTTGCGCCCATGGTGGGTCCGATCCACGACATGCTGCCACGCCTCAGAGCAAGCCTCGAATCGATGGGGATTCGGCTGACCCTGATTCGTCGAGCTTCCGATGCCACTGCATTCTCCTTTGCCACGGCGGGCTTCTTTCCTTTCTGGGAAAAGATGAGCCGTCACCTCAAACAGCTTTCCTTGTCATGAAAACGACAGCCCCGCCGGAACAAATCTCCCGCATCATCCGGTATGCGTGGGAGGATCGCACCACGTTTGAGCAGATCAAGAAGCGCACTGGACTCACCGAACGACAGGTCATTGAGGTAATGCGCCGTGAGCTGAAGCCCTCCAGTTTTCGCATGTGGCGCAAACGAGTATGCGGCAGAGTCACCAAACATCGCAAGCTGCTCGAGCAGCACTTGAAAGGCCCAGTCGATGACGAATGATCGAACCCCACACTTCATCTTCAGAATGAGCAGCGATCCTTCGTCGGTGTTGGCGGGAGTCGTCTTTGCTGAACCACGGAGCGAAGGTGCAGCGCTTTCAGGCTGGGCTGCGGCAGACGCTGTCATTGAAGCCATCCCGCATTGATCACCTTTCAAACCTATGACTACCTCTGTTTCATCACCACCTTGGATGCGGAACGTTCTTCTCGCAGCGGGAGTGTACAACGTGCTCTGGGGTGCCTGGGCCGTGCTGTTTCCTGGGGCCATTTTTAACTGGCTAGAGATGCCGCAGCCCAACTACCCGCAGTTTTGGCAGTGCATCGGCATGATCGTCGGCGTCTATGGCGTCGGCTATGCCATCGCGGCCTTTGATCCTGCAAGGCATTGGCCCATCGTTCTGGTGGGCTTTCTCGGCAAGGTCTTTGGGCCGCTCGGCATGGTGCAAGCGCTGTGGACCGAAGAGTTGCCATGGGGTTTTGCGCTTAACTGTGTGACCAATGATCTCATCTGGTGGGTGCCGTTCTTCCTCATTTTGAAATACGCGTGGGACCAGTATCAATCCGATGCCGATAAGGAGGTACTTCCTGATGAATCGACCTTACTCGCCGAAACCATGACCACGCAGGGTAGCAGCCTTGCCGAGTTATCTCGGCAGCATCCCCTGCTTGTGGTGTTTCTGCGTCATTCAGGTTGCTCGTTCTGTCGTGAGGCACTGGCGGATCTATCTAGCGGACGTGAGAACATTGAGAAGAATGGAACGAAAATCGTCCTCGTTCACATGGGCACCGCAGCCTCTTTCGCAGCTTTCACCAAGAGTTATGGGCTCGGTGATGTGCCTGCGATCTCCGACCCTGAGCGCCGACTCTATCGAGGACTCGGATTGCGCCGTGGCAAGGTGAGTCAGTTGCTCGGTTTGAGTGTCTGGTGGCGAGGGCTGAAGTCATTTCTCGCCGGTCATCGGCCCGGTGCTTTGGAAGGCGATGGCACTCAAATGCCTGGCGTGTTTCTGATTCATCAGGGTCGAGTCGTGCGCCGCTTCATTCACGCCAATGCGGCGGATCGCCCCAACTACGCAGCACTTGCTCGACTGCCCGTGACGCCATGAGTCTGCTATTCACCTTTCACAATGCCTCGACATGGGCGCTCGTCGGTCTGATTTGGACTATTCAGCTGGCGCATTACCCTCTATTTGCTCAAATCGGCAGGGAAGTCTTTCAAGCGTATCACCAACGCTATACTAAGCAGATCGCATGGGTCGTGGCTCCGTTGATGTTCACTGAAATCGGCACTGCGGGTTTGATCGTGATCGCTGGTTCTCTTGATCCATGGTTCATTGCGAGCCTGGTGCCGTTGGCATTTAATTGGCTATCCACATGGCGAGTCCAAATACCGCTGCACGATAAACTCGCTGCGGGTTTTGATGCGCATACCCATCAGCGTCTGGTGGCCACCAATTGGTGGCGCACTGCGGCGTGGACCTTGCGTGGCATTTGCCTCATGATGATGAGTCGCTGAGTTTGCTGACTTGCCTATTCTGCCTACAGCGTTCACTGCAAAACTTCACTTCATCCCAGACCTTCTCCCACTTCTTGCGCCAGGTGAAAGGACGTCCGCAGACGAGGCATGGTTTGGGGGAAGATTTAGTTTCTTCACGCCCTTCATGACTGTCTGGATTCCTCAGTTGGTTTGGCGGCAGTGCTTTGATTCATGTCGTAGTAGGCCTCGAAACCGACAGTCACCTGATGCTCGCCAAATAGAAAAGTGCCTGAAACCGGTGTGCTCATGTGCGATCCTCCGAACAGACGATTGAACCAACTGAAGCGCCAAAGTCTGCGGGTTTAAACAATTTCGGAATCTGAGATCAACTTCAAGCAATGATGATGGCTCCTGAAACGATCAGGGTTTCGCCAGTCCAATGGTGCCAGGTTAGCGGTTCATGAAGAAAGAGGGCGGCAAGAGCGATGGCTTTCCATTCCGACGTTTTTCTTTGGCGGGCGGTGGTCTGCTGGACCGGTGACTCGCCACCGCATCTGCATTCCAAGGAATGAACGCTAAGCGCCTGCGCTTCCAGACTTTTCTTGGTTTCGTAATGCTTGGGCCCGAATGACCTTTCTTTTTTCAGCCTCCTCCTCGGCTTGGAGGGTACCACAGACGACAACAAGTGAGACAAAAAGACCTGCGACGAAGATCATCGCAACGCCACTGAGAAAAATTTCCATTTTTGGTTGATCCTTTCGGTAAAAGTCAATTGTGAACAAAGCAGCTTTTAGCGGCGATCGCCGTCCAGAAGGACCACGCGGACCCCAACCCAAAAGGACAGAATGGATGGGACCCAAATTCCGACATAGAGGCCGTAACTTTGATTGTACAAAAACCAAAGGCCGACGCTTAAGACAAAGCTGATGAAGGCGGCCACGAGAAAGAAGTAGTCAAGTTTGGAAAATATGGATGGAGTTCGCATCGTGGAGAAGTGTGATTTGGGTTTTGTCGGTTTTTGATTCTGGATCGTTAGCGAATCGTTGGTGTCGGGCGGGTCAAATTTGAGGGGCGGTGGCAAAGCCCGTAGTGCTCAACATCGGACGCTCAGGTGGTACGTGTGCTGCCGCTGAATCGATCAACCTAAAAGTGTGGGAGGGATGTTTGGCCGCATGGAGCTTCTGAAGGACGGGGTTACAAATGGAATGGTGACTGCCGAACGGGATGCACCCCGCCTTGTGGGGCCGCTTCGTGGGAGGTGACGTAAGGAGGACGGAGGCATCAATGGTGTCTCGGCAGATCGAAAGGAGTCCGTGAAGGCGCACCCGCCCCTGCCTTGCCTAGGTCTTCGAGTAGAAGTGCCGAAGAGATCTTCGCGGACTCGAAGATCACAGGCAGCCCGCTCCCAGGATGGGTGCCACCTCCTACGAGGTAAACGCCATCCACATCCTCAAAACGATTGTTCGGACGGAGATGGAGCATTTGGTCAAAGCTGTGAGCAAGGTTAAATGTCGCGCCACGATGGATCGATAGATCATTCTGCCAATCAGCGGGTGTGAACACTTTTTCGAAACGGAGGCGCTTTTTCAGATCCTCAACGCCGAGGTCAGCAAGCTGTCGAAAAACTTGATCACGATATCGCCGACTTTCCTTTTGCCAGTCCACATTTGGATGCTGGTGCGTGACCGGCACGAGGACGTAGAGGGTGCTATGCCCATCGGGAGCAAGTGTGGGATCAGTGCGGGTGGCATTTTGCACGTAGAATGAAGGGCGCTCGGTGAGGCAGTGCCGATCCTCGATGTCGCGAAGATTTTCCCGATAGTTTTCCGTGAGCCAGATGGTGTGATGTTCAAGGGACTCCGTTCGGCCCTCGAGACCCAAGTAGAGCATGAAAGTTGAGCAGGAGTATTTTTTCTTGGCAATGGCTTTGTTGGTCCAACGTCGGCGCAACGACTGAGGAATTAGATGAGGAATAGCGTGGGCGAAATCTGCATTGACAACGGTCGCGTCGGCCGGGTAGGAATCGAGTGCTGTCCGAAGCCCGATGCACTTTTTGCCGTCTAAGTCGAGGCGCTCCACGGGTTCACCAAGGTGGAACTCGACGTCCAACTCGAGACCGGCAGTCGCCATGGCCTGCATCAAAGCATGGCAGCCGCCAATGGGATGGAAGACTCCATACTCATACTCCAAGAAGGCCAAAATCGAGAAAAGGCTCGGGCAACGAAAGGGTGACATGCCCAAATATTTTGACTGAAACGAAAAGGCCAGCCTCACCCTCGGATCGCGAAAAAAGCGCTTCAAATCAGAATCAAT
>CAMBPS010000140.1 GCA_945869675.1 Prosthecobacter debontii | reverse complement strand
AACATGGCAATGGGGTCCACACTGATGGAGGTGCCGCCCACCGGCATGATGAAGCCGACCCGCGAACGGCCATCGGCCTGCCGCAGCGCCTCCTCGGTGGAGCGACCATAAAAATCAATGCACATGCCTACCGCGGCGTCCCCGCGCATGACATCCAACGGGATCTTGGTCGAAGTATCACTGAAGTAACGAGAGTTGGCGCTGATGCATTGGATGAGCTTCAGGCCCTCGTTCCAACCTTGATGCACACCTGCCGCCTGAATCTGCTCAGGCTTCAGCAGGCCA
Source organism: Prosthecobacter debontii (assembly GCA_945869675.1). Classification (GTDB taxonomy): domain Bacteria; phylum Verrucomicrobiota; class Verrucomicrobiia; order Verrucomicrobiales; family Verrucomicrobiaceae; genus Prosthecobacter; species Prosthecobacter debontii_A. The sequence continues at coordinate 7,733 of CAMBPS010000140.1, read as the reverse complement.
GGACTGGCCGTCAGTTGGGCGATCTTGGCTTGGATCTGCTGCTGGATCAGCATTTCGAAAGCCTTTGTGGCCGAGCTACTGCGACCGGGATCCGCCAGAGCCACCATTCCTTGCAGCCTGGGATCAGCCAGATCCTGCCACTGGGCGGGATCTTTTTCGATGCCTAAACGCCGCAGAACATCGCGATTGAAGACAATGCCAAAACTGGAAAGACAGGCCCCACACCAGCGGTCCTGAGCATCCCGATAAGGTTCACCGCTCATCTTTTCTGGGATCACTGCTTCTGAAAACCAGTCTGGGTGACGACGTCGTATCTCCTTGAATCCCGTGCCGCTCTTGGATTCCGCTACCAGAGTGCCCACATCGGCTTGAATTTGAAAATCAAACCCGCCACCGCCAAAAAACACATCCACCCCGATGCCCACCTGCGAGCTCAAAAACGTGGCCCGAGCCTGCTCCGTGACGGCTGCTTTCGGATTCAGGCAAGACTGCGCCACCTCAGCCGTCCATGAACGTTTCAGAACCTGAGTCCAGTGCTGCTGAAACGCGGCGATGAACTCTGACTTCAACATCATGGCGATCTCCGACGTGCCTCCAGGCACCCGCCAATCCATAAAAACAACCTCCCCCGTCCGAGCCTTCCAGTGACGGGCGAAGCCCTTCCCGAATTCCTCGCGAATGCTCTCATGATGGGGCGTCACAATCACCAGCCGTCGATCATACCTTGCCGGAGCGGAGCTTTCCTTCGGCTTCAATACAAAGGGCCCGACCAGCGTGGCCAGCATCGCCAAGACAATGCAGACCTCTTTGCGGAAAGGCTGCAGCCGAGCAAGGAGTGACATGAGAGACTTCCATCCAAGCGGATTCAGGGCCGCTGAGCAAGAGGAGCTTTTGACACTACGCATTCGAACCGAAGGCGGGCACCCGCTAAACTTTATAACTCTTCAGCGTGATCGGATTTGAGCCGAGCGGTTTCCAGTGCTAGGCCACAGGTTCCTATGTCGAATACCAATGCCATCCCGAATGTCCTCGCTGAACGTTATGCTACTGCTGCCATGCGCGCCCTCTGGTCGGGCGAAGGCAAAGTGAAGCTGGAACGGGATTACTGGATTGCTGTGCTGAAGGGGCAAAAAGATCTCGGCATTCCCGTGCCAGATGGCGTGATCGAGGCCTACGAAGCCGTCAAAGATCAGGTCTTCCTGACCAGCATCATGCAGCGTGAGCGCGTGACTCGCCATGACGTCAAAGCCCGCATTGAGGAGTTTTGCGATCTGGCGGGCCACGAGCACATTCACAAAGGCATGACCAGTCGCGACCTGACGGAAAATGTGGAGCAGTTGCAAGTCTTCCGCGCTCTGCTGGAAGTTCAGAAAAAAAGCATTGCCGTGCTGGCTGCCTTTTCCCAGCGGGCGGCACAGACACGCGACATTCCTTTCACGGCCCGGACTCACAACGTGGCTGCGCAGGCGACGACCTTCGGCAAGCGCATGGCCATGTTTGGAGAAGAAATGCTCATCGGCGTGCAGGCGCTCAATGAGCTGATCAACACCTACCCTGCCAGAGGTCTGAAAGGCGCGGTCGGCACACGTCTGGATCAAATCACCCTGTTCAATGGAGACACCAGCAAAGCCCGCGCTCTGGAAGAACGCGTCCTCCATCATCTCGGCATCAAAGCTGCCTTGGATGCCGTGGGGCAGGTCTATCCTCGCAGCCTCGACCTTCAAGTTGTCTCCACCCTGACGCACGTGGCCAGTGGTGCCGGCAGTTTTGCCAAGACCCTGCGCCTCATGGCTGGGCATGAGCTGGCCAGTGAAGGTTTTGCCAAAGGTCAGGTCGGCAGCTCGGCCATGCCGCATAAGATGAACAGCCGCAGCTGTGAGCGCATCAATGGCTTTCACGTCATCCTCAAAGGCTACCTAGCCATGGCCGCAGGTCTGGCAGGCGATCAGTGGAATGAAGGCGATGTCTCCTGCTCCGTGGTCCGCCGAGTCATGTTACCCGATGCCTTCCTAGCCATGGACGGCCTGCTAGAAACGACACTCACGGTGCTCAATCAAATGGAAGTCTTTGAAGCCGTCGTTGAGCAAGAACTCATGCGCTATCTGCCCTTCCTGCTCACCACCACCGTGCTGATGGAAGCCGTCAAAACCGGTTCCGGCCGCGAAGCCGCGCATGAAGCGATCAAGGAGCATGCCGTGCAAGTGGCCAAAGACATGCGCACTGGCAAGGTAGCCAACAATGATCTCTTTGCCCGTCTTTCTGCCGATGACCGCCTCGGTCTCGGCACTGATGCCTTTGAAAAACTGACCGCTCAAGGACGCACCAACATGGGAGATGCCCCGGAACAAGTGGATTACTTCGTGGAGCGTGTTGGTAAACTCACCGCAGCCCATCCTGAAGCAGCGGCGTATCATCCAGGCGATATCCTCTGATCTCTCGCTCTCATGATCTCCATCCCCTTCCTCGTCCGCTATGGCAGCATCACCCTGGCTATTGTCGGTGTGGTGCAGATGACGCAGGTCTTGCAGGTCATCCGAGCTCAGGAGAACCCCACGCCCCCGCCACCCGTGGCACCACCCGAAAAACCTTTCACCAAAGGGCTGGCAGCCACCGGCATCTTAGAATCCGCTGCCGAAAACGTCAGCATCGGCACGCCTGTGCCTGGACTGGTCAGCCAAGTGCTGGTGAAAGTTTGGGATAAAGTCAAAGAGGGCCAGGAACTCATGCGGCTCGATGACCGTGAACTGCAGGCGCAGCTCATCGGCCAAGAAGCCAGCATCGAGGTGAATCAGGCCAATCTAGGCATTTCCCAAGCTCAACTCGCCAAGGCTCAGGACACTCTGGATCGACTCAAATCCATCACCGATCAGCGTGCGATCTCTCAAGATGATCTGCGAAACCGGACGAATGATGTTTTAGTCGCCAAAGCCCAGGCCACTCAAACTCAGGCCCAGCTCAACGCTGCCCATGCTGCGGTGAAACAGACCCAACTCTTGATTGAGCGTCTGACCGTCCGCGCTCCACGCGCAGGCAGCATTTTGCAGGTCAACATCCGAGCAGGCGAGTACGCGTCCTTTCAAAACAAACAAGCAGCCATTACTCTCGGAGATGTGGACATGCTGCAAGTGCGTGCTGATGTCGATGAACAAAACGCCCTGTCTGTGCGCCCCGATCAGCCTGCCAAAGCCTTTCTGAAAGGCGATGGCAAAACGGCCTATGATTTGGAGTTTGTTCGCATCGACCCCTTTGTCATCCCCAAGCAATCCCTCACCGGTGCCAGCACCGAACGCGTCGACACTCGCGTGCTACAAGTGATCTACCGCCTGAAAGTCCCGGCGGGGACCACTCTCTACGTCGGTCAACAAGTGGACGTTTTTATTGGCGAACGGTGATCAGGTCAGCATCCCTTGGATGTCGATGAGATACAGCTGTCGACCATTCCCGCCATGGGCGGAATCCAGGCAAACCCAGCGCTCGTTTCGGCTGGATCGAGGATGATTGTCCACACGCCACTCGCCTTTGTATTCGGGTGGCTGGGAGAATTGGCCAAGGTCGATCCGGCGATTCGTGGCGATGTGATAAAGGTGCGGTATCTGCAAGCGGCGGACGCCCTTGGGATAGGTATCGTTGAGGAGCCACTCGTTGTGATGCAAGTAAGTTAGATGTCCGCCATTATCGAGCACGCCATGGCCGATCTCAGCAACAATGCCACTGTCTTTGTCCTCAAATAAAAAGTCGCCCCACTCAGGATTACCCAGCCAGTTCTTCGCTTGCGATAGGATGTGGTTATTATCCCTCCAAATGAAGTGGGAGGCATAACCATTCGGGATAACGATGCGAAGATCGGAGCCATCCATGGCAGCGGTGATCAGGCGTGTGAGATGCCCACCTTTCGGCTGAGTCCAGCGGTGCAGCATGATGAAGCGCTTCCCATCAGGACTGCACAACAGATGATAAGCATGATGCTTGGAGTCGGGAAGATTCTGCATCACCTCACCCGTAGTCGCGAGCTGCTGATGCGTGATGATCAGCTTTTCAGCCCCCGTCTGCAAATTCACATGGGTGATTCCACTGCCTGCTGGAGCCATGTCATCCAAGAAGCGGTCTTTGATCCCTGCATAACCGTAGCCTGGACGACAATCCGCCACGCGAGCAAAATCACAAGACAGGGCGTCCTGCCCGTTTGGACTTAAGGCGTAAATGGGGGCTGGCAGGGTCTGCTTTTCACCCGTTTTCACATCCAGAATATGACTCACGAAACGATCCTGTTCTCGGTCATTCCAGATCACTTTGGACTCAGTGCCTGGAATCCACTGCAACATGGCCCCCTGCTGCCAATTCCACGCCTTCGTTTTCCCAAGGGAAATCCAGGCATCCTTTTCCTCAAGATCCACCATGCCGACTTCGATCTCGTCTTCCGCCGTGGGTGAACGATGCTCAAAGCCGACTTTATGACTCAGCACAAAGCGGTTGGTCGGATCGAACTGCAGCTTGTCATAGTAGGCAAACCAATGAAAACCCGGCCCTTTGGTGATGGCTCTTGTCGGCGGAAACTCTGATTTCACAGCCTCTTGTCCGCGAGCTGATAATCCGGCTAAAGCAAGAGTGGACAAAAAATGTCGGCGTTGAATTCCTGAGTTCATGAAGAAATGGCAGCTTACTTGAGCATCTTTAAATACACCTCGGCAAAACGTCTGCCGAACTCTCGAAACGAGGGAGAATCAAAGTGGATCTTATCACCTTTGTGATTCAGCCCCTCGGCACTGACAAAGGCTGTGTTCGAAATTTTAGAGGCAAGTGATTGATGGGCCTGATCGACGAGCACAGCTTCCGGCTTCCATGGCAGATCCTTGAACTTCCCCATTTGCCCAGCCAAGAAGGGAACTTCAGGGGCTTTCACCTCTTGTCTGAATCGGGCAATCAGATCATGCAGCTTAGGCTCATAAGCTTGAGCAAGCTCAGGCTTGGAATCAGCTTCGCCTTGATGCCAGAGGATTCCTTTCAGCGTACCCGCAGGTAACGCCAAAGCCACACGCTTCTGCATGTCATCCCAAGGATAACTTTTCGTGGCAGGATAATACACCCCGGGCTTCCAGGAATCGATCGGCGAGCCGCCAACGGCGCAGGGAATCAGTCCAACGGTCACGCCAGGATTGGCTTCGGCAATGATCTGACCAAAGGTCTTGCCAAGTCCGACTCCGGCAGCCGGTTTATCAAAATGCATGGGATCAATTGCCGGCACCCATTTACCCTCTTTGCTAAGCATGAGCACACGAGGATGCGCTGTTTTATCCTGCTCCTCAACCACTCCACGCCCCGCCATGTTTGACTGCCCGACGAGCAGGAAAAGATGAAATTTGGCCTTCTCAGGCAAAGCCAGTTCCTGAGCGTTAAGCTGAGACAGGAGAACAACGGAAAGATAAAGTAGAAGGCGAACCATGAGTCAGAAAAGCTGGTTATTTGCGACGAAGCACGCGGACCTGATGGGTCTCACTATCGCCAATGAAGACCGAGCCGTCAGTGTCCACATAAACACCATGCGGGCGAGCAAGCCCACACTTGAGTGGATCGCCCTCACCTCCGCCGCCCTTTTGTCCACTGCCTGCGATGAGTTGGAGGTTGCCAGATTTGGCCTCGACCCTGCGAATGGTGTGGCTTTCGCAATCAGCCAGCCAGACGTTGCCTTCTGCATCAATGGCAATTCCTTTGGGGCCGCTCAGGGTGGCCTTTTTGGCTGGGCCACCATTGCCGGTGACACCTTTTTTACCTGTTCCTGCCACGTGGTGGATCTTACCTGCTGCTAGATCAAACTTAAAGACTTGATTGCCCTCACGAGTGCAGAGCCAGAGATTGCCTGCTTTATCAAAATCAAGCGAGCGTGGACCATTGAGTGCAGTGCCAGCGATGGCTGATCCATCCGGGGTTGGGCCCGCTTTGCCGATGCCTGCAAAGGTGCTGATCAATCCTGTGACCAGGTCCATTTTACGGATGACGTGATTCCCAATGTCACAGATGTACAGACCCCCATCCGGCCCAAACTGCAGGCTATGCGGCTGCTTAAACTGAGCCTGCACTGCCGGGCCACCGTCACCACTGTATCCCGGCTGACCATTGCCAGCGATGGTCGTGATGAGACCGGTCTTCATGTCGATCTTACGCACCGCATGATTGGTCATGTCCACGATGAAGAGGTCGCCCTTGGCATCAAACCGCAGTTCATGTGGCAGATTAAAAGTAGCCTGGAGAGCTGGACCGCCATCGCCGCTGTAGCCTTTGGCACCTGTGCCAGCGACGGTGTGAATCAGGCCATCTGGCGTGACTTTGCGAATACGCTGTCCAGTGTATTCACAGAAGTACAGGGCTCCATCAGGTCCGCGAGTCAGGCCAAAGGGATTATCGATCTGGGCCAGCGCTGCTGGACCCCCATCACCCGAGCCTCCCTGCTGACCGGTGCCTGCAAAGTTGCTGATCTGCCATTCGGCAGCGGATAAGGAGAGATTCAGGGTGGCGAATAGTAGAATGAGGAGACGGGGCATCATGATCATAGGCAGGTACCAAAACGAATCGGACACTCAATCTCCTACAAAGTACCATCGACAAAATAGGGCATGAATAAACCTTGTTCAGATCAGCGCGTCGAGTAGCATGAAGCTCTCTTTTATTCGTGAAAATTGCGACATTCATCTCTGCCCTCTTCGGGCTGACTGTCATGGCAGCCAGTGCGCGGCTTTCTGCTGCTGACGGTCCGCCGAAGCAGTTGCTGGATAGCGCACAGCTACAATTTCAGAAGTCACTCATTGAATCCAGTTTATCACCGCTGAAAAAACACTTACTGGAGTTATCAACCCTAGAAAAGAAGCTCGCAGAAGCCCGCGACTACAGCGGAGCCATCACCGTGCGCGATCAACGGCGCAAAGTGGAACACGACCTGGAACGCATGGACAAAGAGCTGCTGCTACTGCAAACCCGTGAACAGTCACTCCAGGCAGCGCTGCTGCCAGACCGCATCACGTTGCCTTTGGAAAAAGCCGTACTTTCTGGTGTGCAATTCAGCAGCGGAGCCCTGACTGGCTGGAATCGTGCCGGAGCAAGCGCAGAGTGGAACCTTCCGGGGCTGCCTCCAGGCGGCTACGAGGTTGTTTTACGCTACCGCTGCGGTGCTCTGGATGGTGGTGTCGTGCAGGTCAAGGAAACCAAATTTGGCCTCAAAAACCAAGTCGATACGACTTTAACAGGCCCTCAAGAAAAAAATCTTGGTACTCTTAAAATCACCGATGGCTCAGGCAAGCTCAGCCTAGCCGCAGTGACTCTGGTCAAAGATAAACTCATGGACCTGCTAGACATCTACCTCGTGCCAGCCTCACGGTGATCAGGCTTTCTCCTATCGCCTGAAATCTTGATCAGCAAGAGGCTCGGCGTGAATGAAGCCTGCCCGATAATGATGCACGAGCGATGAGTGTCTGTTTCATGACTTCTTCACGAGGTATTCAGGGCCTGTTTGACACCTTATCAATCTTTGTCACAGACGCTGTCTTTAAACATCATTTCACTGCTGTCCTGAATGTTTGGATCCATCTCAGACTAGTGCTTTGACTGGACGCCAGTAGCCTAAAGGTAATACCGCGAGAGGTAGGATAACAGCAGAGAAAAACACTCATCCCTTGGCTCGGGTGATGAGGTGAAACCCGAAATTCAGGCCTGCAGTGAGGAATCACAGGGGTTACGGTCCTGAT
>CAMBPS010000139.1 GCA_945869675.1 Prosthecobacter debontii | reverse complement strand
GAGCCCGCCCGTTATGAGGGCTATCTCCAGCTAGAGGACGAGATCGCCAAACTGAAGCGTCTGCAAAAAAAGCGCCAAATGACCGTCGAGCGTCGCAACAAGCGCGACCATAAAATCAAAGCCCGCAATCGCGAGGACCGCGTGGACATTCAGCGCAATCTCAAGCCCCGCGCCTGCGAAGGCACGGCTGGTCCCGAGGGTGACGAATCGTAGGCAGAGTGTGTCCGTGCAGAGCTCGGCTTTGGTGAGGGCCTTGGTTTTCATGACAGGGGAATGAGCACAACTCAGCTCACCCCACCGTCACATCTCTGTTCATCACTACCAGCACATTGCCGCTCACCTCTTTAACGCTCAGGTTCATCTTCGCCTCCGCATCTCCAAAGATCCGCATCTGGCCGATCTTCTCTGCCAGCCAATCCGCATCCTCAGGAGAGTCTTCATGTCTCATACCCAGCAGCACGACGAGCTCGTGGGAGATACTACTGGTGGTTTCAGCAGCGATGGAAATCGAGGTGTTTTTGGAGCGCTGGATCAGCGCGCGAGACGGGTCACGAAGCCAAAACGTAAAGGAGAGCGGGGCATGTAACTATGAATTGTCGGCGATCGATCGGTTCAGTTTGTGGCCTAAAACGTTCATTACCAGTAACGATTTTCGTCCTGACTAAAAATGAAAAAAAGTTTGACTAAATTTGTTTATGCTGAATTATCGTCAATTCTCCTACTTATGAAATCCATTCTTGCTTTAACTCTATGTTCCTTCATCTTGGCCGCTGCCAGCAGCGTCTCAGCTGCCACCATTCTTTTTGATCTGCAAGGCACCGCAGGTTTTGGCTTACTTCCTGGAAATGAGCCTGGGGCAATCACTGGCGGCACCGGTGGCGAAATCGGTGCTGGCATCTCCTACGATGACGTGACTAACCTGCTGAGCCTCAACGTCGGCTGGGGCAGCTCTCAGGGTTTTACGGACCTTGCTGCTCCATCAACTAACGCTCACATTCACGGACCGACTGCGGCCAATGATGGCAATGGATTCACCCAAACGGCTGGTGTTGCTTTCGCCCTTACCCGTTCTAGCAATGCAGTGACTGGCGGCACGATCACCGATGCCTTCACCTTAAGTGACGCTCAGGAAACCAATCTACTCAATGGCAAATATTACATCAATATTCATACCGCCGCCAATACAGGTGGTGAGATGCGTGGTTTCCTCGTGCAGTCAGTTCCAGAGCCTTCTCGCGCACTCTTAGGCTTTGTTGGCCTAGCTACCTTGATGTTCCGTCGCAAGCGCACGGTCTGAGGAGTGCTTATCGGATCACTCAGGAGGCCCGAACTCTCAAATCTCTCATTGGCATGAGCCGAGAAGAGTTTAATAATTTGCCCGTCACCGTGCAGCACAAATCTTCGGACACGTCCAGTTCATTCATCTTAGGGTCGTCCCAAAAACCCCGAGGGCGGACGGCGTGGACCCGAGTGCTGGCGTCACGGAGATGTGGGGTGGGGGACTAGCGTTCTGGGCTCGTGAGTTGCTGCTGTAAAGTGCGCTCAAAGTGCCCGAGGGTGACGAATCTTAAACGAGGCCTTTTTGGCGTTTGGCGTGGATGGCGGCGGAGTACTCGCTGCTGTTAAAGTCCACGTAGGCGGCGGAAAGATCGGTCGTATAAACGATGTGATTGGCGTTGCCTGAATTGAGATCGATGGTCACGGAGAAACGCGGTTCTTTGACGACTTTTTCGAGTTCGGTCACTGGGGTCTTGGAGGTGAGACCGCCTTTGCAGGCCTGGATGCCGCCGAAGTAGATGTCGATGAGCTCTTCTCGAATGCGTGCGCCGGAGTAACCAACGGCATGAATGATGCGCCCCCAGTTCGGGTCGCTGCCATTGAAGGAGCATTTCACGAGCAGTGATTTGCCGACGGCTTCAGCGGCTTTTTTGGCATCGCTCAGAGTGCGGGCATTGCGGACTCGGATCTCGACAAACTTGGTCACACGTTCACCGTCACTGACGATCATTTTGGCCAGCTCCATCATGACTTTTTGGAGCGCGCAGCGGAAGATCTCGGCTTCGGGTGAGCCTTTTTTAATCGCGGGTGCCGTGGCCTGGCCATTGCTCATGACAATGACCGTGTCGTTGGTGCTGGTATCACCGTCGATGGTGATACGGTTAAAGGATTGATCGACGGCGAAACGCATGGCGCGTTTCAGTTCATCTTTGGAAAGCTTGGCATCCGTGGTGATGAAGGAAAGCATGGTGGCCATGTTCGGGCAGATCATGCCGGCCCCTTTGGCGATGCCGCCGATACGGAAGCTTTGGCCTTTTCCAAGCGGCACTTCAATGGCGTAGGATTTGGGCTTGGTGTCACTGGTCATGATGGCGCGGGCGGCGTCGTCATTACCAGAAGGGGTGAGTTTTTCAGCCAACTCAGCAATGCGCGGGGTGATGCGCTGGATGGGCATGTTCATGCCGATGATGCCAGTGGAGCAGACAAGGACCTGCTTCATGCGCACGCCAAGCGATTCTGCGGTGGACTTGCACATGGCTTTGGCATCCTGAATGCCCTGGAGGCCAGTGCAGGCGTTGGCATTGCCGCTGTTGGCGATGATGGCGCGGATGTCGCTTTCCTTGATGTTGAGCTGGCAGACACGCACGCAGGCGGCGCGGACTTTATTCGTCGTGAAGACAGCGTCGGTGATGGTCGGCCCATCAGAGGTGATCAGCGCTAAGTCTAAACGCGTGGCCTCAGGGTTCTTGATGCCGCAGGAAATAGCGGCGGCTTGATAACCACGAGCTGCGGTGACACCGCCTTCGATGACTTTGAAAGCGACGCGAATTTTTTCGCAGGGATCGAGTGGGTCGTTATTCATCAGATATTGAGGAGGCCTGCGGTGGGCTCAAAGCCGCAGATGAGGTTCATGTTTTGAACGGCCTGACCAGAGGCACCTTTCCCGATATTGTCTTCGGTGCTCATTAAAATGAGTCGGCCGGCCCGTTGATCGAGAGCCCAACCAATGTCCACGAAGTTGGTGCCCACGACGTTTTTGGTATCAGGGGATTGATTGGCTCCGAGCAGGCGAATGAAGGGCTGGTCGGCATAAGCTGCGTTAAGTGCCGCGCTGATTTGATCCAATGTCACCCCAGCTGCGGGTGTGGCAAAGATGGTGGAGCAGATGCCAGAGTGCGTGGGCACGAGATGCGGCACAAAGGAGATCGGCACATCACGACCTGCAGCGATGGCCAGTTCTTGGCTGATCTCACTGAGGTGGCGGTGGCTGGGCACGCTGTAGCTACGCACACTGTTCTGGACTTCACAGAAGAGCAGGGGAACGCTGGCATTTCTGCCGGCACCGCTGGCACCGCTCATGCTGGACACAGCGATCGGGTCGGCGGTGATTAGTCCGGCTTTGAGTAGGGGAATCAAGGGCAGAAGGATGCTGGTCGGGTAGCAACCTGGGCAGGCGATCAAGCGTGCTTTCCGAATGGCCTCTGGGCGCACTTCAGGCAGAGCATACACCGCTTCATCCAGCAACTCTGGGGCAGCGTGGTCATGAGCGTAGAATTCCTTGTAAACAGCTGCGCTACGCAGACGGAAGTCCGCACTGAGGTCGATGACCTTCATGCCCGCTTCTAATAGGGGTTTGGCAAACTCCACGGACACGCCATGAGGCAGAGCGAGGAAAGCGATCTCTGCGCCAGTGTCTTTCAGGGCACTGACTTCAGGGTTGGTGAAGGTGAGTTGATCTGCTACGCCGACTCCACGAAACCTAGGGAACTCAGCCGACAATGCTTTGCCAGCAAGCGTGCGTGAGGTCACTGCCACGAGTTCCGCATTGGGGTGGCGGAGAAGGAGCCTGAGTAGCTCAATGCCAGAGTAACCACTGGCACCTAAAACAGCAATTTTGACGGGAGAAGGCATTTCGGGAGGGTGCCGAGTATGATGTCCTCAAGACGGCGTGCAACTGCGATTTAAATGAACTTCACCAAAAGCCCCATTGCTGAGTTTTAAGGGCATAGACGCCTAACAGGAAATTACCAACGGCATGCATGATGACGCAGGCTCCTAAACTACGGCTGCGCACGGCTAAGAGGTAGGTAAGAGCGGCCCAAATAAAGGCGGCTAGGTAATCCTCAGGATTATGAACCAGCGTGACCGTGATGGAAACAATCCAGAAACCTTTCCAGGTATGCGTGCCAAAAGGAACGCTGCGCCAGTCAGCTTCACCGGCATTGACGTAGCGCATGAGAAAACCGCGCCAGAGCAGTTCTTCCACAAGAGGGACGACAATGACCATGCGCAGGAATCGCATGAAAATGGCGGCCTTTTCCCAAACTGGCCAAGCAGACAGAACCGTGGGATCAAAGCCTTCTTTTCGCTCTACCAATCCCAGCCATGACCACCATTCTGGCGCACTGTCACCCGAGGCTAGCTTTGTGTAGAGCCAGGCTGGGGCGATCCAGACGGCGATACCTATAATGGCGAGCACGACGGCAAAGGGAAGCCGCTGCCACGGTGATAACTGGTAATGACGGCGATACACCCAGAGTAAAACGCCGCAGAGAAGAGTCTGCAGAGGATAGACCCAATGCTCCGGAGCATGCTGATACCAGGGTAGTTCGGGATTTTTTACTTGGAATAAACCGGGCAGCATCAAGAAGACGGTGAAAACGACCAGAGGCAGCACGTGAGCTGCCGTGGCGGAATCACGGAGTTTCTGGAGCTGACTAACCATCACTGTCTCTGGATGTGGAGGATGCGGTTGTTGTAACTGTCAGTGATGTAGAGATCACCCGTGGCCGGATGCACGGTCACGCCGTGTGGACGGGAAAGTTGGCATTTCAAAGGATCGCCGCCTAGACCTGAACTGCCTTGTTGCCCTGTGCCTGCGACGCGCTCGATCTTGCCGGTGCTCGGGATGTAACGGCGGATGAGGTGACTCTCTGCGTCAGCAATGATGACGCTGCCGTCTTTGTCGGTGCAGAGATGTTTGGGGCCATTCAGGGTCGCTTCCAAGGCTGGGCCGCCATCGCCACTGCCACCTTTTTTTCCACTGGCATTGACAACGGTTTTGATGCGGCCGTCTTTGTCCACGACGCGCAGGGCATTGCCGCCGCGCTCCAAAATGTAGAGATTGCCAAACAGGTCAGGTGCCACTGCCCGCGGATCGACCAGGGGGGCTTCAGTGGCCAGGACGCCGTCTTGAGGCAGGCCCTTCTGACCATTGCCGGCGACGACTCGTGATGTTTGATTGGCGAGATCGAGCTCAAAGACTTGGCGCAGATTGGCAATGTAGAGTTTGGTCCCTGCCGCATTCAGCGTGATGCAGTAAGGGCCGCTGCTCTTGGCTTTATCCGTGGGCACCTGCCAGCCTTTCAGCGTTTTGACGGTGCGCGCGTGCAGATCGATCTCACGAATACAGCCATTCCACGTGTCGCCGATGAGGATGTTCCCCTGAGGCAGAATGGCAAAGTTGTGCGGGCCGTTAAACTGAGCCCGAATCGCAGGACCGCCATCACCGCTGTAGCCTGGTTTTAAATCACCGGCAAAGTGCGAGATGACGCCGCCACCATCGACTTGGAGAAGACGATTTCCTGAGAACATCTCAAGGATCCAGAGGTGCCCCCCCGAATCAAACTCAGCACCAAAAGGTTCCTTCAAAAGCGCCTCTGTAGCCTGAATTTCCGTGGCATCGACCTTGCCGCCAGCTGCCAGTAGAATCTGACCAGCTCGAAGGGAAGGAACTATCGCAAGGGTGAGAAGAATGAAAAGAAAAGACCGGATCATGAGGCCGTGATCTTCAGCAGTTCGCGGCCCGGCGCCAGAGAATTTAGAAGAGAAACATCTGCTTGATCTCCGGCGGGAGTTCACTCGGTAAAACTTTCACAATGCCGTTCGCATTAGCGACGGAAAGGCCGGTGTCATCCACTTTGAGGACGCGGACCTGGCCTAGAGCGCGGCCTGTGACAAGGGTGAGCTGCAAGGTCTTCCCCACTTGAACCTGGCGCAGAACAGCTCGTTGCTGCGCTTGTTCTTGGAGTATGGCGCTTTTCTGATCGCCTAGATGAGTGAGTTTATCATTCAGAATTTTAAGTTCCTGCTGTTTGGTGGCGACCTGCTTTTGCAAAGTGCCCACGGTGCTGTAGCGCTGAAACTCACTGCGGCAGTCGATGATTGATTTTTCAATCTCACCCAGTTGCTGCTTGGCCTCTTGCAGCGTGTCGGCTGTTTCATTCTTCTCATGATGCAGATACCAACCTGTAAATCCGCCAGCGAAGATGAGCAATGCGATGAAGTTTTTCATGGTGATTGAGGATTCCGTGTCAGCCTTGTTTAATTTGACAGGCCGCGGAGGGTTTCGAGGTCTTTTTGAGCCTTGGCTAGCTGAGTCTGAGCTTCCAATAAGGAAGTTTTGACGCGGGTAATTTCATTTTCGATTCCCAGGATCTCGTTAGCTAATTTGGCTGTGAATTGCTTGATCAAAGGCTCTGAGACGGCCGAGACTGGTAGGAGTTTTCTTAACTCGATCATCTGATTATCCATGCCCGCGGTTTCTTCCTGTAATTTTTTGATCTCTGCATGGGTGGTTTCCACTGCTTTTTTCATGGACTCCGTTTCTTTGCAGGAGGTAAGGGCGAAGCAAAGGATGAGAAAGAATTTCGCCAAGGCAGAAGGTGTCACTTGCATAGTTAGTTGGATTCTTTTCAGGTTACCAGAAATGACGATAATTTGTCAATGAGTTGGAACATGTGGGAAAAAAGGTTGCTGTCTTCTGTCGGATTCGTAACAGTCGTCCCTCCCCATTTAACCAAATCATGGAATTTTCTAGCGAAGGCTATCACCGAACACTCCCGCTTGATCGCAACCGCGAGCTTCTAAAGTCTGCGCGTGAGGAAGTGTATAAGGTTGTCGGAGATGTGAGACTGCCAGTTTACGTATGGGAGCCACCTACCGATAAAAATCCTTCATACCCGCGTTCTGTGGCCGCATTTTTCTTTAGCAGCGGTTGGGACAATGGACAAGTGGCTCAGTTTGCGCCGCATTGTGTTTATCTAGCCTCTAGGGGGATGGTGGCGATGGCCTTTGACTACCGCGTGGCGAACCGTCAGGGAGGAGGCCCATTGGAAGCTATTGCTGATGCAAAGTCTGCCATTCGCTGGATTCGACTGAATGCCTGTGAACTTGGAATTAATCCAGGTAAAATTGTCGGGATCGGTGGTAGTGGCGGTGCCCACGCCATGGCTTCTGCTGCCATGCTCAAAGGTTTTGATAATCCTCTTGAATCTCAAGAGTTAAGTCCAGCTCCCAATGGCTTGGTTCTTTACAATCCGGTTATGGATACCTCCAAGAACGGCTTTGGATTGGAGCGCTTCCCAGATCCAGGTGTGGCTAAAGAGGCTAATTTGATTCGTGCAATCGCCAAAGGTCTGCCTCCGATGCTTATCATGCATGGAACTGCTGATCGTGTCGTCCCCTTCGCTGGCAGTTATGAGTTCGCTCGGAAGAATTCCAAAAAGAAAAATTTCTGCCGTTTCATCGAATTTGAAGGACAAGGTCACGGTTTTTTTAACTTCAATCTTTCCTTTGAGATGTATCAGGCCACGCTCATAGCTATGGATGAGTTTCTCGTCGAGCAGGGTTTTATCGAACCCGATCCGGACGCAAGATTGGAGACATACGACTGATCTTAATTCTGCTTTGATACTTCACGCCCGAAGTTTTTGTGACATCTCAGGAATAAAGACCTTTCTGAATATGGACGGGTGAATGGATCTGAATCGCAACAAAGCCAGCAACCCACATCCAATTGGTCCGGCATTTGGGGTTAGCCCGATGGAATTCACAGCAATTGAATAAGGGCCACGCATGCGAGTGAGTCAAAGCCGTCGATACCCGCTCATAAGCTAGCAGGAGAACTTTACATCTTCCGGCTAAGCCTAGATTCAGGAATGGCTGACCGCCGATTTGCATCCGTCATTGATTCCACAAGGCTTTTCACCTCTCGGGCGGTGTCACCCAAGACACAGCCGCTTCGAGTCGAAGAAGCCTTGTGAAAC
>CAMBPS010000138.1 GCA_945869675.1 Prosthecobacter debontii | reverse complement strand
CATTGATTGACGATGCCACGAATGATGTCGTTGAGGCCTGGGCACAGACCGCCACAGGTGACAATGCCGACGGTGGTCTTGGCAGGGTCAAAGAAGATGTGTTCGCGCGGTCCCGCTTCTTCAAAGGTGATCGCTTCAGACTCGGTGCTGAGTCCTTCGACCGTATTGGTGTACAGGATACGATCCACATCCGTTTTGAAGGGCACTTCGACGATGCCAATCTGATGGAGAGGGGAGGGGAACTGACAGGGACCTAAATTAGCAATGGAGACATTCTGCATACAGCACTTCTTTCTGTAGCAGAAGAGGTGCCACCTGAAAGTGGCATGATGAATTATCGCGACTTTGTCATGTTTCGATAGAAGGCATGACCTTATTGTTCATTGGAACACCCACTGGCGTTAGTTGCTGGTGCATAGCCGAGATAGGCTATTTAAAGAATTTTTTGGCTTTCTCAAAGAAGCTTTCTTCCATGGAGCTGCTGGGAGTCTCGCCGAAGGATTTGGCAAAGGCTTCCAGGTGCGTTCTCTGTTCGGCGCTGAGTTGGGTCGGGACAGCGATTTGCACATGGACGTAGAGGTCGCCGTGGCGTTCTTCACCGAGGATTTTGATGCCTTTGCCGCGTAAGCGGAAGGTGGTGCCGTTTTGAGTGCCTGCGGGCACTTTGAGGTTGGCTTTACCTTCCAAAGTGGGCACGGTGGTCTCTCCACCGAGGGTGGCGGTGGAAAAGCTGAGTGGCATCTGGCAATGAAGGTCATCGCCTTCACGTTCGAAGAGTTCGTGGGTTTTGACCTGAACAACGATGTAGAGATCGCCGGCTGGGCCGCCTTTGGCGCCATAGTCACCGTTGCTACCGGAGCGGAGCCGGGAGCCGTCTTCGATGCCAGCTGGGATTTTGACGCGCAGCTTGGTGCGCTCTTTGGTGCGGCCGGAGCCTGAGCAGGGCTTGCAGGGGTCGCTGATGACTTCGCCAGAGCCTTGGCAGTCCGGGCAGTTTTGCTGGATCTGGAAGAAGCCACGGGAAGAGATGACCTGACCTGCTCCGCCACAGGTGCGGCAGGTTTTTTTACTTGCTCCGCTGGCAGAGCCGCTACCGGTGCAAGTTTTGCAGACGGCTTGTCGGTCATACTCAATCTCACGCTCGGTGCCACGTGCGGCCTCTTCGAGGGTGATCTCCATGCCGTAGCGGAGGTCGCTACCGCGCTGGGGGCCATCACGACGCTGACGTCCACCGCCGCCACCACCGCCGCCGAAAAAGGATTCAAAGACGCCACCACCGCCGCCGCCACTGCCGCCAAAGACCTCGCGGAAGATGTCAAAGGGATCATGGAAACCGCCGCCGCCACCACCGCCCCCGCCATTGGCAAAGGCACCGTGACCATAGCGGTCGTAGGCAGCACGTTTTTGGTCGTCGCTGAGAATGTCGTAGGCTTCACCGATCTCTTTGAATTTGTCCTCAGCGGTTTTGTCACCGGGGTTCTTATCGGGATGATGTTTTACCGCCAGTTTGCGGTAAGCTTTCTTCATGTCTTCGGCAGAGACATCGCGCGGGACTCCCAGAACTTCGTAATAATCGCGTTTGTCGGCCATAGGGGGGAGGAGAGATGAGAGATCTGAGAGTGAAACTTAGGCGGCCGGTTCGACCATGACTGGAGTGTGTGCTGAAACGATGACGCTGGCGGCGCGCAGCAGGCGTTCTTTCTGTTTGTAGCCCTTGCGGCTGACGCGAAGGATGGTGCCTTCAGGGAGGTCATCGCGGATTTCCTGGGCCATGGCCTCATGGAGATTTGGATCGAAAGGCTTATTGAGCGCCTCTAGCTCGATGACGCCCATTTCGCGGATGAAATCAGTGATCTGACGTTGCACCATGCTCATGCCCATGAAAATCATCGATTTTTCGGATTCTTGGCGTGCAGCTTCTAGGCCCATTTCAAAGTTGTCGATGATGGGAAAGAGAGAGCGAAGTAGATCGGCATTGGCGTAGGCACGGGCCTCTTGGGCCTCGCGGGCGCTGCGTTTGCGGAAGTTGTCTAGCTCGGCAGCATTGCGGTACGCCATGTCTTTCCATTGTGCGGCATCAGCAAGTGCGGCGGTGAGTGGATCGACAGGGACTTCTTCTTCGACAAGTGGAGTCTCTGCAGCTGGAATTTCGACTTCGTTAGCAGGTGCGTCGTCGGGCTGATTCTCGGGGGTAGGATTCGGCTCAGACATGATCAATGGTGTAGTGGGGGATAAAGAAGGGCGGGAGGGGCGGCGACTATGCTGGTTTTTTATCCACAATCAAGTGTTCTGAATGGTGACGTGCCGCTCAGTTTCTCTGCAAGACCACAAGGGTGATGTCGTCGTGACCGCGTTTGCCGTTGAGGAAGCGGTCCACCTCGCTGACAAGTCCATCAACGATGGCCTGCGGGCCTTGGATAGCGAGGCTTGAGAGTGTGGCGTGGATGCGCTCTTCACCAAATTCCAAGCCTTTGGCATCCAAGGCTTCATTGACACCGTCCGTGTAGAGCAGCAGGCAGTCGCCAGGATTGAGTTGGAAGGAGAGATCCTTTGTGACGCGCTCAAAGACGGTGCCTTTATCAATGCCGACGGCTAATCCTCCGCTGTGCAGGGTTTCTACCTTCCCCGTCTGTTTTCTCCAAACCAGTGGCAGGGTGTGACCCGCACGGGCGAGGGTGAGGCTGCCGTCTGGCTGGATGACGACGTAAACCATGGTGACAAACATATCCTCCCGAATATCTGGGTAGAGTTGGCGATTCACCGCGGCCAAGGTGGCGGCGGGGGAGGCTCCAGCCTGAGCGCTGAAACGCAGGACGCTACGGCACATGGCAGTGATGATGGCGGCGGCGGTGCCTTTGCCTGAGACGTCTGCAATAACGGCTCCCATGCTGCCATCGGCCATCGGGATATAGTCAAAATAGTCACCGCTTAGCACACGAGCGGGGATGTTTTTGCCCGCAATGGTGAAGCCCGGAATGGTCGGTGCTTTGTCTGGTAATAGAATGGTTTGGATGTCGCTGGCGCTTTTTAGTTCGGCTTCAATTTGTTTCTTTTCAGAGGCTGCCTGATGCGCCATGGCATTGGCTAGGGCAAAGGCGCACTGCTCGACGAGTGAGCGGAAGACTTCGAAGTCATTGGGGCTGAAACTACGCTGACCTTTAGGTGCTGTGACCGCAAGGACGCCGAGTTTTTTGGGGCCAAAACTAAGCGGCCCAAGGATGACCGTTGTATTGGCCTGAAGGTGGCCGCCAAAGCCTGCGACACGGTTGTCTTTGGAGAGATCTTCGATGATCTCGACTTTCTGGTTCTGATAAATGCTGCCGATGACCCCTTCAGTGGCACCGATGATATGCAGGCGTAGAAAACTCATGAGGGCGCTGGCATTGCTCTTGGCCATGTCAGCAATCCGTTCAGGGACATCTGCCAGAGGAACGCAGTGGTCGCTGTGGTAGCGAGGCACGAGAGATGCGCCGTGGGAGTCGAGCAGGTAAAGGACGCCGCCGGTGCTTTCCATCACCTTCATAGCTCCCTCAACGATGAGCCGGTACATGGACATGTGACTGTCTTCTCTGGCGATGGCTTCTCCAAGATCATGGAGGAAGCTGAACATGCGCCGTTCTTCCTCGACGATGGCCTGTTCCTCATGCAGGAGGCGAGTGAGCGCGTCATTTTTGACCCGGTTGGCCCGCAGTAACAGTGCGATGACCGCTACGAGCAGCAGGACAATGAGGACGATCAGAAAGGTATTCATCGGGCAGGGGTCAGGAGACGCTGGATTCACGGTGACGGTCAGTAGGCTCCGTCGGCGTCCCGGTGACACGGGTCAGGTGGCGGCGGGTTGTGCCCCTGAGACTTCTTGTTCTAAAAAATGGATCACATCGCGGAAGCGCCCACGGTTTTCTTGGTTCAACTCGGCGAGTGTCTGGTGCGCATCAAGGACATGCTGAGCGTTCTCTTCCTTGCAGTTGGCTTTGGCCTCATGGCAGGTGGAGAGCTGAGCGCAGGCTTCAAGACGTTCGTTCGGCCAGGCGGTGCCCGCTACATCCAGCTCCAGCAGATGATTTAAACCTAACTCGGTAAGCAATTGTTGATTGCGTTGATTGGCATTTAAAACGCTCAATGAGCCGCCGCCTTGTTCCATGAGATTAAGCGCGGTGCCCGTCAGTGTGCCCAGGAATGTGGAGTCCATCATTGGACAGCGCTCTAAATCAACGACGAGATCACGGATACCCTCGGCGATGATTCTCTGAAAAGCCCGCTTTACCTGAACAGAGTCCTGAAAAGTTCCGCGCCCTTCCACACGTAACCAAAAGAGTTTGCCAATATGACCGACGAGGATGGAGGTGGGAGGGAGCACAACGTCAGGTCAGTTGAGTTTAGTTACGCTTACTGCCTGCCGCAGGGTGCATCTGGGCGCAGGGTCGTGATGCGCGACGGGCAGAAGAAGGTTTTATGCTCATGGCGAAAGGAGGGGAAGCGATTTAGTTCCAGAGGTTTGAGGCGCTACTGACGAGCTCTTGTTTGCCCCGCATGATCGACATTTTCCAAGCGCTGACACGTCCTTGGCTGACGTAATCAGGACCGATTACCTGAAAGCGCGTGCTGTTTGAGCGTTGAATGTCAGTGATCTCGTGTTCCTGAACTTTCGTGACGAGGCCGCTATTCGCCTGACGATACTCAAAGCGGACGGTGACTGGTTGGGTGCGGTCTTCCACCTTCCAAAAGAGCGTGTAGTAGTGACCGGTCCGGGCCAGCATGTCAGCCCTAGATACGGCACCGTAAAGATAGTGCTCACGCTCAAAATTGATGGCTGGATCAGCAACGATGGTGGGCCGACCTGAAATCAGGTGATAATATTTCACCTTCGTGATTTTTGCGCCATCACCCACTTTGGTCGAAGAGCAGGAAACCAAGGCTGAGGCCATCAAGACCAATGAGGCTAGACGGAGTAGAGTAGATCGCGATGTGGGAATCATGCGTGGGTCTCATTATTCTAGCCTTCAGCGAGATGTCAACGGCTGGGATGCAAGATTGCAATGCAGTGACTTCGCTTATTTAATGCAGGGATTGATTGTCAAGTCGGTGTCTTCTTGACTCCTTGATTGCAGTTTGTCCGCGGCCTGCTCTTAATAGCCCGCTTTTTATATTTTTTTGACGCATGAATTCCCCAATAGCTCCAGCCCCGAGTCAGGGCCGCGTGTTCTTTTCGCGCCTCTTTAGCACTCTCCTACTCTGGGGAATTATCTCGGCGGCGATTCAGTGGAAGTCCGACTGGCTGCTGATCACGCTGACGGGCTTCTTTGGTGTGGCTGGCGCAGTGGAATACTACCGCCTGCTGCGCAGCGATGTTCAGGCGCGCTCGTTTAATTTTCTCGGACTCTGCATCTGCCTAGCCTACTGGGGAACGGTGATGTGGTGGGTCGTTCGGCATAAGGTGGCTCCGCCAATGTGGCTGGATCTGGCGGCACTAACGGCCAGTGTGCACGGCGGCTTCCTTCTCTGTTATCGCCATCAGCTCGAAGGGGTCCTCACACTCCAGCGCATCTTTGCCACGGTCTTTGGGGTGGTTTACACAGTGATCTTTTTTGGCTTCATCGCTCGGCTCATGTACTTTCAGGGAGATGGGCAAAGCACGACAGGACTGTTTCTCGTCGTTTTCCTCGTCATGGTCACGAAGTTCAGTGACATGGGGGCCTACATTCTGGGCGTGATTTTTGGTCGTCATAAACTGATCCCGCACATCAGTCCTGCCAAGTCTTGGGAAGGTCTGGCAGGTGCGTTTATTTTTTCCTTTGCCGCTGCAGCTCTCCTGCTTTGGTGGATTCCTGAAAAGCTGGCTCCTTTGACAATGTTGCATGGTCTTGCGCTCGCCCCAGTTCTTTGCGCTACGGCGATCTCGGGAGACCTAGCGGAGTCTGTGCTGAAGCGCTGCACTGCAATTAAGGACTCAGGGCACAAGCTGCCCGGCATTGGTGGTATCCTCGATCTGACGGACAGTTTGCTATTTACCGCGCCAGTGTTTTACTTTTACCTGGCGGCCATCGCCGGCTGAGTCATGCAGACTTCTATGACATCTCGGCGCAAAGTTCTCCTTCTCGGTTCGACCGGATCCATTGGCACCAGTGCGTTAAAAGTGGCGCAGGATATTCCTGACCGCATGGAAATCGTGGGACTGGCTGCGCATAGCAGTGTCGAGGCTCTCGTTGCTCAGGTTCGGGCTACGGGCGTGAAGCAGGTCTCTTTGACAGATGAAGCGGCGGCGGCCAAAGCACGCATGCTTTTGCCATCTGACGTGACGATCCATGTGGGTTCGCAGGGGCTTGTGGATCTGGTTCGCGCCAGTGATGCCGACATGGTGCTGGTGGCGATCGTTGGTGTGGCCGGTCTTGCCCCAGCCATGGCGGCCATTGAACAAGGCAAACACTTGGCCGTGGCCAGCAAAGAAATCCTCGTGATGGCAGGCGAAGCCGTCATGGCAGCCGCACGACGTCAAGGTGTGAACGTTCTGCCGGTGGACAGCGAGCACAATGCCATTTTCCAATGCTTGGAGGGCCATCAAGGCAGCACGGTGCGCCGCATTCTACTGACGGCTAGTGGTGGACCGTTCCGCCAACTTCCCGCTGAACAACTGCCGCAAGTCACTCTTGCGCAGGCCCTAAAACATCCGACCTGGACCATGGGCCGCAAGATCACCATCGACTCAGCCACGCTGTTTAACAAAGGCCTGGAGATGATTGAAGCTCGTTGGCTGTTTGATGTGCCAATGAGCCGCATCGAAGTCGTTGTGCATCCGCAAAGCATTGTTCACAGCATGGTCGAGTTTGAGGATCATAGCGTCATCGCTCAGCTGAGTCACAGTGACATGTGTTTCCCGATTCAATACGCTGTTACTTGGCCGGATCGCGTGTCGAACCATCTCCGTCCACTCGATTTCGCCCAGCTGGCTTCGTTATCCTTTGAAGCGCCTCGCACCCAGGATTTTCCCGCGCTTGAGCTTGCCCGTCATGCTGGAGAAGTCGGTGGCACCTTGCCTGCCGTTCTAAACGCTGCCAACGAAGTCGCCGTCGAGGCCTTCTTGCACGAGCGCACCAACTTCCCTGCCATCTGGCAAACTGTGGCGCGGGTGATGGAAAAGCACCAAGTCATCCAGCACCCAAGCCTAGACGCCCTGATTGAAGTCGATGCCTGGGCGCGGCGGGAAGCGCTGGGGTGAATCCAGCCGCAGGGATGAATTATCTTGCTTGCTTGTGAGGTAGCTCGCTAAAACGGCGTTCTTCCTACCCATGAGTTTTCTTTCCCGAGGCGCCACCGTCGCTAAACCTGGATTCAATCGCTGGCTTGTTCCGCCAGCGGCCATCGCCGTTCATATGTGTATCGGTCAGGTTTATGGATTCAGTGTTTTCAAAAAGCCCTTGGCCAAACTCATCGGGGTGACGGCTCCAGCGACGGGCGATTGGACTGAACCTGAGGTAGGTGTGGCCTATTCCATCGCGCTGGCCTTGCTTGGCCTTTCCGCCGCTGTCTTTGGCAAATGGGTGGAGCGCAGTGGGCCACGGAAGACCATGGTTGCAAGCATGATTTGCTTTTGTCTCGGACTGGTGCTGGCTTCACTCTCAGTCAAATTTCATCAACTTTGGTTGCTCTATGCTGGTTATGGTCTGATCGGCGGCATTGGACTTGGCTTGGGTTACATTGCGCCCGTTTCCACGCTCATGAAATGGTTTCCAGACCGCCCTGGTATGGCGGCGGGTATGGCGATCATGGGTTTCGGTGGCGGTGCCTTGATCGGTGGTCCCTTGGCACAGGAGTTAATCAAGCGTTTTGCCTCGGCCACTTCCGTCGGTGCTGGTGAGGCCTTACTCGTCATGGCGGGCCTGTATGCCATCTCGATGTTGTTTGGAGCCTTCATCGTTCGTGTGCCGCCCGAAGGTTGGAAACCCGAAGGTTGGGTGCCCAAAGAAAGCACGGCCAAGCTCGTTACGAGCGCCAGCGTTTCTGTGGATACGGCCTGGAAAACGCCACAGTTTTGGCTGCTTTGGGTCGTGCTTTGCATGAATGTCAGCGCGGGCATTGGCATTCTCGGTCAGGCATCCCCGATGATTCAGGACATGTTTAAAGTCACGCCAGCCGCTGCGGCAGGTTATGTCGGACTGCTTTCCCTTTGCAATCTTGGCGGACGCTTTTTCTGGTCATCT
>CAMBPS010000137.1 GCA_945869675.1 Prosthecobacter debontii | reverse complement strand
GTTCCCCACACGCCCGGCGTTTATATCATGCGTGATAGGTTGGGCAGCGTCATTTACGTGGGAAAAGCCCGGGATTTGAGAAAGCGCCTCAGCAACTACTTTACCCCGGCGCGCAGCAAATTAACCGACCGGAAAACCCGCGCCCTCATTGCCAGCATCTGGGATTTTGACATTCATGAGGTGCGCAACGAGTCCGAGTCCCTGCTCCTTGAAGGCAAGCTCATCAAAGATTTCCGGCCCAAATACAACATCAGCTTCAAGGACGATAAGCGGTTCTTCCTCGTCCGAGTGAACCTTCAGGACGACTTCCCCCGCTTCACCCTCACTCGCATAAAGCGGGATGATGGGGCACGCTACTTTGGTCCCTTTGCCCACAGCAGTGCATTAAAAACGACCCTCAATTGGCTCAATAAAAAGTTCGGCCTGCGCGTTTGCAAGCCCATCAGGCCGGGAGAGCAGGACTACAAGCACTGCTCCAACGACATCATCAAAAACTGCTGTGCCCCCTGCATCGGACGAGTCAGCGTCGACGACTATCGTCAGAAAATGGCAGAAGCCTGTGGCTTTCTCGAAGGTAAAGGCATGAAAGATCTGCTCACCGTCCTCGAAGAAGAAATGCAAAAAGCGGCGGCTAGATTGGATTTCGAAAAAGCCGCCGAACTACGCGACATGGTCGAAGACTTGCGGAAGACGATCACTCCCACACGCACCTTTGAGCGAGGCGCCCGGGCCAAAATCATGTCCACGATTGATCCCATGGCGGACGTCAAGGAACTGCAAGAATTGCTCAGCTTAGAAAAGCCACCTCTCATCATGGAGTGCTTTGACATCGCCAATATTGGCCTCGCCCACTGTGTGGCCAGCATGGTCAGGTTTAAAAATGGGATTCCAGACAACTCCAATTACCGCCGCTACCGCATCCGCGCCGTGACTGGTCAGAACGACTTCATCAGCATGGCCGAAGTCATTCGTCGCCGCTTTTCACGCGTGTTGAAAGAAGGTAGAGAAGCCATCGGGGCAGAAGCGGCAGACTTCACTCAGGAATCGCCTCTTGAAGCCATGGAGCGAATTCCCGGCAGTGTCCGCCTCCCCGATCTCGTCATTGTCGATGGTGGTAAAGGCCAGTTAGGCATGGCTGTCGCCGAGCTACAAAAACTTGGCTTGGGCGGCTTACCCATCGTTGGCTTAGCCAAACAAAATGAGGAAGTCTTTTTTCCTGGCGAATCCGATCCTGTCATCATTCCACATGATCGTGGAGCGCTTAAACTTCTCCAGCGCATCCGAGACGAAGCCCACCGCTGGGCCAATGGCTACCATCAGCTCCTGCTCGGCCGCCGAGTTGCCGAAAGCCTGTTAGACGACTGCCCCGGCGTCAGCCAAGCCCGAAAAGCCAGCCTACTCAAAGTCTTCGGCTCCGTCACCCGTCTGCGTAAAGCCAGCCCTGAAGAAATCGCCAAGCTCCCTGGTATCAGTCAAACTTTGGCCGAAGGCATCTTGGAGTTCCTTCAATCACGACAGTAAGACGCTGGGCGGGGAATGACTAATGAGTAAACCCATAATAACCGTCCAATGATCAAACCAGAGTCCAAGTCTCTTACCATCATCATCGTCCTCATCTTGGTGGGCATCCTCGTGCCGTTCATGATTTGGGGAGAGCGCTTTGACGCAGCTCTGAGCCTGGAAGGATCACGCACCTGGATGGCTCAGTTTGGTTTTTGGGCCTGGCTAGCGGGTATTGGAGTGCTCATTGCAGACATCGCGCTGCCAGTGCCCAGCACGATTGTCATGTCGGCGTTAGGTCTAACGTATGGGTGGCTCACGGGGGGCTGCTTAGCCTCCACAGGTTCGTTTTTATCAGGGTTAGTCGCCTATACCTTTTGTCGTTGGTTTGGGCGGCCAGCGGCCAACTGGATTGCTGGAGACGACGCCTTAAGCAAAGGCGCAGCTATCTTCGAGAAACGCGGTGGCTGGCTCGTCGCACTCTCCCGCTGGATGCCTGTTTTGCCCGAAGCCGTGGCCTGTCTGGCAGGTTTAGTCAAAATGGATTTCCGCAGCTTTGTCATCTCACTTGCCTGCGGAGCCCTTCCCGTCGGATTCGCTTTTGCGGCTATTGGAGCCTTAGGACCCAGCCATCCAGGCTGGGCCATCACGCTCAGTGGCCTCGTGCCTATCGGCCTCTGGATCGCCGCCAAACGCTTCCTGAAAAAGCCATAAAACGGCAGTTGCTCAGCGCATTCTGGTAATTCTGAATTCGATTTTTTGATTTTCGAAATTTGTGAATAACTCACCCATTTTGGCCCATTTTCGGCTGATCTCCATTAACTTATTCACAATATCTTGATTATCAAAGGCTTTCCACAGAGCCGAAAACCTTCTCAAAAATGCAGTTCATTATAAACATTTTAACGTCAAAAAAATATTTTGGGCGTGGAACCCTTGTAATAGCGTTGAGAAACAGTTTTGACCCCCATGGGTGGTTAAAAACATCTTGTCCACACACTACATCTTGTGTATGATGACACTCGGCGCGGCGATATCTAGTAGTTATAACCGTGCCTGATTTTTTCTCCTATTCATTCACTTTCATCAACAATCATTCCCAAACTCCTCCCGAACACGCTCATGGACAAAACATACAAGATTGGCAATCGTGAGTTTACTCTCGATCATGATAAAGCTGAGGCCGCTTTCGCCGCCAAAAAAGTGATCAATGGTCGCCAGACAATGACCTTCAATCTGCTGCCCCTGAAGTACCAGTGGGCCTACGACCTCTACCGGACAATGAAGGCCAATCATTGGGAACCTGAAGACATCCAGATGCAAAAGGACGTCGAGCAATGGCGCTCCTCCGAAGTTTCCCAAAACGAGCGCTGGATCATCATGATGGGCATCGGCTACTTCAGCGCCGCGGAAGGCATCGTCGGTGACAATGTTCAGCACGTCGTTCGTGAACTGGTCACCGCTCCAGAGTTGAAGCTCGTCCTAGGCCGTCATGCCCATGAAGAAAACATCCACGCAGACAGCCTGCTCTACATGATTTCTTCCCTCGGCATCAATCCGCATGAATGCGAGGCCATGTTCGAGCAGATCCCGACGATCGTGCGGAAAAATGAGTTTGTCACCAAACACAGCAATAACCTACGTCGTGACCTCGACCTGACCAAGCTCGAAAACAAACAACTTCTAGCCAAAAACATCTTCGTCTTCGGTCAATGCATGGAGGGCACTCAGTTCTACGGGCTCTTCGGCATGATTCTCAGCCTCTACCGCCAAAATAAGTTCCCCGGTATCGGCCAAATGTTCCGCTACACCTTGCGAGACGAATCCAATCACATCGAAGTCTTCCGCAACCTGTTCATGGATCTCATCGAAGAGAATCCAGACATCTGGACTCAAGAGTTCCGTGAAGACCTTGTGGAAACCATGCGCGAAGGCGTCGCTCTGGAAAAAGAATTCATTCGTGACTGCCTGCCCGTCAATGCAGTAGGACTGAGCTCCGAAGAATTCGAGCAATACACCGACTACATCGCCGATCGCCGCCTTGCCGGTTGCGGATTGCCAGTTCTGAATCCTGGCGTCACCAATCCTCTGCCTTGGTTGGCGGAAATGATGGACGTCCGTAAAGAGCAGAATTTCTTCGAAGGCAAGGTCACGGATTATCAAAAATCCTCCGCTCTCGCCAACTGCGCCGACGACGATCTGTAAGCTGTTTTTTGGAATGAAGACTGCTTGGCCATACCGAGCAGTCTTTATTTCTGCTGATTTTCCCTCCCGCCCGTTCCCGTTCATCCCCTAGCTCCGCTCCCGCCATGATTGCCAATCTGCTCCACGAAGACAAAGCCCTCAAAAAAGTCGCTCACACCCCGAAAGACCAAAAGCCAAGCTTCAAATGGAGCGCGCTCAATGTCGGCTCGGGGGACAGCACCGCCTCCGCCATCAAAGTCAAGGTCGGTGGCAATGAGCGCGACTTCGACATGGGCGAGATCGCTGACACCGTCGGCAGCGCATTGGCAGATCTCTTCATGGCCCGTGAAAAAGAGAGCGACATCTACAATGACAAAAACCGCCTGCTTGTGCAGACCATCTCACGCGCCGTCACCGATGAACTCCATGAGCGCAGTGACAAGCTTTCCGAAGGAGCCGGAAAAGCCGCCACACTGAGCGCCAAGGACATTTATCACTGCATCGAGCGCGCCCTCGTCCGCCACAACGCCCACGATGTGGCCCGCAGCCTCGCCGAGCGCCGGAAGCGTACGGAATACGACAGCCTCGCCGACAACAGCCTGCCACAGCCTCTCATCGTCAATACCAAGGTTATCCGCCGCAGCGGTCACCTCGTTCCATGGAACCATAACAAAATCGAGATCGCCGTCCGCAAAGCCTTCCTATCCATGGAGCTCGATTCCGGTCCAGCCGTCCAGATCGCCGAAGCTGTTAGCGCTGCCGCTGCTGAAGAAAACAAGCAGTTCATGCACATCGAAGACGTGCAGAACCTCGTCGAAGAAGAACTCATGAAACAGGGCTTCTTCAAAGTCGCCCGTAGTTACATCCAGTACCGTGCCCTCCGCTCCAAAATGCGTGAAAGTGAAGAACAAGAAGCCGTTTTGAATGACGCGATCGACAGCGAGCAGCAGCAGGCCCTCATCGTCGTCAAAGGCACCGATGGTTCCTCCTTCCTCTGGGACGGGCAGGACCTCAAAAAGCGCATCGACTTTGCCCTGCTCGGACTCGACCTCTGCCTCACTCACAGCGAGATCGAGATGGAGCTCCGCCGCTCCCTGAACTCCGACATTTCCATGGAGCACCTGAAGCAGACTGTCATCCTGAATGCCAAGACCCTGCTGCAACGCGACGCCGACTTCGCCAAATTCTCCGCCCGCATCCTGCTCAGCTACATTTATGAAGAAGTCCTCGGTTGGGACATCGTCCGCGACGGCATCGAAGCTCTCAGAGACTTCCACCGCCGCGCCTTCCGTCGTAATTTGACCCGTGGCGTCGAGATCGACCGAATCACCCCACGCCTGCTTGAGTTCGACCTCGACAAACTCGCCGACGCACTCGACCCGGCAGCAGACATGGACTTCGACTTCGTCGGTATCCAGACCCTCTACGACCGCTACCTCATCATCGATAAGAAGGTGAAGCCCAACAAACGCCTTGAGGCTCCCCAGCTCTTCTGGATGCGCGTCGCCATGGGCCTCTGTGTTCAGGAAGAGAACCCCGAGGAAAAAATCATCGCTCTCTACAAGCTCTATAAAGGCCGCCGCTTCTGCTCCAGCACCCCAACGCTCTTCAATAGTGGCACCCTGCACAGTCAGCTTAGCTCCTGCTACCTCTACAAGGTGGACGACAGCATCGAGTCGATCATGTACCGCGGCATCGCAGAGAATGCTTTCCTTTCCAAATGGGCAGGCGGACTTGGCGGCTCCTGGACCGCCGTGCGCGGCACTGGTGGCCACATCAAAGGCACCAACGGTGAAAGCCAAGGCGTCATCCCCTTCCTCAAACTGCACAATGACCAACTCATCGCCGTCAATCAAGGTGGCAAGCGCCGTGGCTCAGGCTGTGCCTACCTCGAAGTCTGGCATAACGACATCGAAGACTTCCTGCAGCTCCGCGTCAATACTGGCGATGACCGCCGTCGCACGCATGACTTAAACACCGCCAACTGGATTCCTGACCTCTTCATGAAACGCATGGAGGCCCGTGAAACCTGGACCCTCTTCCGCGCCAACGAAGTCGCTGATCTGCATGAACTCTTCGGTAGCGCCTTTGAAAAACGTTACGTCGAATACGAAGCCAAAGCCAAAGCTGGCGAGATCTTCGGCAACGTCGTCGAAGCCCTCGACCTCTGGAAGAAGATGCTCAAGTCCATCTTCGAGACTGGTCACCCCTGGATCACCTTCAAAGACCCCTGCAACGTCCGCAGTCCTCAGGATCACGTAGGCGTCATCCACAGCAGCAATCTCTGCACCGAGATCACCCTGAACACCAGCGAAGATGAAACAGCCGTCTGCAACCTCGGCTCCGTCCTCATCGACAATCACCTCGACGACTCCGGTGCCATCGACCACACCAAACTCCGCGAGACCATCCGCACCGCCGTGCGCATGTTGGATAACGTCATCGACATCAATTTCTACCCGACTGAGGCCGCCCGCACTTCCAACAATCGCCACCGCCCCATCGGCCTCGGCGTCATGGGTCTGCAATACGCTCTCTATCGGAAAGGCATCCCCTTTGCCTCCAAAGAAGCCGTCGAGTTCAACGACGAATTCATGGAAGCCATCGCCTATTACGCCTATGAAGCCAGCAGCGACGTCGCCGCTGAAAAAGGCACTTACTCCACTTACAAAGGCAGCAAATGGGATCGCGGACTCCTGCCCCAGGACACTGTTGATCTGCTCGCCAAAGAGCGCGGCGTCGAAATCGACGTCCCACGCGGCGGCAAAATGGACTGGTCCGCCCTGCGCGCCAAGATCGCCAAGCATGGCATGAGAAACAGCAATGTCCTCGCCATCGCTCCTACCGCCACCATCAGCAACATCATGGGCAGCAGCCCCTGCATCGAGCCCCTTATGAGTAACATGCTCGTGAAGTCCAACCTCTCTGGCGACTTCATGCTCCTGAATCCTTACCTCATCCGCGACCTCAAAAAACGCGGCCTGTGGACCAACGACATCCAGGAAAAGCTCAAATACATGGACGGCGAAATCGAAGGCATCGAAGAAATCCCCGTCGATCTCAAGCGCCGCTACGCAACCGCCTACAGCATCGACTGGAGCTGGCTCATCGATGCCGCTGCTCGTCGTCAGAAGTGGATTGATCAGTCCCAGTCCGTGAACCTCTTCTGCGGCGATGCCGACATGCGCGTCCTCTCCCACATGTATCGCGGAGCCTGGAAAAAAGGCCTCAAGACCACCTATTACCTCCGCACCCGCAGCGCCAGCAACATCGAAAAATCTACCAGCGCAGTGGACAAAGAGCTCCGCGGCGTCATCGGCCAACCCAGCAAAACCGCCTACACCGCAGAGCAGATCCAAGCCTGCTCCATCGAGGCCATGCGGAATGGCGGGACCTGTGAGGCTTGTCAGTAATACAGGCATAGACCCACCTCACCATTAAATAACAAACCGTGAGCAAATCTGATTTGCTCACGGTTTAGTGCGATTAGGTGGAAGAAAGATCCGGCTCAGCGGTGCCTTAACGTACTTGAGGTTGACGTGGAGTTATTTCGTCCGCACGACCAGCACGCGGCGGTCCTGCTGCATTTCGGCTTCGTTGCCCTGGGGATACATAGGGAAACTTTCACCATAGCCATGGGCGCTTAAGACACTCGCTGGCACCCCATAATGCTGGGTGAGTTCATCATACACCCGCTGGGCACGCGCGGCTGACAAGGTCGCGTTATATTCGTTCATGCCATCGGTGCTTGTGTGGCCTTCGATGTCAAAAACGGTGCCTGCTTCTGTTTTGCTGATCGCGAGGATCACACCCGCCACTTGCTGGAGGGCATTACGCGACTCATCATCGAGCAACTCAGAGGTCTCTTTCACAAAGAGCACCGGCAGCGTCACGTAAGGAAGTTCGCGACTTTGACCTTGATCCTCCACCAGCACGACACTGCGCTCTGAGTTATAGACACGGCGTGGCTGGCCCGGAGCCTCCACGACGGTGGTTGTCTTGGTAGTCTTCACCGCAGTCGGCGGTGCAGGCGTCAGGATCACCACCTTAGGAGCCTGTGACAATTGACGCTGCACGGCCGCTGGGTCCAGCGTGCGCAGCACGACGACGTTGGGTGCCGCGGGTGATGTGGTGCCGATGATGACTTGAGCGTTCAAGGTGATTTGAAGGAGACTGAGAACGGAGAGGAATAACAAAGGTTTCTTCATGAGATTTGGTTTTAAGTGGGTGGTTTGGCTTAACACCTACACTTCTCGCGCCTCGCTCCTCCTGGGACCATGGGGTGAAACCCGACCTGAAAACGCCGAACAGACGGGATCCGTTGGGTGGGATTAGACCCCATGGCTTAAATAGGCGTGAGCACCTAGTTTGGAGACCATGAAAACCACTTCGAAATCCTCCACAAACAAAACGATGCGCCAATCAGTCCTCAGCGTCTTGGCCACCATGGGCCTTTTTAGTTTAACCAACTGCGCTTCCGATCATGATCGTGATCGAGACACCACCACAACCACCACGACCGAACAAACCACGCTACGCACACCCACGACAGTCGTCCCACT
>CAMBPS010000136.1 GCA_945869675.1 Prosthecobacter debontii | reverse complement strand
CCGTCCATCATGTCGCTGGGTGATATCATGTCTGCTCCGGCTCGGGCATGACTGAGCGCCTGCTGGCAGAGAACGTCTACAGTTTCATCATTCAAAATTCTTCCATCGTCTGAGACGAGCCCGTCATGGCCATCGGTATTGTAGGGGTCTAGGGCGACGTCGGTGATGACGGTCAGAGTTGGATGGGCCTGTTTTAAGGCGCGGATGGCACGCGGCACGAGGCCATGATCATCATGGCAGGCCTCGGCGCCACGGGTTTTGAGCTCATCAGGGATGCGTGGAAACAACACCACGGCTGGAATGCCCAGGGCATGCGCTTCACCTGCTTCTTGGACAAGGTCCTGAACACACCAGCGCTGGCAGCCTGGCATGGCTGAGATGGTGGTATTAACGCTGCCTTCCTGAATAAAGAGCGGATAGATCAGGTGTCCTGCCGTCAGGCTAGTTTCGCGCACGAGATCACGAATAGCTGGAGTTTGACGGTTGCGGCGCGGACGAATGGGCAGGTTCATGGGCTGCAATGCTAGGTGCTCTTTGAAAGACAGGCAAGAGTGGCCTGAGCCTTCTTGTTTTCGTCGTGTTAAAACGACTGCGCTGCGTGGAACTGAATGGCAGCGATTTTGTCGGCCATGTCGTGGCTAGCGCAGAAGGCCAGCTCGGCAGCAGCGGCGCGGCTGATGCGGGCCCGGATGGCCACAACCTCTCCCATGCTGAGCCCATCGACAAAGGCTTCCACGGGGCGGTGTTCGGGAGAAAGGCAACGTATCTCGACGGTGCTGTCAGTGCTGAGTAGAGCACTTCGCCAGTGGGCGGGCTCCATCACATTTGAGCCTACTAGCAACCAAGCCGGTGTGTCTGCCAGTAGCGGACTGGCCCCCATGCTACGCGCATAGGCGGTGGAACCGGCGGCTGTGGCGACGAGCGCGCCGTCAGCGACAAGTTTCGGCAGGCGCTTCACTCCATTGACACTTACCTCTAGCCAAGCGCTTTGGCTAGTGCTGCGCTCTAACCAAGCGTCATTGAATCCATAGGCTGTTTTGATTTGACCTTGGGCGGTCTCGAACTCCAAGTAGAGCATGGGTAGCTGCCTCAAGATGACGTCTGAAGGCGGGAATGGGAAGCCAAAGGCCTGCTCCGGGGCATTCATCAGGAAGCCCAGATGGCCCGCATTGA
The DNA here is from genome assembly GCA_945869675.1 of Prosthecobacter debontii. Classification (GTDB taxonomy): domain Bacteria; phylum Verrucomicrobiota; class Verrucomicrobiia; order Verrucomicrobiales; family Verrucomicrobiaceae; genus Prosthecobacter; species Prosthecobacter debontii_A. The sequence goes on along the minus strand of CAMBPS010000136.1, from coordinate 7,084 downwards.
TGCCGAAAAAGGGCAGGCGTTTCCGCCAGTGTTCACGAATGCAGCGCAGCATGGCTCCATCACCCCCTAAAACAGTGATGAAACTGGCGTCTTGTTCACGGACACCTGGACCTATGTTTTGGATCCAAGCTTGAGCTTTAGGGTTGTGAGCATCTGCTTGAAGATGAAAGGGCGCTTCATGTAGGCTGCATTGGGCATAGGTGCCGGGGATGGGCGCACGATAGAGGCCGTATCTCTCAATATAGTCTAGAACCCGTGGGGTCACCAGTGAGTCGACATCTTCATCGCGGCTCAAGGCATCTCGGATCGCGGAGCTGGAGCCCATTTCCTCCAGCGAAAAAAGTTTGGACTTGGGGGGCAGGTCGGCCTCATCGATGTCATGGCCGGCACGGGTGAGAACGGCAAAATGGGCAGTTTTCCATAGCTCTGCGCCCTGAGCCCAGGTGCGTTGAATCAGCGAGGTGGATTCACTGCCACCAGCAATGAGGTCTGCGCCCACCACATGCCAGATTTCTCCATCACGAGAAAAGCGGGATTGGAGCTCATGGTTGCGGGTAAAGGTGGCCTGCTCTAGATCAAAGAGATCAACGACGACTTTGGGCAGATCGCCAAAGGCTAAGTCACAGAGGGCAGCACGGTAGATGGCTGGGATGCTGCCAGTGATGAGCTTGTCAGGTCGTGGGCCGCATGGAATGACTCGGACTTCATCAAACTCACGCGCTAGCAGCAGGGCAATAGCGCGGTGATGATTTCCAGGCGGATTGAAGCTACCTCCGAAGATGGCGATTCGCATGAGTGGATCTTGGCTCTCAGATGGCTTGGCGGCAAACGGAATGAGTGAGAGATCTTGCTTCAGTTTTGATACAAGAACGTCGTCAGTGGGCTGGTTGCGTTGGCTTCTTTACTCGATTCGGCGATGCCGATCTCATAAGCGGCCCGGCCGGCTTCGACAGCGGCCTTGAACGCACTGCCCATACGAACTGGATCGCTGGCGATGGCGATGGCCGTATTGACTAACACAGCGTCTGCTCCCATTTCAAAGGCTTCGGCGGCGTGGCTGGGGGCTCCGATACCTGCATCAATGACAACGGGAACGGTGGCTTGGGAGATGATGATCTCAATCTGTCGCTTGGTTGTAATACCCTGATGAGATCCAATGGGGGATCCAAGAGGCATCACAGTGGCGGTGCCGACATCTTGAAGGCGACGGGCGAGCACTGGGTCAGCATTGATGTAAGGCAGGACGATGAAGCCCTCTTTGACCAGGATTTCAGCGGCTTTCAGCGTTTCAATCGGGTCCGGAAGCAGATAGCGTGGGTCCGGATGAATTTCCAGTTTGACCCAGTTCGGTAACCCGGCAGCGACGGCGAGTCTGGCTAGACGGACGGCCTCTTCAGCTGTCATGGCACCGCTGGTGTTTGGCAGTAACAGGACTTCTTTGGGAATGAAGTCGAGGATGTTTGCAAAGGGATCTCCTTTCCCTGTGAGATCAGCACGGCGCAGGGCCACGGTGACGATCTCAGTGCCTGAGGAGATGATAGCCTTCCTCATTAGTTCGCCAGAGGCAAATTTGCCCGTGCCCAGCATGAGGCGGGATTGAAAAGTGCGACCTGCGATGGTGAGGGACTGGTTTGTCATGGTTAAAACGCTAGAGGCGTTACTTTAATAAGCTACGGTTTTGGGCTGGGTCTCGACGACCATCAATAAATGCTGCGACTGTGAGGAGGTCATCCTTCAATCTGTAGAGCATGGTGAAATACGGAAAGCGCCCTGCGAGGACCCATTTGTAAGCGCCAGGTTCGTTTGGATGAATGCCGGCAGATTCACTAAGTGCAGCGGTTTGTAGATTGAGAAATTCATAGACCTCATATCCGAGGTTGCTCGCGACTGAGGTAGGAGATGGCGGCCATCAGGGCATCAATGACGGGGGGCGAGGTGAGGGTAGTCGCGCTCATGGATTCAAGGTATCAAGCTTCTTGGCTTGAATCAAGTCAGCTGTAAACGTGGCAGGAGCTCCTCGGTGCTGAGTTGGATACCGATGTAAAAGTCGCCAAATTCACCATATTGGGTGGTCACCTCATCCCAGCGCATTTCGTAAACGATGCTCTTCACCTGGAACAAGTCGTGGGCAAAGAGAGTGACGCCCCATTCATGGCTGTCTAAGCCTGTTGAGCCCGTGATGAGTTGGCGAATTTTCCCAGAATATTTGCGGCCTGTTTTGGCATGACCGGCCATGAGTTCCCGACGTGTGGCAAAGTCGTTTGCATACCAGTTAGCCCCTACATTGCGGCGCTTGCTCATTGGGTAAAAGCACATGACTTGCCAGTCAGGCATGTTCGGATAAAGGCGGTCGCTATAATACTTATCCATGTGGCCCTTCCACTCGGCCACACGCTTGAGATGGGCTTCAGAGCCGAACTCTAGATTCTCAGTGCGGGCGATCCGCTCAGAGGCTTCCTCTTCTTTCTCGCTATATTCAGTCCACTCAGTCATCGACAAGTAGCTGTAGCTAGGATTCAGCATGTCAGGGCCTAGCGCGAGGTTGAGCTCTTTTTCAAAGCGGTTGGCATCATGCAGGTCAGGCGTCAGAAGCATGAAGCCTAGATCTGCCTTTGGGCTGACCATGCTGAAGTGCAGGAGTTGGGTTTTTGGATGGGAGCGGATGCTGGCCAGTGTGGTGGCTAGGCGATCGGTGCGCTCTTTTTTTTCTTCAGGGGTCAGTGCGGCCCAGAAGCCATGATCAAGGGAGTAAAATAAATGCTGAACGATCCAGCCTTCTTGAGGTATGAGAGGTGTCATGATGTTGAAGAGGTGAAAAATGCGTCGGGTCTGAGTTTGGCCCGCTTACTGCTCATCCACTAGCTCTCAACGTTGCGTGAACAACCCGAAACTTCACGCAGCGCATCGAAACACAAAAAATGATTGAAACTTAGGCTGTCGGAACTACCTTCACCACCCTCTTAACCCCCTATCCACATCCAAGACCATGGCAGACGCAGCCAATAAATATTCCCAAAACGTGAACGGCGCCTACTACGTGGACGATCAATGCATCGACTGCGACCTTTGCCGTGAGACCGCTCCAGCCAACTTTAAGCGCGACGACGACGGCGGTCATTCCTTCCTTTTCAAACAGCCAGAGTCCGACGAAGAGCGCGCTCTTTGCGAAGAAGCGCTGACAGGTTGCCCTGTCGAGGCTATCGGACGCGATGGCGAAGAGTAGTCGCTGATTCCTATTTCTGAAGGCATGACCCCTCACGTGGTCATGCCTTTTATTTTTTCTGGGGCACGTTCAGCCATCGACCGGCGGCTAATTGCACTAGGTTGAGGCAGCGGCTGGATTTGGCGTCAGGCGGGTAAGAGACCCAGAGTGTATAGCCTTTGACCAAAGATGAATTGGCTTCTGAGCCTAGATCCTCAACGATCCAGCGGCCGATGACGCTGTCGCGCTCGCAATAAGCGTTGAGGAAGTTTTCGTTGTCAGGGGATGTGAGTTTCAAAGAGAGATACTTGTTCGCGTCGCTGAATTCATCGCTGTAGTAATCATCGAGTTTAACGTAGGCGCGGATGAGTTTGGGCTTGGTGGGCTTTGTTTCGGCGAGACTTTTGAATGAGATTTCCGAATACCCCACGAGGCTTTCCCAATCGACCACCAAGCGCCCATCTGTGTCCTGACGCAGAGCGATTTCTACTTTGCCCTCCAGTCGTGCGCCTCGGTAGGTTAAAAGAACGATTTCTGTTCCATCGATTCGATATCTCCCCTGATCCATGAGCGCGCCCAAGACTGGATCAATGCTCTGCTGGCGCTCATAGTAATCCCCCATTAATTTGCTGACCCGTTGAGGCTCGTGCACATACATGACACGATCCCGCCAGTTGAGTGTGTCCATGTACTTGCTGAGGACTTGGGTGGCCTCGGCCATCATAGCGTTGGCATTGATGACAGGAAGCACCTCAATGTTGGAACGCTCAGGTACTAATGGAGCTGCTGCATCAAAGCGTGATGGTGTTCCATCAGCCAAGAGCATGGAAGGTTGCAAGGGCTTTTGCTTTTCTGGAGCTGCCACAGCCGAGCTATTCACAGGCAGTGTTCTTTGTTTTCGAAGAGTTTCTGCACGAACATTGAGCTCTGCGACTAGACGTCGTGCTTCCAAAGTCCTGAAGTGGTGGCGCCAGCCTATAACCAAGACGAAGCCAAGGACAATCAGCAGTGTGCTGGATAACACCATGAATGAGCGATGAGATCCTGAGGAATGTATATGCATGAGGGGGACTACTCGCGTATTGACAATGAAATCAGAGAATTTCAAGCAGTTACTCCAACTTCGTGATTGGATGTCGTGGTTGAATCGGCGAGATTCAAACTCACGACCTCTCGCGCTCCATTTAAGAGGAGTAGCTACTCTAAAGTTCATTCCATAAGGTTTCCAGCATGCGTGTGCTAAAGTTTTTGTGCTAGTGCGCTAAACTGCGGGCCAGAGAGGTGCCAAAATTTGTGACTTTTTTGATCAATGAAGTCCATCTGCTATAAAATTTATTGTTAGTATGTGGAAGGTTGTTGTTAACCTAGAGGCAGAGCTCAGCACCGGCTTCAGTCCAGCGACGAGCACGCTCAGGATCGACCCATGGCAGGCCGCAATGACGACAAACCGCCCATCTGCCCTCAGAGCAGGGAGCGATGAAGACCACGCTGAGCACATCGCCCATCGGGTCGGGGCAGGTCATTTTGAAATAATTTCCTGCGTGAACGATTGCATAACCCATCGTAAAGTCAGAAATCCTCACACCCTCAAATGAACAACATGAAAAATAATATAAAGACCAAGTTTAATCTATCAATGCTGCTTGTGAGTGCCTTTCTGGCAGTTGGAGTGTTTATCCTTCCGGCCAACGCCAACCGGCGGGGCGAGATGGGTTTTAGCATGCGCTCCTTGATGGGGTCCTATGCTTCGTCGGGAAGAGCTGGAGGCTACCTGTCCCGATCAGTCGGCGTTACCTGGTTCGACGGCGCTGGGCGAGTGCGGCGGGTGGTTACTATTAACACTAGCGATGGCGCCGGTGGCCGCAAATTGTTGCAGGTGAGTTCGACCGGGACTTACACAGTCGCCCCAAACGGTTTGGGAACAGTCAAAATGCTAAATGTATTTGATACCGGCGCCAGAAGCGAGGTTAATTACGACATCGTGGTGAGCCGGAGTTCCCCGCCGGTCGGGGGGCTCTCGCCCTTGGCCGAAGAGATCACGGGCATCCAGCGAGAGCCCGGTCAGACCGCTTCGCTGGTGGAGGAGTCCTGGACGATCCGTCCTGGGCAATAGCTTGTGAGTTGTCAAAAAACAACGTTAATTCAGGCAAAAATAAAGGCACAACGGAAAGCTGGACACCTTGGTTATCGGCAAATCCAAGGCAATGCATGAGCATGGAGGCAACGCTCTATGCCCGTGTGCAGGGCTCCTCGTAAAGTTGGATAAGAGCCAGTGTTGTTCAGGTGGCTTGCTAGGGGTGGGTTTACCACTGCCAAGAAATGAGCCTTCACCCCGGCATAAACGAAAGCCATCAAATGAAACCAATCCTCGGTCTTCTCATCGTCCTGCTGCTTGGCTTATTTTCCACAGCCCAAGCCGACCTCGTCGCGCATTTCCGCTTCGACGAAGACCTGATGGACGTCACCGGTCAGCACGATGGCCGTCCGGTCGGTCCCAAGCTCGCGCCTTCTTTCGCACCGAGCTCTTTCGGCAGTGCCGTGGTCATCGAGAAGGTCAACGCGGGCATCGAGCTGGCGAATCCTGCGGCGATCGACTTCAGCCGTGACTTTATCCTCGCGACCTGAGAGAATTTCTTCAGGGTGTTCTTCGGCCAAAGATTCACCCTCGGCTGAGTCAGCTTTTTTGGTGTTCTCTGAGAGATTCATTGCCATGGTTTGACTGACGATAGAGGCAAAAAGTCTGGTGCAACACGTCTGCGCATTCGTGTCAAAGGTGGCCCGATGCCAAGTGCAAACTCAAGAAGCGAATAATGATTATTGTCGTCAAAAAAAGTGGGGAAATATCGGTTATTTTTTACATGGGTAACCCTGTAAATGTCCCACCCCATGATGTAATATTGAGGCCTTCAAAAAAACGGTTATGAGCCTTCTGCAAGCTTGCAATTCGCTGGAGGAATCCACTATCTTCTGCTACCTTCTAACACCTTTATTTGGTGCCTCGGCGCGCTGCATCCTCACCGAGTTTCACCCATCATCGTCTCATGAATAAGAACCGATTTCCCTCAGGTCCTTGGACCGGCTTTTACTGCTATCCAAACCGGCATGTAAAACATCAGATGAATCTGCAACTGACCTTTGAGCATGGCAAGATCTCTGGATCCGGGGATGACAATATCGGTGCCTTTGCGATATCTGGTAGTTACAATGATGTTGGTCTGGAGTGCCAGTGGATCAAGCAATACATCGGTCAGCACCAAGTTTGGTATAAGGGAGGGGCCGACCACCATGGTATCTGGGGAACTTGGAGCCTGTTTTGCGGCTCGGGTGGATTTCATATTTGGCCCCTGCAATCGGGCGTGGGTGACGAGGATGCCATGGAGGAGGAAGAAACTCTCCCCTTGGAGGCACCAGGGAAGGTCCGTGTCCTTACCAACGCCTGAAAAACCCTATCTTTAATTTCCATGAACATTGCCCTTTGCCGTCTCGAATCTCCTGTCACAAGCCGTAAAAATGCCCTTGAACGTGTGGCGGAAATCTACCGCCGTGCTGTCGCCGCAAATGCCACCATGGTAGTCTTCTCGGAGATTAAAATGGCCACTACACTCGACGCTGCTGGAGCTAGCCTGGAGTTGTTCCTTCGTCCGCATGATTTGAACAGTCTGGCAAGAGTGACGGGATCCATTCCAATGCTCATTGGCGGCTCCATGCGTCCTCGGCAAAAAGTGCTGGAGGATCCGACCACTGCGCGTGTTTACGCGCTTGTTGAAGGCAAGGTGCAGAAGCTCGACGAGCTCTATATGTCCAACCAATGGCGGACAATTGTTGTTGGGTGGAGGCTGAGGTCATACCATAGCCTAAAAGAAGCAAACGATTATTATTCCA
>CAMBPS010000135.1 GCA_945869675.1 Prosthecobacter debontii | reverse complement strand
CTCCTTGAGTCGCTCACTGACAGCCGCGTGCAGCCCCTCGAAGCCTTTGCGCATGTCGCAAGGCTCCAGCGCCACGAACACTTTTAAACTGCCGGTGAAGCTCAGCATGGCGAAGATCAGGCGAGGGATTGGACAAGCCGCGCCACCGGCACAGCTTGCCGTTCATCGGCCACCTCCACGGTCGCACCACCAAGCAGGCGCACGAGCAAAGCCGAGGCCGACGCAGTCTGCGCCGCCACCTCAACAAAGCGAACCGGCGGGTGGACATTGGACTTCGCTGGGCTTCGCTTTTGCGTCAACCCATGGCATTGCAGCCAGTTCCAAAAAGTGTTCTTGGCGATACCCGCCATTTTGGCGAAAGCGGAAGCAGAAAGCCCGCTGCGCCGATACTCGGCGACGGCTTCCGCCCGCGCCTTAGCCGTGCTGCGCACACGACCGCGTGCGTCCCGTTTCAAAATCGTGAGTTGGTTGTCCATAACGTGGGACATCCCTGACTCCCCACGTGCCCCGTTCCAAGCTCGATCCCATGGTCGTTACCGTGACGTTTACGATGAACCTGTCAGCGGGCACTTGAGGCACTTTAGGCACTGCTGCCTCTGTGCCTATACTATACACCTTTATATACTCTCTATTTATATTATTTTTATGTAATTAAATGCTCTGGAGTTTTGGCAGAGCTACAACGTGCCCGAACTGCCCTATGTGCCCAAAATTGGCTTCTGATGCGCGGTCATTGAGCGGCTTTAAGGGGGCAAACAAATCTCTGAGCACATCCTGTCGTGCACTCTGACGTTTCGTGAACTGAAAACGGTGTTGCTGACTTTTGTCGGCATGGTTATCAAGCTGGAACAGGATGCCATCAAGCTTGCGATTTTTGAACTGTCGTAGATTCTTACCAACGCGCTTGCAGTTATACCCTCAGTGGAATCACACTAAATCTCTCTGTCGAATTTTGTATGACAAATGCATGACAAAAAGTTTCACTCTTGTGCATTTCTATGCTATGGACTTAATCAAGTGCATGAATAAACATGCACACAATCAACACATTACGAAACACCACGAAAAGCGGAGGGTCATTCCAATCAATGGCTACACTGCCAGTAAGCACGGCTGCCATAAGCTTTTTAGCGCAGTTGTCATCTTTTTCATCGTAGCCACTCACCCATTTCCGGGCAGCATAGACCCGTCCGACAAGAGAGTCCTCCCTAGGGATAAGTGTATCAGCATCGCTGTGATGAATTGATCCAAGTCCCGCCTACTGATTGGACTGGCGTGTTTTTCATGAAGACAAAATGATGCTAAATTGTAGCGATTCAAAGCTGACGAACTATGAACCGACAGGGCCAAGAGAGCAGCCAAGGGGCACACCCGAAAAAAGATGAACCGTTAAGGAGTTATTTCTGCACAACAGAGGGAGATGTTTAACGACACAGAAGAATCGTGTGACGAGATCGTCACAATAACAAACGAGCAATGGGCATAACGAACGGAAATATATAGGTGATGGAAACGAATTTTCTCCCCTCAAAAATGCTGTCGATCACTCGTGGATTTAGTTTTGCGGTAGCTTTGGCCGCCGCAATTGTAAGTGCTCAAGACGACACTAGCCTTACAGCTGAGGCGATCATACAGCGCTATACCGAGGGGAATCAATCCAAGTCCGAGATGGCCTATGTGAAGATGGAGACACAACTTGCCGACGCCCCTGTGAAAGAGCGCCGCATCCTGCTGGCCTATCAAAGACAGGGCAAGAATGAGTCGATGTTCATGCGTCTGCTCTTCCCAAAAGAGGTGGAAGGCGTGACGTTGCTAGCGAAGACCTCCGAGAAGAAGGAACTGGCGTATCACTTCTTTCTGCCAGCGCTGGGAAAGATGAAACAACTGACGCCTGAAGCTCGACAAGGCTCCTTCCTCGGCTCGGATTACACCTTTGAAGATCTGCTACGGGAGGTGCCTGAGTGGCATGAATACAAGCGTCTCACAGACGAGGTAGTTGAGAGCGCAGCCTGCTATGTAGTGCGTGCGAGTGAGAGCAGGAAAGACGTGGAGAGCACCCATGCTTTCCGTGATTTATTCATCGAAAAAGGCAGCTTCCATTTGCGCAAGATCGCTTATTACGATGCAAAGCAGAGCTTGGTAAAGCTGCTGACGGCATCCGGCTATGACTCAAAGGATGTGAAGGGCAAGACGACGCGACCACGAGTGGCGGTGATGCAGTCTGTGGAGTCGAAGAGCAAGACGAGCTTCACCGTGATCGAGGGTCGAGTAGATGAGGGAATCGATGCCGAGTTCTTCACGCCTAAGAAGCTGGAAAACTGGCCGCTGCTGGATGTAGAGGAGTTCATCTTTGATTTAGGTTTCTCGGTGGATGTGAATTAAGTCTGTCTCTGTCAAAACAAGATTTCTTATCTCTGTGATCCGTCTGACGCTGCTCTCTTGGGAACACAAATATCTCTGCTTGCTGCTCATCATTGGATTGACGCTGACAGCAGTGCCGCTGGCTCAACAGGTGAAGCTGGATCTCAGCGTGGAGAGTCTGTATCCGTCCGCAGGGATGGCAGTGAGGGAGTATGAAAGCGCGCGTGCTACTTTTGGCACGGATGAGGTAGCCGCGATCTATGCGGAGGACGCTCAGCTCTTCACGCCTAAGCGACTCGCTGAGCTAAATGAGATTCACAAGCAGCTTACGCAATTGCCTTTTGTGGCGAAGGTGGATAGCCTTTTTACTCTGCCTGATTTGAGGGATCAAGGCGGCATGATCAGCACGGCACCGGTGCTGGCACGTCTGCCAAACACGGCGGAACAGGCCGCAAAGGCGAAGGAGCGCGCGGTGACGAATCCACTGCTGCGCGGCCAACTCGTGGCTGAGGATGGCACAGCGCTCATGATGATCCTGCCCCTCTCGCCGAAGTATCGTGAGATGCAGACGAAGGACGCGGTTAAAGCGCTGGATGCCATCCTGGTGCCCCATCAGGCGTCCTTTGCACGACTTTTCCAGGTCGGTGATCCATTCACGCAATCATGGATGCGCGAGCGCTTATCGGCCGATCAGCGGCTCATCCTGCCACTGGCTTTGGTGATAGTGCTCGTGCTGCTGACGATCACGCAGCGGAACTTTTGGGCAGGCATTTTGCCGATCATCAATGCCGCCGTCGCGATCCTCTGGACACTGGCGCTGATGCAGATCTTAGGCATCCCAGTAAACTTCCTGAACTCGATCCTGCCCGCATTGATCGTCATTATTGGAGCCACGAGTGATGTCCACTTCGTGCATGAGTTTCGCGACCATCTGAGACAAGGAATGAATGGCCAGGAGGCGATGCAGGCCACGGTGAAAAGCCTGTCTCTGCCGATGATACTCACGTCTTGCACGACAGTGCTCGGCTTTGCCACAACGGCGCTGAATGAGTTGCCTATCCTGCGTGACTTCGGCATGGCGGCAGCGCTGGGTATGAGTGGGCGTTTTTTGATCTCCATCTTCTTTCTGCCTGCGCTGCTGCGAATGCTTCTGTCATACATGATGCCGCGTTCTGGCAGTGCTTCTGCCAACGATGAGGGCTGGGCGGCGCGCATCGCTTCTGCGCTGGTGAGCTACCTGCTGGCACACACGCGCGCAATCATGATCGTGCTGGCAATCCTCTGCGCAGCGGCACTTTGGCAGGCACGCAGCATCCGAGCGGGGAATGATTTGCAGTCCTTCATCAGCCCTGACTCGCCAGTGCGGGTGCGTGACGCGGCCGTGACTGAAAAGCTGGCTGGTCTGACCATGCTCAATCTCACGCTTCAGGCAGATCGTGGCGAGTTCCTGGAGCCGCGTGCTTTGAAGCAGCTTGAAGCTGTGGCTACAAGGCTGCGTAAGGTTGATGGTATCTCCGCCGTGACATCCTTCGCCGATCTGTTGGCTCGCATAAACTCGCAGCTCCGTGGCGGTGATGCCCGCTTTGAGCGCGTGCCTGATGAAGCAGCCTCCGTGCAGCAGATGATGCTCTTTCTCCATGCCAAGGACTACCATGCCTACCTGACGCCAGATCACTCTCAGGCCTGTGTGCAACTGCGCTGTGAATTCACTGACTCCGGTCGGCTTCTGGCTCTGGAGCGAGAGATTCGCGCGATCATGGATGACCGCAACTTCAACACCAACAGCTATACGCTCACCGGCAGTGCCCTGCTAGTGGCAACGGCAACGGAGTCGATCACCAGCGGACAGATATCATCGCTCGGGAGCATGATGGTCATGGTCTTCCTCATCGTGTGGGGGCTCTTCCTTTCCGCGCGCTGCGGGGTCATCACCCTGATCGTGAATGTATTCCCTGTCGCGATGATCTTTGGCATCATGGGCATTGCAGGCATCCCGCTGAATGTCGGCACCTGCATGGTCGCAGCGATCACACTCGGCATCGCAGTGGATGATACTTTACACCTGCTCGTGCGCTTCAATCGGGAGGCTCGCGAGCTGAAAGACGAGCGACGCGGCATTGAGGTCGCAATTCGTGAAGAACTTGCACCTATCGCTTCGACGACGATCGCTCTAGTGTCAGGATTTGCCGTGCTCGGTCTCTCCAGCTTCCAGCCAGTGCGTGAGTTTGGCCTGCTGAGTTCGGGCGTCATGGTGCTCGGCCTGATCACCGATATGATCGTCACACCCGTCATGTTTGGTCGCACTCGTATCGTGACTTTGTGGGATGTGCTCGGCTTGAATGTGCGGCGCTCCTTGATTGAGACATCACCCTTCTTTAACGGTCTGAGTAGCTGGCAAGCGCGGCGGCTCATCCTGGCGTCGAATGTGGTCGAGCACCGTGGAGGTGAAGTGCCTATTAAAGCCGGCGATGTCGGAAGCTCTCTATACGTCGTGCTTTCAGGCGAGCTGGAGGCCAGTGTCGAAAGTCCTAAAGGCCGCATCTTGCTCAAAGAGATGCACCCCGGAGACGTTTTCGGCGAGATGGCCTTCGTCACCCAGCAACGCCGCACGGCGGATGTGACCGCACGCACTGATGCGAAGCTGCTGAAGATCAATTATGATGAATTCGGTCGCCTGCGTCGCTTCTCTCCCTATCTCGCCTCACGCTTGCTCTACAATATCTCACGCATCGTCTGTGAGAGGGCAGTAAAGCCAGAGGAAAACAGTGGAGCAACTGCTTGATAAATTATTTTGATTTAATCTAAGCAGTGGGTCATGGCAGTGAAGCTCTCCCACAGTATCTGCACAGAAGCCCCCGCGCAGTAGAAAACTTCGGCTTTCGCTATAAACAAGGGGCCATTCATTTTAGGCAGAAGCGCTTATACTGAGATTTTAATCCCCTCATTTCCAAACATTTTATAACAGGTGATCTAGCGAAGTGATTCGGCGCGTTTGGGCTTCTCGGTCTTTTCATAATCACCTCACAACGGATGCTTTCTGTGCCACTGGGAGTTTTACTTATCTAAGCGGTGGATGAAATCGATGGCAAGGAAAGAGGCGGAAAGAAAAGGGGAGCGCGAGGCAAGGCTGAAGGATGAAGATGAGGAACTGGCTCGTCCACTGCCAACCAACTGCGGGTGATTGGATTCAAAGGCAACCGTGAAAGGGTGCAAACGCGTTGAACATCCCTCGGCCCTCTGCTCTTCTGTCTGCTTCCTGTGAAAACTACTCTCCGCGTCTTTGCCTACCTCCGTCGTTATCCGTTCATGGCTTCGGCCCAGCTTTTCTGTGCGATCACGGGCACGCTGATGGTGGTGGTTTTCCCAGCCGTGACGCGGGAGGTGCTGGATGTGGTGGTGCCAAAGGGTCAGTGGGAACGGCTGACGCCGCTGGCTTTCATGGCGCTGGGGGCTTATTTTGCCCAGCATTTGTTCAACTCGCTGCGCATCCAACTGAACAACACTTTTGAGCAGAAGGTCATTTATGATCTGCGCAGCGACATCTATGAGCGCCTGCAAACGCTGCCCTTGCGCTGGTTTGATAATCGCCCCACTGGCGACATCATGACGACGGTGAGTGAGGACATTCCGTCGGTGGAGCGGGTGCTGATTGATGGGATCGAGCAGGGACTGGTGGCGGTGCTGCAAATCCTGGTCGTGGGCGTCTTCATGTTCCGTGCCGATGTGGAACTGAGCCTCTACGCACTGATCCCGATTCCGTTCCTGGCCATGGGCGCTGCAGCTTACACGGCGTCGTCACGGGATCGGCACCGCGCGGTGAGAAAGGCGAGCAGTGCGATGAATAGCCTGCTGCATGACAATGTGGCGGGCATGCGCCAGATCAAAGCCTATGCCATGGAGACCGAGGAGCTGGCCCGCTTCAATGGCGTGAGTCATCAGCTCAAACTGGCGACGCTGCATGTGATGCGGATCTGGGCCATGTATCGCCCTGGCATGCATTTTCTCAGCAGTGTGGGCATGGTGCTGGTGCTGTGGATCGGCGCCTATGCGCTGAAGGATGGGCGGATCACGGCCGGCGATTTGGCGGCGTTTCTGCTGCTGCTGAAGTTCTTTTATGATCCGATTGAAAGCCTGCATCAGCTGAATCAGATTCTGCAAACCGGCCGGGCAGCAGGCGAGCGTGTGTTTAACATCCTGGATGCCGAGCCGGAGGCGGATACGACGAGTGGTCGTGATTTACCAGCCGTTCTGGGTCATGTGCGCTACCAAGACGTTAGCTTCAGCTATGGCAGTATCCCGACGGTGCAGCACATCGACCTGGAGGCGAAGCCAGGGCAAACCATCGCGCTGGTGGGGCCAACGGGCGCGGGGAAATCGACCCTGATCAATCTGCTGACGCGCTTTTACGAATACAGTGAAGGGGTGATCACCATTGATGGAATCCCGGTGCATGAGTTGAATAAAAACTCCCTGCGTCAACAGATCGGTTACGTCACGCAGGAGAGCTTCATGTTTAACGGCACGGTTAGAGAAAACCTGCGCATTGGTCGTCGCGATGCGACCGATGAGCAGCTCTGGGACGTGCTGAAGAGTGCCAATGCGGTGGAGTTTGTGAAGCGTCTGCCCAAGGAACTGGACACGCATGTCGGCGAGCGTGGCGTGAAGCTGAGTGTGGGGGAAAAGCAGCGCTTGAGCATTGCCCGCGCGCTGCTGCGGAATCCGCCGATCCTGCTGCTGGATGAGGCCACGGCCAGTGTGGACACCGAGACCGAACGCCAGATCCAAGCGGCACTGGATCGCCTGATGGAAGGTCGCACAAGTTTTGTCATCGCTCATCGCCTGAGCACCGTGCGTCATGCCGATCGGATCTTTGTGCTGGAGCAGGGTAAGATCACCGAACAGGGCACGCACGATGAGCTTTTAGCCAAAGGCGGCCTGTATGCGAACCTGTGCAAAACCTCGTTGATCGAGAAGTAAGCTCAAACTACTTCTTCGACAGTTTGTTATACTTCTCGGCGAGTTCATTGAACTCCTGAGTCCGTGCATTGAGCTTGGCAATGGCGGCATCACGCTCACTGGCGAGCTGTTTGATGATCGCGTTGGCTTTTTCGATGGCGGCGTTTTGGGCGGTGACTTCGGTATTGCGCTGCATGAGGGCGTCGCTGCCTTTGCCGGCAAGCTGCTGGTAAGCTTCGAGTTCACTTGTGGCCCGCAGGGCTTCATTCATGATCACGGCAATGCTGAATCCGCGGGCGCTCTGGTCCACGGTGCGGTCACGTAGGTCTTCGGTGGCATCTAGGAGCTTGGACTCGATCTCGGCGCGCAGGCCTTCCAGTCGCAGGATTTCCTGGCTGTATTCATGCACCTTTTGTTCCGCGACAAAGCGCAGTTTGTTTTCAGCCTCGAGCTGTTTGACGAGGTCCACGATGCGGCCACGCAGGAGGGCCTCGCGCTGCCACTGGAGCACGCAGACGAGGCAGAGCCCGAGGCTGATGAGGACGATGAGGGCTAGGAGAAAGCGCTTCATTTCACAGGAGGTGCAGCTGGGGCTGGGCTGGCGGCAGTGGTGCTGGCTTTGACGTTAAAGGCGACTTTGTTGAAGCCGATCTGACGCACGAGATCCAGGGTCTTGACCATGTCGGCGTGGCGGGTGTCGGCATCGCCACTGATGTAGACGGGTGTGTTTGGATCAGACCCATGACGCTCGGTGAGTCGGCGTTCGATGTCAGGCAGAGCCATGCGCTCGGTATTGTAAAAGAGGTCGCCCTTGGCATTCACGGCTAGGTTGATCATGTCCGGCTTGAAGTCCGACTTGGCCGCAGCCGCCACCGGCAGATCCACCTTGATGGTCTGTTGCTTGCTCATGGTGAGGCTGACCATCATGAAAGAGGCTAGCAGGAAGAACATGACATCGATCAACGGGATGATCTCG
>CAMBPS010000134.1 GCA_945869675.1 Prosthecobacter debontii | reverse complement strand
GAATGGCTGACCGCCGATTTGCATCCGTCATTGATTCCACAAGGCTTTTCGCCTCTCGGGCAGTGTCACCCAAGACACAGCCGCTTCGAGTCGAAGAAGCCTTGTGAAACCAAGCCCTGGCGCAACTCAACGATCTTCCATTCCCGGATCTAAGATCATCATTCGCGGCTGACAATCTAAAACCACGACCGCCCTTCCCTATAATCTACACAGCACGCGTATTTCTAGCCGAATGAGACATTGCGCAGGAAGGGCGGCTTTTGCCTACAAGCACCCCTTTTCAGTGGCCGTGATCTTTGATCTTAATGATCAATTTCCTGCATTGAACGCATGCTGTTGTTTTCCGATCGGCGTGCGGAACATCATGGCAATGGTGAACGTCGTAATGGTGCCAAACATGATCCGCCAAGGAAACTCGATGATGGGCATCCATTCTGGACGATGAATGCCATTGGCTCCAAAGAGATTCATCACGTCTTTATCCAATCCGCTCAGGTAAGCCACCACGAGGAAACCAGAGATCATGGCGATGACGTTGCCCAAATCATTGCCGCGTGTCTTGGTAAACAAACCCGTCATGAAAACACCTAGCAGGGATCCATAAGTATAACCAAAGATGCCAAGAATGATTGGCAGGATGCGGAGCTGAGGATTGTGCGAGGTCACATAGGCTGTGGCTAGTGCGACGGAAACGAGAAGGGCAGCAAACAACACGGTTCCAAAACGCAGCACTTTGACCTTACCCGCATCGGTTTTGGGTTCGCCAAACCAATGGAAATGAAAGTCACGCACATAACTCACGGCGAGTGAATTCAAGGCAGTGCTGAGAGAACCCATCGTCGTGGCTAGAACACCAGCGATCACCAGACCGCGCAGACCAGCGGGCATGACTGTGAGGACAAAGTAGGGGAAGACTTTGTTTGAGGAAACCACCCCGTTTACGCCTTTTGGCAGAAGAGAGTCCACGTTCTGCTGATAGAAAACGTAGAGCAAAATGCCGATGCCCAGCACGACCAAGGTAATCGGAATATCAGCTAGGCCTGACAGCATGGTAGCCACGGCGCTTTGGCGTTTATTCTTCGCCGTCAACATGCGCTGAACCATGTCTTGGTCGGTTCCGTGGGTGGCCAGGGTGACAAAGGTCGAGCCGAGAAAGGCCGCCCAGAGGGTGTATTCCTGCTCCAGCACATGCTTCACATTCCCCCAAAATCCAAGACCGACCTCTGTGCCAAAGTCGATGACTTTTAGATCCGTTGGCCCTGTCAGTAGGGCCGTAGCTCCATTCCAGCCGCCCGGAATGTGACTCAGCAGGTAAAAGAGTGAAAACCCAAGCGCGAAAACCAGCACTACGATTTGCAGCACATCCGTCCAAATCACCGCGCGAATGCCACCGAGGGTGGTATAGACAGCTGTCAGTAAAGTCACGATGACTAGGGCCACGGCCGTAAGCCAGAACTCTGTGGCGGGAGAGATGATGAGTCCAGGATTCTGTAGATGCCAGATGATCACTAAAATCATCGTTGGAACCCAGAGCCGCGTGCCACTGGCCAGCAGTCGCGTGATCAAGAATACACCAGACGAGAGTCGATGCGTCACGGGTCCAAAGCGAGCGCCCAAAAATTCATAAATACTCACGACGCCATGCTTATAGTAGGCGGGGATAAACACCGCACTCACGACCACACGGGCCAATAAGTAACCCATCATCAACTGCACATAGGTGAAATTGCGTAGCGCATAGCCTTCACCTGGGGCACCAAAAAAAGTGCCCGCGCTAATCTCAGCAGCCAGAATTGAGGCCAGCACCGCCCACCAAGCAATTTGGCGATCTCCGAGCGCAAAACCCTCCATGGAGCCACTCTTGCTGCGCTGAGATAATCCTATCCACAGGATCAAACCAAAGTAGGCGAGCAGGACAGCAGCATCAATGAGTAGAGCGGAGGACATGATCCTGATTATGGAGTGCAGATGCATCCTACGCCAAGATATATGTGGAGAGATCGGCTGAAACTCGCGTAAAAGATGGTGCCATGATTTTACGCCATCTTTGTTCTCTCATTATCCTATCCGCGATTCTTCTGAATGCCTGCAAGCCTGCGGATCCAAGCAGTTCAGGATCCCCCGCGCAAAAAATCGACAAGCCGCAGGTCTATGTCGCCAACTATCCACTGAAATATTTTGCTGAACGCCTTGGAGGCGATGCCGTGGTGGTAAAATTTCCTGCACCAGCAGATGAAGACCCCGCCTTTTGGCAACCCGATGACGCAACGGTAAGCGCCTATCAATCAGCCGATCTGATTCTGATGAATGGAGCCACCTATTCGAAGTGGGCAGAAAAAGTGACGCTTCCAGAATCCAAGCTGGTGGATACTTCTGCAGGATTCAAACCGCAGTACATCGAGATCAAAGCTGACAGCACCCACAGCCACGGCCCAGGCGGCGAGCACAGTCACAGCGGCACCGCCTTCACCACTTGGCTGGACTTTACCCAAGCCATTCAGCAGGCGGAGACAGTCTCCGCGGCGCTGCAGGAACTCGTCTCCAAAGACGTAGCCGAACAGATCAAAAGTCGAATGACCAGCCTCAAACTAGAGCTCGATTCGCTGAACCAACGTTTATTAGCCATAGGCAACAAACTGGTTAACGCTCCTCTTGTGGCCTCACATCCAGTCTATCATTATTGGGCCCGAGGTTATTCCTTCCATCTACAGTCGGTGCTCTGGGAGCCAGAAGTGGTGCCTGACGAAAAAGCCATCGAAGGCTTGAAAGCCCTTCTCGCCAAGCATCCTGCGAAGTGGATGATTTGGGAAGGCACCCCAGCGCCAGAAAGTGTCGCTAAACTGGAAGCCCTAGGTGTGAAAAGCCTTGTCTTTGATCCCTGCGGAAACGTGCCAGATGAGGGCGATTTCATGAGCGTGATGAAGGCCAATATTGAGAGATTGGAAAAGGCATTTCATAGCCCATGATTTAGAGCATCCCCGCCGTGCCAACCAATTTCAGGGTGCGCGTTGAGGCGGCCGTTTGCAGCAAAAGGATCTCTTCGACCGCATCCGAGACGATTGGTTTGCCTGCCATGTGCGCTCCTAACTCCACTTTCTAAAGGCAGGGAGAGCCAAAAACATAAGCATGCGTCGCCGTCAACGATGCCGTGACAGCGAACTCATTTCCGGCTTCGACCTTCTTTCGTTCTGGAGGCACGATGTCTTCATCTGTGTCGTATTTGTCTCTTGGCAAAGCGATGAGGCTGAGTAGCGTCATAGTCCCAGAGCGAACATCGCTGCTCGACCCACGTCGTGCTGTGCTGTTTCAAACCCATTCTTAAAGGTTAAATCTATGAGTGACGTTCTGAATAAAACGACTGTTTTGGTGCTGAACCGAAATTGGCAAGCTATCGCCGTTAAGACACCTGCCGATGCTTTTAGCATGATGGCGGCGGGCAATGCGACGGCGCTAAAAATATCGGCTTTCGACGACATGACTCCCGTCACTTGGGATGACTGGATGCAACTGCCCGTAAACGAGGGAGACAACAGCATCGGCACCGTGAAAGGTCCGGTGCGCGTGCCGACGGTGCTGGTCTTGGCAAGATTTGACCGTGTGCCAAAGCGGCGCCCGAAGTTCTGTGCTAAAGCCATCTGGGAGCGCGATGGCGGCGTCTGCCAGTACACAGGGCGTAAGCTAAAACCAAACGAGGGAAATATCGACCACATCGTGCCAGTTTCCCGCGGCGGCAAAAGCACGTGGGATAACTGCGTGCTGGCTGACAAAAAGGTGAATAGCAAAAAAGGCAGCAAACTTCCCGAAGAGGCAGGACTAAAACTCCTGCGCCGTCCTGCGGCTCCGCGCGAAATGCCGGTTTCGCATCTGATCCGAAACACATACCAAGTGCGAGATTGGGAAGTTTTTCTGGCGCACATCGGCATCTCAGAGTCGTAACTCTTTACGCCTTTAACTTTTACCCATTTTAGCACAAATCCGTCTGAAACATGAGGGGAGATTCCCCTAATGGTGCCGATGGGAGCACTGCTTATTCACAATTGGCAAAAGTTATTGCCAATCAGGACTTACAACCTGAGTGGATTCTAAGTTGATTTATCCCATAGAGCGACTAAATCGCCCGCCCCCTTTTGTACCTAAAATGACGAACACCGGACTCCCAGCAAAACAAGGCCTTTATGATCCGAGCAACGAACACGATGCCTGTGGCGTCGGGTTTGTCTGTCATATGAAGGGTAAAAAATCGCACGCGATCGTCTCGAATGCGCTCACCATCCTCGAAAATCTGGACCATCGCGGTGCCTGTGTCGAAGAAAATACCGGAGACGGTGCTGGCATTCTTATCCAGATCCCAGATGCTTTTTTGAAGAAAGCGGCAAAAGCCATCGGCCTCGAACTGCCAGATCAGGGTAAATATGGAGTGGCCAATCTTTTTTGTTCACCGGATCAAGCTGCCCGCACCCAATCACAGGCCGTTTTTGAAAAAATTGCCGCTGGCGAAGGATGCCCTGTTCTCGGCTGGCGCGATATTCCGACAGATAACGCTACCTTGGGTAAGTCAGCCAAAGCCAGCGAGCCTTTCATGCGCCAAGTTTTCATCGCTCGCGGTCCAGCCCTCGCCGATGAGGTGGCCTTTGAGCGCAAACTCTACGTCATTCGTAAAATGGCGCACATGGCCATCCGTGTGACCAAGATCGACACCTTTTGGTATGCGCCAAGTCTGAGCTGCCGCACGCTGGTTTACAAAGGCATGCTGACTCCACATCAGGTAGGTGCTTATTTCCAGGATCTGCGTGATCCAGACATGGACTCAGCCCTGGCTCTGGTCCACTCCCGCTTCTCGACAAACACCTTCCCGAACTGGGAGCGCTCTCATCCGTATCGCTACATCGCCCATAACGGTGAGATCAATACGCTGCGTGGTAACATCAGCTGGATGAATGCACGTGAATCCCGCCTTGCCTCCGATCTCTTTGGTGCCGACATCCACAAGATCAAGCCCGTCATCAATGTGGACGGCTCTGATTCGACCATTTTTGACAATGCCTTGGAGCTGATGGTCCTTGCCGGTCGCTCATTGCCACACGCCATGATGATGATGATTCCAGAGCCCTGGAGTGGTCATGAGTCCATGAGCGAGGCAAAAAAAGCCTTCTACGAATACCACAGCTGCCTCATGGAGCCCTGGGATGGGCCCGCTTCCGTGGCCTTTACAGACGGCACCATGATTGGCGCGACGTTGGATCGCAATGGCCTGCGCCCTTCGCGCTACTACGTGACCAAGGACGATCTCGTCATCATGGGCTCCGAAGCTGGTGTGCTGCCAGTAGCGCCTGAAAACGTGGCCCACAAAGGCCGCTTGCAGCCAGGGAAAATGTTCATCGTAAACATGGTCGAAGGTCGCATCGTCCCAGATGATGAGATTAAAGAGCAGATCGCTTCAGAAAAACCCTATCGCGAGTGGCTTGATAAGCACCTCGTGAAGTTGGCCGACGTGACGGAAGCCCCGACACTGCCTGAGCCGGATCACAAGACCGTGCTCCAACGCCAGCTTGCTTTTGGATACACCTTTGAAGATCTGCGTCTGCTGATGACTCCGATGGCACGTGATGGCGTCGAGGCCATTGGTTCCATGGGCACAGACACACCGATTGCGGTACTCTCGAATAAAACGAAGCTGGTCTATGATTACTTCCACCAGCTCTTCGCTCAGGTCACCAATCCGCCGATCGACTGTATCCGCGAAGAGATCGTCACTTCGCCAATCACCACCATTGGTGCTGAAGGTAATTTGCTAAATCCAAAGCCTGAAAGCTGCCATCTGATCGAACTGAAGACACCGATTCTCAGCAACGAAGAACTCGCCAAGCTGAAGTGCATCGCTCAGGGGCAATTTGCCTCGGCGACATTGGAAATCGTCTTTGATCCCAAATCCGGTGCCGCCGGCCTAGAAAAAGCCATGGACGACCTTTGCGCTCAGGCTGACAAGCTCGTCGCTGAAGGGAAAAACATCCTCATTCTTTCTGACCGTGGCGTCGGCAAGTCGAAAGCTCCAATTCCAGCCCTGCTGGCCGTCGGTGGCCTGCACCATCACCTCATCCGCAAAGGCACCCGCACTCAATGCGACATCGTGCTGGAGTCAGGTGAACCTCGTGAAGTGCATCACTTCTGCACCTTGATCGGTTACGGCTGCGGAGCCATCAACCCTTACCTGGCTTTTGAGACCTTGGATGACATGATCCGTCAGGGCATGTTAGTGAATTTGGACCACAAGAAAGCGGTCTACAACTTCATCAAGGCTGCCACCAAAGGCGTCATCAAGGTCGCCTCCAAGATTGGTATCTCGACGATGCAAAGCTATCGCGGCGCTCAAATTTTTGAAGCCATGGGCCTGAACCAAGCCGTGGTGGACAAATACTTCACCTACACCAGCACCCGTATCGAAGGCGCTGACATGAACGTCATTGCCCAGGAGTCCCTCCAGCGTCACAGCCACGCCTACCCTGATCGTGAGGCTAACTCGCCCACCTTGGATGTCGGTGGTGAATACCAGTGGCGTAAAGAAGGTGAAGCTCACCTCTTCAACCCGCTCACCATTCACACGCTGCAAAAAGCCGTGCGCACTGGCAACTTTGATACCTTCAAGGTTTACAGCAAGCTCGTTGATGAGCAGTTGAAGCAGCAATACACGCTCCGTGGTCTACTGGACTTCGTCGCTCAAACACCTGTGCCGATTGAGGAAGTGGAAAGCGTTGAGTCCATCATGAAGCGCTTCAAAACAGGCGCTATGAGCTACGGCTCCATTTCCAGTGAAGCTCATGAAGCTCTCGCCATTGCCATGAATCGAGTCGGCGGTAAATCGAATACCGGCGAAGGCGGCGAAGATCCTGAACGCTACACTTGGACCAATGAACAGGGTGACTCAAAGAACAGCGCCATCAAACAGGTCGCCTCAGGTCGCTTTGGAGTGACCAGTCTGTATTTGTCACAGGCTAAAGAAATCCAAATCAAGATGGCTCAGGGCGCGAAGCCTGGTGAAGGCGGCCAGCTGCCTGGTGCCAAGGTTTATCCATGGATCGCCAAAGTGCGTCACTCCACCCCTGGTGTCGGTTTGATCTCGCCACCGCCGCATCACGACATCTATTCCATCGAGGATCTAGCCCAGCTGATTCACGATTTGAAAAATGCCAACCGCGCTGCCCGTGTTAGCGTTAAGCTCGTCTCTGAAGTCGGTGTTGGCACCATTGCTGCTGGTGTGGCCAAGGCTCACTCAGATGTCGTTCTCATCTCCGGTTTCGACGGAGGCACAGGCGCCTCCCCGCAGACCTCGGTGAAGCACGCCGGTATCCCCTGGGAGCTAGGCCTAGCTGAGACCCATCAAACTCTTGTCTTGAATGACCTGCGTAAGCGCATCGTCGTGGAGGCCGATGGCCAGATGAAAACTGGTCGCGACGTCGTCATTGCTGCCCTTCTGGGTGCTGAAGAATTCGGCTTTGCTACCGCACCCCTCGTCACGCTGGGCTGCATCATGATGCGCGTCTGCCATCTGAATACTTGCCCAGTTGGTGTGGCCACCCAGAATCCTGATCTGCGCGCTAAATTCAGCGGTGATCCGCAATACACCGTCAATTTCATGACCTTCATTGCCCAAGAGGTGCGTGAACTCATGGCGCAGCTCGGCTTCCGCAAACTAGAAGACATGGTTGGCCGCACGGACATGCTGGAAGCCCGCAAAGCCGTTGAGCATTGGAAAGCCAAAGGTCTCGACTTCTCGAAGCTGCTTTACAGCCCGAAAGTCGGCCCAGAGATCGGTCGCTTCTGCACAGAGTCTCAAGATCACGGCATCGACAAATGCTTGGATATCACCACGCTGCTGCCGCTGTGCAAAGACGCCATTGAGAATGGCACCCCAATCAAAGCAGACGTTCAAATCCGTAACATCAACCGAACCGTCGGCACCATCCTCGGTAACGAGATCACCAAACGTCACTGGCATGGCTTGCCGGAAAACACGGTTCACCTGCACTTCCACGGCAGTGCCGGTCAGAGCTTTGGAGCCTTTGTGCCGAAAGGCGTCACGCTGGAGCTGGAAGGCGACGGCAATGACTACATCGGAAAAGGTCTCAGTGGTGGCCGCATCATGATTTATCCACCCGCAGGTAGCACCTTTGCCGCTGAAGAAAACATCATTGCCGGTAACACCGCGCTTTATGGTGCGACGAGTGGTGAACTCTTCCTGCGCGGCATGGCTGGCGAGCGTTTCGCCGTCCGTAACAGCGGCGTCGATACCGTCGTCGAAGGCGTGGGTGATCACGGTTGTGAATACATGACCG
>CAMBPS010000133.1 GCA_945869675.1 Prosthecobacter debontii | reverse complement strand
TGAGCTGCTCAAAAAATGGCGGGGAGGCGCCGCATGAACGTGGTCACTCCTACATGGGCTAGATTCAGTTCGGGCTGCCGCATCTTCGGCAATCAGTGCAGGAAACTCATACCAAAGCTGAGGCTCTTATCCAAGCAGGAGACGATTTCTACGCCTCAGATCAAAGATCAATCCAAGAAAGCACCGGGGGCTCTGTGCCAGGCGCGGACTATTGTTCACTTTATCTCGAGTCCCGGCGGTGGCGGCGCTGAAGCAATGTTGCTGAATTTGGTTTCTGCCATGGATCAAAAAGCTTGGAAAACAGTGGTCATTGTGGTCGATGGCCGAGCATGGCCCGAGTCGATGACAAAACTACGGGAAACAGGTGCAGAGTTACATGATCTAGAATGCACTGGATTCCTTCGCAAAATGACGCTGGTAAAGCTCCTGAAACTGCTCCGCCAGATCCGGCCAGATGTGATGCAATCCTGGATGCACCATGCCGATTTCGTCGGTGGCTGGTGTGCCAGACTGACAGGCGTGCGCCATGTGGTTTGGGGTATTCATTGTCGGGAAATTCACCGTATCCCTAATGAGTCTGATTTGCGCGCAGCTATCTTTCGCAAGCTGATTGGAGCCTCATCCAATATCGTGCCTACCAGGATCATTTCATGCTCGGCTGCTGCGATGGATGATCATCTGCCGCTCGGCTATCCGCGAACAGCCCTGGTCTGGGTGCCCAATGGCATCGACACAGAGCGCTTCTTGCCCGATGATCAGGCTCGTGAGTGGATCAGGAATGAACTCAGCATACCAGCTGAGGCTCCGCTCATTGGCTTCATCGGTCGTTTTCATGAAATGAAGGACCTGTCCACTTGGTTACGTGCTGCCGCACTCCTACAATTCAAGAAGCCGGAAACACACTTTTGGTTGTGCGGCGGAGTTGAGCACGAACTTGGGGATTACGCACGCGCGGCACTTTCTGTCATGCCAATGCGGACGCAGATTCATTTTTCCCCCTTCCGCCCAGACCCAGAACGAGTCTATACGGCGTTAGACAT
The DNA here is from genome assembly GCA_945869675.1 of Prosthecobacter debontii. Lineage (GTDB taxonomy): Bacteria > Verrucomicrobiota > Verrucomicrobiia > Verrucomicrobiales > Verrucomicrobiaceae > Prosthecobacter > Prosthecobacter debontii_A. Next base: position 7,312 of record CAMBPS010000133.1, on the reverse strand, counting down.
TTTCTCTCTTTCCTCAAGGACAGAGGCCTGCCCGATGACCATTATGGAGGCACTCTCCTGTGGTGTTCCATGCGTCACGACGGATGTAGGAGACTGCGCTCGGCTTTTAAAAGGCGTTGGACGGGTCGTTCCTGCTCGTGACCCAGAAGCTCTCGCTCGCGCTTGGGAAGAGACTCTTTTAGATAAGCCTTCGGCTAAAAAACTGCGCCACCACGCTCAAGAAAATTTTGATATTTCGGCCGCGGCTCGTGGCTATGAGAACGTCTATGAGGAGGTTCTCAAAGCATGAAATTTCTGCTGCTCTTTTGGCTGACTCTGTCTGGAGCACAGGCGGAGCTTCACCTAACTCAAGTGGATGCCATGACTCGTGTCCTGCGCACTGAAGACGTGAAAGAAGCTGAAGTCGTTATGGAAGCAGCTCGCGGCGAATGGGAGTCCTTGCAAATCATTGTCGCAGGTCCGCCAGAGGAAATTCGGGGAGTCACACTGGAAGCGACGGCTTTGATCGGGGAAGGATCCTCCAAAATTCCGACACCTGTCATTTTACGTGAACATTACGTCCGGGTCGTCCAATCAACCCCGATGTCGCCGCTACCTCCAGGTGACTATCCTGACGCGCTGATTCCCCAAGATTTCCCTTGGCAAACGCTGCCAAAGGAAAAGAGCATCAATCAACCTTTTTGGGTGGACGTATTCGTGCCTTACAATACGAAACCCGGCCTATTCAGTGGTGAAGTTCTGTTGAAAGATGCCAGTGGCAGGGAAAGGCAGCGGACCAAGATCTCACTGTCTGTTTTGGCCTTTGATTTACCCGTTTTACCCAGGCTCAAATCCTCCATAATGACAGGCTGGCGCAGGATGGCTGAAGTGCATGGGTTCGACCGTGCAAAGGATCCACCCAAGCCCGAGGCAGTCGCTATCATAGAACAGTATTACGACATGATGGTTCAGCATCGTTTGGCTTACGATCAGAGTCGTGAAACGTATCCCAATCCACACTCAGGCAAGCTAGATGAAGAGGGTGTAGAGAAAGCCATGCGTAAGCATCTCCTGCATCGTCATGCGAGTATGATCTGCCTGCCCCTTTGGCCAACTTGGCCTTTTGCTGACCCACTGGGCAAAGATCGTGAGGAGGCCATGAAATATGTAGCGGACTGGCTCAAAATTCTCAAAAAAGTGCACTGCGAATCCCGTGGCTATATGAACGATGGCGATCTCGATGAACCCAATAGCTCCGAGGCCTACGCCTATGTTCGTCGCTGGGGTGATTTTTACAATGAGGTCGAAGCACGATACAGCGTGCAGATCCCACTTGTCGTGACAGAACAACCCACGCCAGACTCCATGTGGTGGGGGAATCTGGATAGTTTTGTCGATATCTGGGCACCGCATTTTGGCAGTGTCTGGCAGGATATGGAGTCCCCGAAAGGTAAGCGTGATATCGCCCGCCGCCTAAAGGCAGGAGATGAAGTCTGGTGCTACGCCGCACTCGTTCAAATGCCCAATGACTGGGAAGCTGCGCATGGTAAGCCTGAGAAACTCACTGAGAGTAACCCGCCGGTCTGGTGCCTTGATTTCCCGCCGATGAATCACCGCATCCTCAGCTGGGTCATTCCGCGTCATGGCATTACTGGCATCTGCTATTGGGATACCCTGTATGTTCATCCAGGAATCGATGTCTGGACTCAGGCAGACACCTTTCATACCACCACGGGAGAAGAGGTCTTCAATGGTGACGGCAGCTTCGTTTATCCAGGCACCAAAAAGCGCCATGGAAGAGACACGCCTGTTGCCAGCATTCGATTAAAATGGCTGCGTGAAATGTCTGAGGATTACGATTATCTCATGCTCGCTAAAGATCTCGGATTAGAAAAGGAAGCTATGGAGGAAGCCGCAGTCTTCGCTCGCGGATTCGGTGATTGGAATAATGACATGGCAAAACTCTATCATGCCCGCCACGCAATCGCAGCGATGATTGTGAAAAAAGGAGGTGGCCAATGAAACTGGAAATCATCCGTGATGAAGATGGCTACTTAGCCTTAGAACCCGTTTGGGATAAACTAGTGGCCAAATCATTCACGCATAGTCCATTCCAGGCTTGGGAATACGTGTATCTCTGGTGGCAGGAATGTCGGCATTCTTTCGAACTCTGCATCGGCGTGGTGCGCGACCCTGAAGGACAGGTGCAGGGAATCGCCCCACTTATCATAGGTCCTGGATCTCACAAGTCTCGGAGACATCTCAAACATCTTGGCTTCATGAATGGCAAAGGCCCCGTTCAAGGTGAGCGACTTGATTTTATCGTGCCTGAAGGTCGTGAAAGTGAAGTTACTTCCATCTTGGTGAAGATTGTTTCGGAATCGCGCCATCTTTGGGATGTCGTTAGACTTAATAAGATACCCACCGAGTCAATGAACTACGCCTACATCATGGCCGAACTTCGTATGGCTGGCAGTGGCATGGGAGTTCTTAACTTGACCGAGTGTCGGTGGGCCAAATTGCCTGAAGAATGGAATGAATACGCGTTACTGCATTCTGGTAATTGGCGTCGAAAAATGAGAAAGCGTTGGGAGCAGCTGTCTGAGGGACACACGCTGAGAAAGGTCTTAGCAGGGAAAGATCTTCCTGCTCAGACCGCAATCGATCGGTTCTTCGAATTGCATGGTATGGTGTATCCCAAAGGTGTCAGCAGTTTTTTGAGTGACGAGTGCCAACGAGTTCACCGTAAAATCATGGCTACCTGGATTCTGGACGGTCGCGCCAGCCTTCCGATGATCGAGTTGGATGGAGTGCTCATTGCTGGCATATATTGTCTACACTCGCAAAACGAGGCACTCCAATACCAACTTGGCAGAGATCCTCAATATGCTCGATTTGGACTGGGCAATCTAGCCATGCAATGGAGCTTTGAATGCGCTATGGTGGCTGGCTCCACTGCATATGATCTTTTGCCGGGCGACTATCCATACAAGAGAGAGTGGTGCGATCGTGTGCGATTTGTATCCGACATTGAATGTTTCAATCCACTCAGCCTAAAGGGCTTTATCTTCCGTATTCTTCGCACTATCAAAAGACATTTTACGCTTTCTAATTCAACAAAAACTCCGCCAAAAGCTGACGACTCTGAATCCGCCTAAACATCTTCAAACTTAAACAAACAAATCACTGCATCTTGCTCAAAGACTGAGGCTGCATGATACTCTTGCCTCGCTTCACACCATGGCCTATCGCAAAGCCCTCGAACCCACACAGACTAACCCGCTTTCACCCAGTGCGGCAGTTGGTTCGTGCGCCCTGGTGCCGATTACTCCTTCATCGCTGGGAATGCCTTCACCGCTTCCACAGGTGGATCACAGTCCATACCTGGCTACGCCAGCACCACTGTTCAGCGAATCAATCATCAGCATTTCTGATCTGTTTGGTTATCTCAGAAAACACTGGCTTAAGGGACTTTGCGCAGCCGCACCAGCAGCAGCGCTCATCTTTTATGCACTTGGCATGGGAGCTAAAGTTTTTGAGGCTGAGGCTAAATTAAGACTGCGACTGCAAGATAGCAGTGTCGCCACCTTTGGTGAATCTCGTCGAGGCTTCTCAGAACTCAGCGCCCCGCAGTTAATCAATAATCATCTTACAGAGATGATGTCACATCGCTTTGCGGATTACTTATACGATCATCTTGACCCAGTTAAACGTGCAAAGTTCGTAGAGACTGTTAGTAAACAGTTAGGCCGTAAAAACCAATTACTCAACGCCATCGGACTCTACAAACCAGGCAAACCAGTAGCTGAACGTGAAATTTTCGTCAATGCTATCGCAGAAGCAGCTCGAGTAGAGCCTCAAAAAGAATCTCACATTCTTCGCCTTTTGGTGCGAGACCTAGATCCTCAAATGGCCGCCTACATTGCCAACAGCATGTCAGACCTCTACATGCGTTTTTATGGGGAAAGTGAATCCAGTCTGACAGAAAGTGATCGTAATTACCTCAAACAACAGGCCGAAGTGCTGAGGAAACGTCTAGAGCAAAGCGAACGCGAGCTCACAGCGTATAGTAAAAGTCAAAACCTGTTTCAACAGGGCGACAACAAGGATGTGGATGGAGAAAGAGTGCGTCAGTTCAATGTGGCACTGACAGAAGCTCAGCTCAAATTGGCACGGGCCAAAAACGAATTACTGAGCATCAGGACAACACAGCAGGCAGGCCGTGACCTACGTGAAGTGCGCAGCATTGCAGACAATGGAGATGTGGCATTTAACCGTAAAAACCTCGAGGCTAAAATTCTCGACCGCCGTGCTCTTGAGGCGCAATGTGGTCGTCGCCACCCCAACATGATTGCCCTTGCCAGCGAAATAGAGTCTTTAAAAAACGCATTAGACGATTCTGTTAACTCCGTCGTCACCATGGCTGAAATGGAAGTGACCAACTTGGAGCGCCAGATTGCTGATTATGATAAGCAACTCGGCAGCGCCAGAGGTATAGCGATTGATCAGAGTGGTAAAACAGTCCAGCAGAGACTCTTGTCCGATCAAGTAAACACCGATCGAGAGAGTTATCAAAAAATTGTCAAAGCTCTTAACCAAGCTGAAATCAGTGGCCAGTTCAAAGATGTAGGTGCTCTCAGCCTTTCAGACATAGCTATCCCACCTGAAAAACCTGTAAAGCCAAACAAGCCAATCGCAGCAGTCGCCAGTTTGATGATTTTTGGCATTCTTCTCATTGGCCTGCCCGTCGGCTGGGGCTTGTTTGATGCTCACGTGCTGAAGCTCATCCACCAAGGTAGTTCACCGTCCATCCATATCCCTTCCACCAATCAGGTGCCGAACATTCCGATCGATCAAGCTGCACAAGCGCCGGAGCATCATACTCCATCTCAGCCTGTCGAGGCCCCCTTGCTATCTAGCGTCAGACCACAGCACCCGCCTTCAGCCATTCTAGGCATGAAGCAGGCCCCGATCTTGGCCAAGCTTCCACTCATTGGCTCTGCCCAGCCAGAGGCAATGTTAGGACAACTCCTCAAGCCCGAGCCCATGGGAGCGGCTGGAGCCCTCCATCAAATCACCACCAAACTAGAAATGCAGGCCCTGAAACGCAGTGATCTAGGTGGCATCATACTCATCACCAGCGCCGATGTAGGCGAAGGAAAAACGGTCTCCTCCGCTGCATTAGCTGCGGCTTTTTGTCATCAGGGACGCAGCGTCTTCATGATGGAATGCAATTCCGTCTCCCCCACACTGCATCAATGGTTCCCACAGGCCAGCACCCATAGTTCCTGGGCCCACGATCTGGAATCACTGCGTTGTGGCAATACCAACCTCTTTCTCCTGCCTGCCCACGATTTACCAGTCTACGCAACAAATGAATTGCTTGATGGCTACCGTGCTTGGATCGACCGAGCCCGCCAGCATGTGGACTGGATCATTTTGGATGGTGGCCCAATACTGCGGAATTTTGCAGATGTCGCTCCATTAGCGCCTTTAGCCACAGACGTTCTTTTGGTTAATAATCCAAGCATTTCCAGTCCGGCCAAACTTCGTGCTGCATTAAATCTGCTACAGCCCATGATGTCCAGCAGCGCATTCCGGGGCTTGATCGTTCATGGAGGCTAATCCACTGCAGAGCATGACTTCCGAATGCCCAGCGGCCTTTCTTTCTAGCCTTGAAACCATGGCTGAGCCTGCGACAACACAGACGATCGAATGGCCCAAGAAAAAGCTCAAAGACTTGCGTCCGCTAGGGCACGAAGTTTTTCTTTGGGCCAAATCAGCCCTGCAATTAGCAGCACAAGTAAGTCAGGATAAACATCCCGCCGATTTGAAGGCCTTTCTCAATCGCTGGCTACCAATACTACCTATCAGCCCGCCCTCAGGAGCTTTTCACCTTTTACTTAGCCAGACGGACGAGGGCTGCCAGATTTCAGGTAGCTCCTTGCCTTGGATGCGTGATCCGAGCTGGGCCGCACTGCTCCAAATGCCCGCCCTAAAGTCTAACTGGATTCGTGGCCTGCGTTCAAGTCACTATGATCACCTCATGCGCTTGCTACCCGCCTCGTGGCTCATGGATCGGACGCCATTAACTCCAGGCTGCGTCATTCCTGGATTAGAAATCTCCACGTGGGTAGATTTGGTTACGCTCCGCAACCAAGGGCGCTGCTTTAAAATTCAGTCTGCCCATTCAGCTTTCACCCTTTCTGAACTTCAATCGGTCTCCGAATGGCAAACACTGTCCAAAACTGCTCCCTCGGCTGTTTTAGTGGAGCAGCATCGGTCAAGTGCCTGGATTCTAGCTCGGTATGAGCAAGAGGCTGGGAAAACCCATCTCAGTGATGCCTGGTTTGCAGAAAACGGCCAACTTTTCGCAGTCCAACAAATTCATACAAACTGAAAGATGGGAAAAACCGTCTTGCTGCAAATGAGCGTCGTGGCATCGTTATTGCTGCTGACTCTGGCAGCACAGCTATGAAAACACCCATTCCCAATCTCCGCCTCAATTCACATCGGCTGACTCATGGCGGAGTTGCACCGATCCTTATCATTGTGCTAGCACTCGTCTTAAGTGCGCTTGTTTTCTTCTTCTACACCCGCCCGAAGCTCGAAAAAAAAGATGAGCTGACCCAGGCCGAACTTATTCAAACACCAGAAGTTGCTGCCAATCAGACAGCAGAAATGACACCCAAAAAAGCACCTCCCTCAGGGCTAACTGTCATTCCTCCTCCAGCACCAGCTCCTAGCTTTGGTTTTGCCCGTCCAATCGATCTAGCCAAAGAAATGACAAGGAGTTTAGCTGCAGGAGATTTTGCCCGCGTCGGCAGCATAGCGTCGGCAGCCGATCCTTCACAAGCTCAAGCCGCAGCTTCCATGTTTGAGAAACTCTTAAAAACCATGGGGGCCAAGGTCAGCCCTGAAGATCAGGTGGAGCTCCTCGGCATGGTGGAAAACAAAACTCGGGTCGCCATTCCATTCACTCTGCCTGGAAAACCTGAGAAGCTCAGGTTGCAAATGGATCTGGAACGTGACGAGCGCATGGGGTGGAAGATCACTCGTCTAGAATTGCCAAAAGAGATTGCATCCATCCTTCCTGCCCCAGCCATGGCCGCAAACTCAGCCCAGACTGGACCTACCAGCCCACCAGGGGATTCAGCAATGACGGTCAAATCAAAGTCATTGTTTACCGTCGCAAAGGGAGCCGATGCACTTACTTTTGGCAGTGACTTCGTCCGAGCTTTACTCACGCATGATTTCACCACGGCTCGAAAAATGGTTGATGAGAATAAAGTACCTTCAGAGCGCCTCGCTGGCCTCTGCATCGTCTTTGAGG
>CAMBPS010000132.1 GCA_945869675.1 Prosthecobacter debontii | reverse complement strand
TTTGCCATCACCGTCGATGTCGTCTTCGCTGGAATCGTCGTCTTTTTTGCCATCGCCGTCGATGTCATCTTCGGAGGAATTGTCGTCGTTGAGGTCATCACCATCAATGTCAGACTCGGAGGGGCTGTCATCGAGCTTGCTGTCACCATCGATATCAGTTTCAGTGATGGAGTCGTCGCTGCGTCCGTCGCCGTCGATGTCAGACTCGGAAGGGCTGTTGTCGTCAAGGCCGTCACCGTCGATGTCAGACTCAGACGGACTGTCGTCATTGAGACCGTCACCGTCGGTATCTTTTTCGAGGGAAGAATCGTCTTTCAAGCCGTCACCGTCGATGTCGGACTCAGACGGATGGTCGTCAGGCAGACCGTCACCATCAATGTCGGACTCGGAGGGGCTGTTGTCATCAAGGCCATCGCCGTCAGTATCCGTTTCCAGAAGGGAACTGTCGAGTTTGCCATCACCATCGATGTCGGTTTCAGAAGCGCTGTCGTCGCTGCGACCGTCACCATCGATATCAACCTCGATCCAGCTATCGTCATCAAAACCATCGCCATCGATGTCAGACTCAGAAGGGCTCTCATCATTGAGGCCATCGTCATCGATGTCGAATTCGCTCGGGCTGTCATTGTTCAAGCGGTCGCCGATGTAGCGGCCTACATACGGACCAGACTTAGCAATGCCGCCATCCACATTCAGGTCGAGACCATTGGGCAGATCATCGTTATCGATATCTGGATCAATGCTGTTGCTGATGCCATCGCCATCAAGGTCATTGAGGGAAGGCACAGCCTGTACCTGTTGCGGTAGAGTGTAAGGAACTGCCAAGCCAAAGGCGATGGCAAGGAGACGAGATCGATTGAGTTTCATAAGGTTGGGTTTTGACTATTAGGGGTTGAGGATGATTAAGAATGTCAAATAAATTCCAGTGACTATAGAAATTACTATCGTCCTAATTTTTAGCAAACAAAAAATTCTTTGAAAACCCATTTTTTATCATTTAAATTACTGAAATTATATTAAATATTAATCAACTTATAAAAACACAGAAAATAACAAAATAAGATTCCTAATTTTTATAATTCTTGAAACGGGAATGGAAGGTCGTTAAGTTGCGCTAGGGCTTGGTTTCACAAGGCTTCTTCAACTCGAGTTTCTCTTAGGTGTTAGAACTCTTTGACCTGAATTACGGCACCCGTTTAAACTTCTAGAAGTTGGGTTTCCGTTTTTCGACGAAGGCGGTTTTGCCTTCCTTGGTTTCTTCGCTCATGGATTAGAGCAAGGTGGCATTTCCGGTGAGGTCGAGTAGGCCCTGAATTTCCACCGCAAAAGTTGGGATAACCGCAGAGAATACCGCAGAACGTTTTCTCTGCGGTGGTTTCACTCTTGAGGCTGATTTAGGGTACGAAGGCAGTGAGAGGTAGAATCGAAGTTGCTAAAGCCTCATTCCAAAGATCATTTCCAGAACAGTCGATCCCTCACTCACTTTCATGACCACCACCGATCTCGAATCCTCTTTAGCGCTCGTGCGTCAAGAAACGGATCTCAGCGCCAAATCCCTGCTCCTGGCAGCTGTCGTGTCCGAACTGTTTCGTGAACGCGGTTTTGAGCCTGTGGTCGTCGGTGGTTCCGCCATCGAATTCTACACGGATGGTGCCTACATGTCTGGGGACACTGACATCTGCTGGGCTGGCTGGCCCACTCCCACTCTGGAGCAACGTGAGGAAATCATGAGCCAGATTCCCAGCATCAAGAGCCATGGCGGCAAGAGCTGGTGCTACGATGACCTCTAGGTCGATCTGCTCGAGGAGGTGGATTACCGTGCGGAGAAGGAGCTGGTGAAGTTCACAACCCCAGTGGGACCGGTCGTATTGATCCCTGCGTAAGACGCCTTGGTCGGGCGCGTCTATGCCGCCCGACGTTGGGTCAGCGGATATGATGAAAAAGACGATAACTGCGCCAAGAAACTCATGTCTGCCGCTCTCAGCGGCAGCGTCCCGATCGATTGGGTAGAAGCGCTTCGCGTCGCTGCATCGCCCAAATACAAGTGCGTGAAAGAGTTTAATGATGTGCGGGCCGAGGTGGAATCCGAACTGGCTAAACTTAATAAAGGTGATAAGTTCAATCCATGAAGGACACGAAGTTATTCATCCGCCCCGAGCGGGTCATCACCTGGGAGCAATGGCAGGCCGGGCGGACAGGCGTCGGCTCGGCAACCTTGTGGCCCCACGGTGATTCGTCGTGAGAAAAGTGAAAGCGACGAATACCTCCGTGAAACCTACGGCGGCGAGCGCGGACCGCCATTTAACAAAACTTTTGATCCCTCGGCGGATGAGAAGAGGTAAGGTTGCCTCACGGCACCCGCTTGAACTTCTTGAAGTTCGGTTTCCGTTTTTCGACGAAGGCGGTTTTGCCTTCCTTGGCCTCTTCGCTCATGTAGTAGAGCAGAGTGGCGTTTCCGGCGAGGTCAAGCAGGCCCATTTGGCCATCGCAATCGGCATTCAATGCGGCTTTAAGGCAGCGTAGGGCAAGAGGGCTGTGTTGGAGCATTTCGCGGCACCAGACGAGGGTCTCGGTTTCGAGGTCGGCGAGGGGGACGACTTTGTTCACGAGGCCCATGTCGAGTGCTTCCTGGGCGTCGTATTGACGGCAGAGATACCAGATCTCCCGTGCCTTCTTTTGGCCGACGATGCGGGCGAGGTAACTGCTGCCAAGTCCGCCGTCGAAGCTGCCGACTTTAGGGCCGGTTTGACCGAACTTGGCGTTGTCCGCGGCGATGGTGAGATCACAGACAACATGGAGCACATGCCCGCCGCCGATGGCGTAACCGGCGACCATGGCGACGATAGGTTTGGGCAGGGTGCGGAGCTTGCGCTGGACGTCGAGGATGTTCAGGCGCGGTACGCCGTCTTCGCCGATGTAACCGGCATCGCCACGCACTTTTTGATCGCCCCCGGAGCAGAAGGCGAGCGGGCCTTCCCCGCAAAGGATGATGACGCCCACGTCAGGATCTTCATGCAGCATCTCCAGTGCGATGAGCATCTCCTTCACCGTCTGCGGACGGAAGGCATTGCGCACTTCCGGTCGGTTGATGGTGAGCTTGCCGATGCCGTCTTCGGTTTTCTCAAGCTTGATGTCTTTGAAGGTTTTGATCGTGGTCCACATGGGAAGTTGGCGGTGGTTTGCGGTAGTTGGTCAGTGTTTACGCAGCAATGAAGAAACTAGATTCAGAGAGGTTGGCGAACTGGCTTGGAGAACTAAGATCAACCATCATGACTAGCGTTCCTAGCATTCATGGTTTTGGAGTGCTTTAACTTTCAATCAGAACGGTTTTGGCATTCGGAGGTGGGATGAGATAGCCGCTTGCCTTTAGCATGGTCACTTCCTGAATTATTGCAGCCGTGTCTGTTTTCAAGCTTTGTTGCCGCCCATCCGTGTAGTCTCCCGAGCCTTGGCTAAACTGCTGCTGATAACGCGTGTAGTCCACAGGCCCCAGAGCACTAAGAAGGGCTTGGCGGGCTTTTTGATTGATTTCATTCAGCGTGCTCATGGCGCGGAAAAAGCTGGCGATGGTTTTTAAAACGACTGCAATCCATTGCCAACTCTATCTAGCTTAGAAACCCGTGTAGGCTTTCAATTCTGCCAGGCGTCCGGCGATATCAGCCTGGGTGACGTTTTGCAGTTTGTGGGTGCTGAAGGCTTCGCAGGTGTAGCTGGCGGTGACGCTGCCGTGGACGACGGCCTGAACGAGGTCAGCAAAGGTAGGCTTGGTCTTGCCATTGGCGCTGAGCCAGCCAGCCATGCCGCCAAGGAAACTGTCGCCAGCACCGGTGGGGTCAAAGACGGAGTCCAGTGGGTAGGCGGAGCAAGAGAAGAAGTCCTCGGGCTTTTCACCAAAGAGGTAGCTGCCGTGCTCGCCACGCTTGACGACGACAAAGCGCGGGCCTTTGGCTTGCAGCTTGCGACCGGCCTCGACGAGGTTGGTGGTCTGGGCAAATTCTTTGGCCTCGCCGTCGTTGATGACGAGGAGATCGATCTTTTTCATGACGTCATGCAGGCGCTCATTGGCGATGCTGATCCAGAGATCCATGGTGTCGGCGATGACGAAGTCAGCCTCGGTGAACTGCTCCAGGGTCTGCATCTGATTGTCTGGGCTCATGTTGGCCAACACAGCGATCTTAGCGGCGGCGGCAGTGGTGTGGAGTTTAGGCAGCCATGTTTCCAGCACGTTGATCCCGACGGCATGGGTGGTGCGATTGTTCATGTCCTCGTGGTATTCACCGCTCCAAGTGAATGAAGCGCCGCTGCTGCGCTCGAGGCCTTCAAGCGTGATGCCTTTGCTGCCGAGAAGGTTCAGGTGAGCCTCTGGGAAATCATGGCCGATGATGCCAACGAGATGGATCGGCTGGGTGAAGATGCTGGCTGCGAGGGCCGCGTAGGCTGCAGAGCCGCCGAGCAGGTTCTCCTGAGAGTCCTTGGTGGTTTTGACATTATCCAGGGCGACGGTTCCGGCGATGGTGACAGACATGAGAAGAAGAGGTGAGATGGAATACTGCTTGATTATGCCCCTGATACGGGCGGAAATGACCACCGTGGCAGGGGCGCGGAGTATCCGTTTCTCCTCCGGCGTGTCAATGCCCGATACCGCCCATTCCTTTTTCAGTTCATGCGCTTCACTGTCATCCTCATCATGCTTGTGCTGATACCCATCATGATAGTCATGCATGTCTGGGATTACTTGGAAAACGGTCAGCTGCGCTTGGTCGATCAGGCTTCTGCCATTTTGAAAAAACATGGCGTGCATGGCAGCACGGTCGATGTGCGCTTCCTCGATCTCAGCGTCACGGGAGATGCCGAAGATGAGACTTCCCTGGAAGCCGCCAGCCTTGAATTATCCGAACTGGGGCCACTGCGCCTTGTGAGTAATCGGCTCAGCATTCTAACCAAAGTGCGAGCACGCCTCTCCCAGGAAACTCTGACGATTGACGGCTGGATGGCAGATCAGGACACAGCGGATTCCCTGCGCGGTCTGCTCCTCAAGCTGCGACCAGACCTGAAGCTGGAAACAGATCAGCTCAAGATCTCTAAATACGTCCGCTGGCCCGAAGGTGAGAAGCTACCTTTGGAAGAAACCAGCCCGATGCTGAAGCCCATCATCACTGCCCTGCGGGTGCCTGCTGCGCTTGAGATCAGACGGCAAGATGGCAAACTGGTGGCGACAGGGATCCTACCAACCCTCGAACTTAAAGAGGCCATCCAGGAGACCTTGAATCAACCCAGCCATGGATTAGCCACGGATGTGAGTCAGCTACGAGTGACCAATCACCTGCTGCCAGGGCCATTGACCCGTCCGGAGACGATTCTGCCGTTTTTACGCAGTTTCTTCAGCACGCCATCTCCTGGAGAATTCCGCCTTTTACCGGGTCAAAACCCCCATCTTAAAGCAGACACGACGCGCGCACTGGAGAGTGCCTGGCTGAATATGCTCAGGCCTGTGACTGGCAGCATGCGAGTGGATCTGCAGTTGGTTCAGCATCCATCAATCTTTCATTTCCCTGGCCGCCGCATCCAAACAGCGCTGCCAGAAGAGGTGCTGCAAAACGTCAGCAACCTCATCACGCAGGACTTCATCCCATTTGCGCCTGGTAGCAGCCTTTTATCAGCTGAAATGCGCACCCATTTGACCACACTGATCCCCTCGCTGTTGACAGCAGGACCCGCTCTGCGCTTGGTCGTAGGCGGCCATCCTGAGCCGAATGGAAATTTGCAAGTAGAGGCTGACCTAGCTAGGCAGCGGGCGGAACAAGTCAGATCTTTCCTGATTGAACAAGGCGCTCCGTGCAAGGAGATTCTAGCCATGGCCTTTGATCCCGTGCCTACGGGTGATCCCCACGCACCTGCACAACCGAGCAGCGTCGAGATACTCATTCAATAATCACCCTTATGAAGTTTGAGCTTCACGCCCTCCATTCCGAGCCTTTGATCTATTTTCTGCTGCATAGCGGCCTCTTTGTTTTGATCCTAGGCCTGCTATTTTTTGCTCTGGGCCTCTGGTTTGGTGGTCTGACCTGGGGAAAATACAAGCGCCAATCCAAAGCCACCCATGAGGAAAACCAGGCCCTGCTAGGGGAGATCGCTGTGTTGAAGCGCAAACTCGCCGAACAGAGCCTGCGCCCAACCACGACCGCTGCTGTAACCGCGACTCTAGTGACGGAGGTGTTACCCAATATCGGTGAAATCCTCCCCGAACGGCAAACGCTATACCCTACCCAGACATCAGCGCCGACTCTGCCAGTTTCTTTCCCCCAAGCACTCGAAGCTGAACTTCCAACGTTGGAGTCTACCGCAGAAGCACCCCTCGATAGACCAGCGACCGTGTCCACCCTAAAGCCTGCAGAGGAGCCCAAACTCACCAGGCCACCGACAAAATCGCTCCTCCGAACTAAAACCAAGCAGCCCTGGACTGAAGACGCACTGCCAGCCATGGCCGAAGCGACAATGGACATGGAGCCTTTCGGGTTTCTGCTCGCGGAACCCAGCATGATTCAACCATCTGCGACAAAGGAAGTCCCCGCGGCTTTAATTTCAATTATCCAAGGAAAACCAAGCGCCCAATCGTCACTTGGAGCCGCAAAAACAGGCAAGACAGCGAAAGTCAAATTGCCATTGGCCCCGCCGCCGGTCACCGCTGTAGAACCAGAGATGGGTCCTGAACTTCGCCCCATTTATCGCGAGGTGCCACTGGCTGCGGATGACTTAACAAAAATTAAAGGGATTACCAGAATTTTAGCCAAGCGCCTGCATGACCTTGGTGTGCATACCTTTCATCAAATGGCCAACTGGGATGAAAATCACATCCGCGAGTTTTCCAATCAGCTAGCCTTCAAAGACCGAATTACTCGAGAAGCCTGGGTGGATCAGGCACGCAACTTGGAAAAAGCCCGACCATCCCCATGAGCATCCCAGCTATCTCCTTCTCCCATATCGGCAATCGACTCGCTGGACCGAGTGGCATTCAGGAGCTCATGGATGACTGCGGCCAGGCACTGACGCTGTATCCTGACATGAGAATGCTCGGTGGCGGCCAGCCCGCAGCCATCCCTGAAGTGCAAGCCATCTGGCGGCAACGGATGAGCGAGCTTTTGGCCGATGGCGCAGCCCTGGATAAGACGCTGCTTAACTATGATCCACCGGGAGGCAACCCGCTCTTCCGAGAAGCCATGGCGGGCTTTCTGAAACGCGAATGCGGCTGGGATGTCACCCGCGAAAACATCGCTGTCATGCCCAGCAGTCAGAGCGCCTGTTTCATGCTCTTTAACCTCCTCGCAGGTGACAGCCCGACAGGTAAACGACGCATCCTTTTTCCCCTGCTACCGGAATACATCGGCTATGCCAATCAGGCCCTCTGCTCGGATCAATTCCGGGCCGTCCTGCCCAAGATCGAAGAGCGCGGTGAGCACCAGATCAAGTATCATGTCGATTTTGATCAGCTCAAAATCACCCCAGATATCGCCGCCATGTGCGTCTCTTGTCCGACCAATCCTACTGGCAATGTCCTGACGCCGGAAGAGTTCAGCCGACTGCGGGATCTCGCCCGTGAAAACGGTATTCCTCTGATGATCGATAATGCCTATGGACACCCCTTCCCTGGCGTCATCCATGGCAACTTCCACCCCGATTGGGAGCCGGGCATGATTTTCAGCATCAGCCTGTCCAAGCTAGGTCTGCCAGGGGTGCGAACCTCCGTCATCGTCGCTGATCCAGCCATCGTGAAGGCGCTCTCGAACATGAACGCCATTGTTTCCTTAGCCAACGGTAACATCGGCCAAGCACTGCTCACGCCTCTATTGGCCGACGGACGACTGATCAATCTAGGCAGCGATGTCATCCGGCCTTTTTACAAAGAGCGATCTGACTTTGCCAAAGGCGTGCTGAGCCATGCGCTCGGTGATCAGATGGAGTGGGCGCTTCACGCCCAAGAGGGGGCTTTTTTCCTCTGGCTCTGGCTGAAAAAGCTGCCCATCCCCGCAGCGGAACTGTATCGGCGACTCAAAGCCCGCAAGGTCCTCGTCATCCCAGGGCATTACTTTGCCTATGGTCTCGATCAAGAGTGGCAACACCCCCATGAATGCCTGCGGCTCACTTATTCCCAGCCGCAAACCATCGTTGAAGAAGGTCTAGAGATTTTGGCCGATGAGGTGACAAAAGCCTTCGCCCATTGATCACTTTTCAAAGAGAGAACTTTTGCGACCTTCGGCAGCGCCCGCACCTTTTGGCACGCCGGAAGAAGACCAAGAGAAGACTTTTTTGCCATCGTGATTGATATTGATCTGCATGGCCGAAATGGAGTCTTTCTGACGTGTTT
>CAMBPS010000131.1 GCA_945869675.1 Prosthecobacter debontii | reverse complement strand
CTGAAAGATCAATTTTCTGATCGCGATATTCGAAGCACCTTAGCACTTCGTTTGCCGTTTCTCAGCCGCTCCTTTTCGGTGGCGGGTCGAGAGGTTAGCAGCCCCATTTTCTTATGCAACTCCTTTCTGTCTTTTTTGTAAAGTTTTTTCATTTCAACCAACAGCGCCAACTTTCTCAGTGTTTTCCGGGGTTCGCCGACCCTCCCTCTAAATTCACACTTTTTTCAACTGTTGCTCGCTTTGAGTTTGCTCTGCGATTCAGAATTGAAATCGCATAACTTGTTATCCTGGCCTAACTTATATTAGGTTTAGTTAAATACTAACTACGCTTGTTGTTCATGCGCCAGACCAGCCAACCAATCATGTTGATCAAACCCATTGCTGCCAGTAACTGCGTAAGTGTCTGCCCAAGGCTGCCTTTACCCAAACCGCTGCCTACGAGCGTAAAGGTGACATTGAGTGGCAGGTAGCCCAGTGCGGTCCCAAGAAGAAACAGTCGATGACCAATGGATGTGACTCCTAGCATCATATTGAGAACGATTCCTGGAACCATCAATTGCCTCACCCAGAACACCCTGCCTAGCGTAGGGTTATTCATCATGCCCAAAAGCCAAGGCCACTGATTTAGGCGTGCCTGTACGGAACGGCGTGCACCTTTGCGCGTGATCATAAAAGCGCCGTAGCTACCCAAGGTCGATCCAATGAGAGAGATCAGCAGACCTTCTGTGAAACCAAAAATGAGTCCTGCCGCCGCGCATAATGGCAATCGCGGGATACCAATCATCACAGCAGCAGCACAGGCACACAAAAACATAGCATGGGCTAAGTGGCCGATGTCGCGAATGTAGGCCTTCCAAACCTGGACATTGGTAATCCAAGCGCTCAGTGGTGTGAAACGGGCGATGGCCATGAATACCGCCACACCAATCACCAAGCCTATCACTTTTCGTCTCTCTTTGTTCATCGAGCGAGTGACCTCTTGTCCAAGTTTTTCTTCAGACTCTTCGGTGTTTGCTTCGATGGTTTGGTCTTCCATGAGAATGTGTATAAAATTGAGCAGTGCCAAAAGCCTCTTATCCACGTTAAGGTTGATCTCAACCAACAATCACCGCGCTCACATTCTGGGGCTATGAAAAAGAGAGCTTCCCTACTTTCTCGCTTGTTGGTATAACTTTTACATGAACCCACTTTCCACAACTTCCGCGAATCGTCGGCAATTTCTCAAGCAGAGCACTCAAACCATGGTCGCTGGCTGGTTGGGGGCCAGCACCGCCGCAGAATCGGCAAAAGCAATGCCTGCCTCAGAAACGCTGGTTCAGCAACTTTACGGCAGCCTCGACGAAACCCAGCGTGCCACAATCTGCCATGGATGGGAGCATGTCCTTCGCCAGAAAGTCGATAATAATTGGCATATTTCGCCGAAACGGATCCGTGAAGTCTTAAAGCCGGATCAGCAAGACCTCGTTCGACAGATCTTTGATCACTTGCACAGTGAGCCCTATAGGAAGGAAGTCTGGCGTCAGTTTGATCAAGATAATAAGAGTGATGGAGGCTTCCCAAGTGCATCCATCGCTCTCTTTGGAACTCCGGGCAGCGGACGATCTGAATTTGTCTTCACAGGACGACACTGCACCCGTCGTTGTGATGGTGATAGTGAGGCTGGCACCGCCTTCGGTGGCCCCATCTTTTACGGTCATGCCGCCAAGGGATTCAACGAGAAGCCTGATCATGAGGGCAACGCCTACTGGTTCCAGGCAAAGCGCGCCAACGAAGTCTTCCAAGCATTGGACGGCAGACAGAGGGCTTTAGCCTTGTGTGATGCCAGCCGAGATGAAGAAGGCAACAACACCGTCAAACTTACTGGCAAGATCAGTGGCTTGGATGGCATCCCCATGACCGAACTAAGCAACGATCAGAAGGGGCTCGTCCGGGCTGTGCTCCAAGACCTACTGGCTCCTTTTCGAGAGGAAGATGCGACAGAGTCCTTGAAATACATTGAGGCAGGCGGCTTTGATCATCTGCACTTAGCCTATTACAAGAATCAAGACATTGGAAATGATGGCGTTTGGGATGTCTGGCAGATTGAGGGACCAACCATGGTCTGGTATTTCCGTGGTGAGCCGCATGTCCATTGCTGGGCACATATTAAAGAAAAGGCCTAACTGAAACACTTCCGCCATTTTACTGGGCAGACATGAAGACAATTGAAACGGTCGCAGAACTCGAAGCCCAACTAAGCCAGCCGACCGCTGGAGTGCTCGAGACGCTCAGGGCCATTGATGGTGATTTCATGGTTCTTGGGGCAGGTGGTAAAATGGGGCCCACGCTTGCGCGTATGCTGCGCCGTGGCCTCGACCAGATAGGGCATTCAGAACGCCGCATCACCGCTGTGTCGCGTTTTTCCACCGCCTCAACAGTGCAAGACCTGCAGGCCCATGGAGTTGCTACGATCTCGTGCGATCTCATGGATCGAGCTGCAGTCCAAGCGCTACCGAGTGCAGCCAATGTCATTTTCATGGCAGGCCAAAAATTTGGCACCCATGAAGATCCCGATCTGACTTGGGCCATGAACACGGTTGTCCCGGCCTTTGTTGTTGAGCGTTTCGCTCACTCACGCATCGTCGTGTTTTCGACCGGCTGCGTTTATCCGCTTGTGCCCGCCGACGGCCCTGGTGCCAATGAGGATGCGCCACTGACACCACTGGGTGAGTATGCTAATTCCTGTGTTGGCCGAGAACGAGTCTTCAGCCATTTTGCCAAACAACATGGCACTCATTCTCTGATGTTCAGACTCTGCTATGCGATCGATCTACGCTATGGTGTGCTGTGTGATGTAGCATCCAAAGTGGCCCATGGATTGCCCATCGATGTCACCATGGGTGCTGCGAATGTCATTTGGCAGGGAGATGCCAATGCGCGAGCCATCCAATGCCTCCTACACGTTGCCTCACCGCCCATTGCGCTTAATGTCACCGGCATTGAGCGCGTCTCCATTCGTTGGCTTGCTCAGCGATTTGGCGACCTATTTAAGCGCGAGCCCATCCTCGTGGGTCAAGAAAGCCGCACGGCCTGGCTATGGGACGCCTCTCGATCCTATGAACTCTTCGGGCCACCCAGTGTTTCTCTGGATGAAATGATCACTGCAACAGCGCGCTGGCACAGGCTAGGCGGCTCAGTCCTTGGTAAACCGACCCATTTTGAAGTTCGCGATGGACAATATTAAGTTTCGCCATCTTCTCTTACAAGGCCTCGCTATCCCAGCGCATCCATTGGCCTTGACCTCAACGCGTCAGCTCGATGAACGAAGGCAGCGTGCACTCACCCGATATTACTTAGCTTCTGGCATTGGTGGTCTCGCAGTTGGAGTTCACACCACACAATTTGCCATCCGAGATCCGAAAATTGGATTATTCAGGCCCGTACTTGAGCTTGCTGCTGAAGAAATGTCACGATCATTGGCGCCATTAGCCCGCATCGCTGGAATATGCGGACAAACAGCGCAAGCCATCAAGGAAGCCCATCTTCTTTGTGAACTCGACTATCATGCAGCACTCCTCAGTCTGGGTGCCCTCAAAGAGGCTAGCGAAGATGCCCTCATTTCTCATTGCCGCAGCCTTGCCGGGATCATTCCGATCATTGGCTTTTATCTTCAACCAAGTGTCGGAGGCCGCGTTTTATCCTATGCTTTTTGGCGGCGTTTTGCAGACATTGAAAATGTCGTAGCGATTAAGATCGCCCCGTTCAACCGCTATCAGACGCAAGATGTCGTGCGCGCGGTCATCGACTCAGGCAGAGATGACATTGCTCTCTACACTGGCAATGACGACAACATCGTCGCCGATTTTCTCACCCCTTACCAGTTTGCGGGCAAACAGAAACGGATCATCGGTGGTCTGCTTGGCCACTGGTCCGTCTGGACGAAACGCGCCGTTGAACTTCACCAGCGTTGCCATCGCGCCGATGCCACGCCGGATCTCATGCGCCTCGGCGTCGAAGTCACCGATAGCAATGCTGCCTTCTTTGATGCGGCCAATGGCTTTCAAGGCTGCATCGCCGGATTGCACGAAGTCCTGCGCCGCCAAGGCTTGCTCAAAGGCATCTGGTGCCTTGATGAAAAGGAAACGCTAAGCCCTGGCCAACTGACCGAGATCGACCGCATCTATTCCGCCTACCCACACCTCAACGATGACGACTTTATCGCCGAGCACTTAGACACATGGCTGCGCTAAAGCTTACTTTTTATCATCCAAAAACTTGAGCGCCTTTTCCAGCCAGTCTTTCCCTGGGGCTCCATGGCCCTGACCTGGAATATCAAAGAGCTTCACATGCTTAAACTCATTGGCCATGAAGCCCTGTTCATACACTGCCTTCGTATTATCGAGATTAAAATCCTTAGCGCCCGTCACCAGGACGATGCGCGATTCATTTTGTGCCTGTGTCGCGATCTCAGGATGCGGGATGTAGCGGGCCTCATAGGTCGTGCCATCTTTCCCCTGCGTGGGAAAAAAGAAATTGGCACCCATAAAACAAACAGCCCCAGTAAACATATCGGCATAGGCTACCGCTAACATCGATGCCACACGAGACCCGCCCGAATGCCCGCTGATGTAAACTCGCGCTGGATCAATGCTGTACAGGTTGCGCATCTGATCATTGGCCGTGATCGCCAACTGCATCCTTGCGATCGTTTCACGATTATTGCCTGACTTGAGAGCACCAATAAAAATGAGCTTTTCATCCGCCAAGACTTTTTCCCAATCCGCTGGCAGAGCCGCTTGATCATTTGGACTGATCCAAATGAACAGCCCATGCGGCACCTCTTTTTTGTAACTCTTAGGGACAATAACCTCAAATGCCTCATTGGCCAGATTCAAGGCCGTCGGTGTCTCCACCGAACGCAACCGCATCTTCAACTGCGCCGCCTCTGCTAAGGGAGGACTTTCTTTAAAACTAATCGGGCTACGGACGCCTAGCTTCACTTTGCTAATGGAAGCCGTTTGTGCTGAAAGCGAAAAAGCCCAAGTGAGACAATAAAAAAGAAGCCAAGATAAAGAACGCATGTTGTCCCATCCAAGCATGATCCAAGAAAAGTGTCGATCACGAAAAATGGAGGCTCTGTTACTATAGTGATGTTTGCACCATGACTTTTGGCAATAGCCGTTGCCTCAGGATTGGACCAATCCCAGGAACTCGCTTGAAGTCTTCCAAGTCAGCAAAAGGACGTGCCGAAATCAGGCGCTTCGCTAAAACAGGACCAATGCCAGGCAGCGTTTCAAGTTCCGCCTGAGTCGCCGTATTGAGGTCTATTAAAGCAGCGCCCTGTGTCACATCACGATCATGAAATCGTTGAACATGACTGTGATCAAACTTCAAAACACCCGCCACCACCATGCTAAGAAACAGCACTAACCAAGGTAACTGAATCGTCCAGTGAGGCGCTTCCGGCTGTTTTTGAGGATCGCTTACCATAGGGAAATCAAAAGCACGTCCTCTTGAATCCCGCCAGTAGGAATTCAGTCTCTTAATCTGCCTAGCATCCCGACGGCTTGTTGAGATTGATCCAGCGGCTACGCTCCACGAATGACAGGATCAAGGAGAGCAAAGATGTGCCATCAGACCAGACAGTCCGCGTTCTGAGTCTCAGATAAGCACCCTGGATTAACCGGATACAGCCTTGCTCATCTTCGCCAGCGTTCCCAACTCCTACACACTGAGCACTGGGTCAAACACTGCCGCATCTCCGCCATCACTTCTTGCTCCGAGGCTTCGTAAGCGGAGGAGCATCCGTCAGCTTCTGCCCATCCAGCGTGATCTCCTTCGTCGCTTCCAACCCTAGCACGCGACTGCCGCTGACGGCATCGGGTTGGGTGTGGTTTTCGGGATCGTGGAGGGTGTTGGCTTTCACGATCACGCTGCGGCTGTGTTTCAGCACGATGGCCTGCCGGTCGATTTCATCCTGTGGCTTGGCGATGATGGACGCGCGGACGGGCGAGTCGATGTGATTAGCGAGTCCTGGATGCCGATGAGGCTCATCGCGGGGCCGCCGGTGCGGGTGAAGGTGTTGCCGGTGATGCGGAGGCGCTCGATGGGCGGGACACCGTCTTGGCCTTGGGCGTTGTGGGCGCGGGCGTCGATGGCGGGATGATGGGGGCGGGAGCTGACGTCGATGAAGGTGTTGTCCGCGATGGTAATGTCGCTAGGAATGCCTCCGACGAGGCCCATGCCGGTGTTGAGCGAGATGTTGCTGCCCGTGCGGGTGAAGGTGCAGCCGCGCACGAGGCCGGGGCCGGACATGATGAGCAGGCGCTGGAAATTGTCCTCCCAGCGGCAGTTTTGCACGACCCAGCCCGCGCATTCGTGATCGAGCCACTCCGCCTGCGCCTCGGCAAAGGGCGTGGCGTCTTGATCGAGCGTGAGTTCGAAATCGCGATGTGCGACGAGCTTTGCTTCGCCGAGAAAGACGCCCGTTTTGCGATGGATGAAGCGCAAGCGATCCCCGGCGCGTGCATTCTTGAGCGTGGGACGAAGTGAGGCATTCGTCTCCAGCGCAACCTGTTTGCCGGACACGGATTTCACCTTGCCCCAGATGCCGTGGAAGTTCTGCAAATCATCGGCGGTGTGCTGGATGGTGACGTTGTCCATCGTGGCACCGTAGCGCGTGGAGCGGCAAAGAAAACCGTCCGCACCCTTCCATTGGCAGGTGCCGGGTCGAGGGCCGAAGTAGCAGTCCTTCCAAAGATGTGCGCCATCGCCGCCGCCTTCGCTGAGGCCGCCTTTGGCCACATAAACGCTCACGCCGTGCAGCGTGATGTTGGCCGAATCCTCGAGCACGATGGTTCCAGCATTCGTGTAGAGGCAGGAAAGGCCGCCGCCCACGCGCACGACGCCGAGATCGCCATACGCACGCTCCCAATCCGCATCGTGAAGGCGCTCCATGAGCTGCGGTTCGAGCATATTCACCCAATAACGTCCGCCCTCGGAGGGCGTGATGTCCTTGTAGCGCAGCTTTCGCACGCCGGCCTGCATGTCGTAAAGCGGCACGCAGAAGCGGCCGTCGCTCTTGAAGGGAAACAAGCGCTGCTCATCGTGTTCCTTGTAGCTCGTGGGCACCACGACGCCGGGCGAAGGCTGAATCTCAAAGCGATTGCCCTCGCGGTCGATGCGCGTGATGCGACCCTCGATGCAGCCGCGTGTGCCACGGTCGATGATCGCGCCGCGCAGCACGATGTTGCGGCAGTTTCGAAAACCCACGCAGCGATGCCCCGGCGGCATTTGTTTGTCATCGAGATCGAACCAAAACGTCGCGCCGCTCGCATCGATGACGAACGGATGCGCCTCATCGCGCTGCATGTTCTCAAACCCCAGCGGGAAGATTACCTTCGCGCCTTCCCATCGCTCCTGACCAAAGCGATAATCCCCCGGCGGGATGCGCACCTTACCAGCGCCACTTTCAAAGGCCTTCATCACCATCGGCATCACCTCGCCACCACGCACAAGCTGCGCATCCTTCTCAACTTCCGAGAACTGAGGCCCCGCAGGCAGATCAAAGCTAAAACGATACTCCTCCGGTGCTGGCGATTTCGATTCCAAGATCACCCGCTGGTGCGGCGAGAGGCGATCAAACTCCGCTCCGCTCAAAACCGGGGCGATCAGAAAAACGAGATGGAAACCGAGCCGGGAAAATTTCATGCGAGAAAGCAGGCCGAATTCATGGGCTAGCGAGCCCCTTTTGCAGCCGACACCGTCTCACGCAATTTCGCCATCTTCGCCAACTCCTCTGCGCTCAACGCTCGATCAAACACGGCTACGCCGCCAATCCAGCCGGTGAAGCCGACACCGCGACTGCTGTGGATGACGCGACCGATGGTGAAGGGGCCGCCGCTTTGCGCGTCTTTCGGCGTGTAGAGGTCATGCGGATACCACCAGGGGTTCAGTCGCAGCGCCACGAGATCGCGGGCGACCTCTTTTCCACCGCGCAGGGTCACTTCGATCTTGGTGAAGCGATGCTCGCGCAGTTCGACGCGTTCGTCAGCGGACTCGCGCAGCACTTTGACGCTCATCGGCTCGGCTTCAGGTGGATTGTAGTATTGATCCTTCGGGAAGCTCTCGTCCTCGCCGTCCTGCTTGCCGGGCAGCTTCGCGTAGTGGCCCTGCATGTAGGCGTTGTAGGCGGAGGAGATGAGTTTGTCGTTCTTCGGGTTGTCGAGCCAGCGATCGCCGGAGGCGCCGTTGAGCCAGCCAGTGAGTTCGTCTTTTTGATGATCAAAAGTCATCGCAAAGCACTGCCAGGACCTGTCGAGCAGCTCGGCGGGCGAATCGGCAGGCACTTCGGGTGAGAGGTCGGCGGAGTTGCACTTGTGGAGGGCGTATTTGTTCAGGAAGGAACTCGCGCCATTCTCCGACACATGGCCGCAGGCGCTGCCTTGCTTGTTCAGGCCGGCAAAGAGCGCGTATTGCCGCTGCCCGCGCTCCACCTTCGCGATGGTGGTCGTGGTCTT
>CAMBPS010000130.1 GCA_945869675.1 Prosthecobacter debontii | reverse complement strand
CACTGCTGCTTGTGCCACTGGCAGGCACATCATTCGGATCGATCAACTCCGTCGGCGTCACCAGAGGTCCATCAGAGCTAAGCAGCAACTCGCCATAACGGGAAAAGCCATCCGTGGTCCCTGTGCCTCCACTATTGCTAGTAACGCTGAGCGTTTGTGGAAAGCTCACACGCATTCCCTCATAGCGCTCCAGCCACACTGTGCTGGCTGCTGGCAAAGTGACGTTCGTCACCGCTGGCAGCGCGGCTGTGCCTGTGATCAGGACGGCAGAAAGACTAACTAATTGTGTTAGCGATCCTGACTCAGATACCGTGCCTGTCACCTGCACCAGATCACCCACCGAAACATTCGTCGCTGAACTCCCGATCCAGAGCGCTTCAGAAGTTGCGCTATTGCCATCCACATCGGCATCTTCCTCCTGAAGATAATAACCTCCCAGCGCCGGAGCTGCCCCCTGAAAATCTGCCACCACCACACCCTGCACCGTCACCACGGCACCCGTCAGCGGGCTGTAGCCATCTGTGCCCTGGACATCGGAGATCCGCGTTACCATTGCCGAATCCTTCAAGGTAGAAAAATTCGCCACATAATCGGTCGCCATCACCTGAGCCACGCTGTTTGTGATCTGCGGGGCGACCACACGCACCGTGATCGTTTCCCCAGCCGGCCAAGGAGCTGAAGGTGTCAGCGTGTACCGCATGAGGCCAGCATTGGAATGCGTCGCGGCCAAGTTGCCACTCAAGCTTCCAGTGATCTCAAACCAAGAGGCCGCCGCCGTCACAGGCTGATTGAATGTTACCACCACCGGCCGGCTCCCAGAAACCATCGTGCTAGCAGGTGCAGGACTCAGCGACCGCACGAGCGGCAATACAGGCACCGTCGGCGCATGAAAAATCACATCATCGATCGCAACCCCATTGTCAGCCCCAGTCTCGTCCAAATCCCGCCAGCGTAGGATCAACATTTGACCAGCGGCCCAGTTCAAACCTGTCACGGTCGCGCTGCGTTCCACTCGATTATTCGTGGAATTCCCATTCATCGCAAAGGCACTGCCAATAGCGCTTAGCGCAGGCGCATCCAGGGCTGTCACTGCCGTGTAAGTTCCTGCATCGATGTCCCCAGATGAAGCCAGCCGATACTCACCCGTTAAACCGACCAGAGATGGCGTACCACCATTGCGCCATTGCTCCGCATAAAAGCTAATGGTGAACTGTGTCAAAGTCTGCCCTGTCGTATTGGTTAGACGCCAGCCCAAATTCGCTGCATGACCACTTCCGGCTAACGATCCCAGCGCCCGATCCTGCGCCGCGTGTTGACCATAGGAATAAACACCGGCCGTGCCCACATCCCCCTGCCCCACTAAAAACAAAAGTTGCGTCCCTGCCCGCGCGTGAATGCCCCAACCCACAGCACCAGAGACTGAAAGCGGCGTGGCTGATAGTAAAGCCGGTCCTTTGGCGACACCAAAGTCAGAGAAATCAAACGTGTCTGCCAGCGGTAGCGAATTAAAATCTTGGCTTAAAACACCGCCAGTGTAGCTCAGCTGACTCCACACGCTTCCCGTGAGAATCATCCAACTGATGAGACAAAAATAGCGCAGCGAACGCATAAGAATATCCTTCTATACTTAATAAGCTATTTTTTGCAAGCTTCATCCGTCTTTTCCCGCAATCCCCAGCATTGACAGTCATCTCTCCGCACCCATCTTCGCAAACCATGAGCATCCTTGACCGAATTGAACGCGTCTTCTTCTGGCTCGCTGGAGCCAGCGCCGATAACCTTGACGCCTGCCCGGCTTGGGAGCGCCGAAAGTATGTGGCCTTTGGTGCCACTGTCCTCGTGCCATCCACCTTCGCCACCATTGCCTGCGCGTATGCCCTTTCCACTCTGACGGAGAATGTCTGGATCATTGGCTTTGTCTCCCTCGTCTGGGCCTTCATCATCCTCACCGTGGACCGCGCCCTGCTGGCCACTTACCGCGCTTATCAAAACATCTTCCGCAAGCTATCCCAGTTCAGCCTGCGCATCGTCGTGGCCGCGCTCATGGGCATCACCATCTCTCACCCACTGACCCTGTTGCTCTTTAAAGACACCATCACCTCGGTCATTGAGGCCGAAAGACAGATCGATATCGATAAAGTCCGCCAGCTCGCTGTGACACAAAAAGCGGCCGTCGAAATTCGCGCCAAGACCTTAGAAACCGAGATCGCCACCCAGCGAGAAGCTTGGAACGCCTCCTTCAACGCCAAGTTCCTGGACGAAAACGGAAAGCCCATCGAAAAGCCGCTTAGCGACGACGAAAAGAAAGCCAAAGCCGAGCGTGAGTCCAAAATCGCCGAAGCCGTCGCCCCCGGTAAACTGCGACTAGAAATGCTGGATAAGGAAATGGCCAAAATCAGCGCTGAAAGCCAAAAGATCGTCACTGAGCTCAATCAGTGGCAGACCGACTTTGAACGTGAAGTCAACGGTCAACGCAGTGGCATCGTCGGCCTCGGTCCACGCGCTAAAAGCATCCAAGAAGACCAACTCACCTGGCGCCGAGCCGAGTCCGCCCGCCTCAGTGGTATCCTCAATACCATGACGCAAACCCGTGTCGCCATCGTCGCAGAAATCAAAGCCGCTGAAGACAACGTCAACAGCGCGCTGGATGCCAAAGCCCTAGCCGATTCAGCCAAAATCAAAGCCGAGCAGGATCGGATCGACAGCCTCCGCCGCCAAGTTCAGCAGCAACAGGCCGATGCATTCGTCGGTCAACAAAACTCCATCCGCGAAACCCTCAAAGCCCAGATCGACGCCCAACTCGTCCAGTTTAACAATCTCCAGGCCGAGATCACCCGCCTAGGCAGCGATGAGGAGGCCCGCATCACCAAGATCCGTGATGAACCCCGTCGCGACATCCTCACGCAAACCCTTGCCCTGCACGATCTCTTTGACCAGGGGGCAGAAGGCGGAAACTTCGCCTTCATCGCTTACCTCGTTTTATCCATGCTCTTCATGCTGGTGGACACCATTCCACTCGTCGTGAAATTCTTTTCCAAGCCCGGCCCCTACGACTCCCTACTCGACTGCGAGGAAGTCAAATTTGCCAGTGAGCGATTGGCTTTCCTCAAAGGCTTTGATCGCTACATGAAGCAGTTGGTGGATAGCCCCTTCCTGCACATCACTCAGAATCGTCCTCTTGAGCGCTCTCTGATTGAGGGCGTTGATCGCAGCCGTGCTGCCAAGGCCTTCCTAGAGCACCTGATGGAACTGGAACAAACCTTCCAGGAAAAAATCCGTCTCGAGCGCGAGAAGCAGTCCACGAATGGCCTCACAGGCAAAGCTGAAATGCTTGAAGAAATGGCTTCCGCTTTTTACGCCGATCTTCGCCAACGCATGGAGTCCTTCTTCAGCGACGACAGCCAACGCAAGCCTTCCAGCGCACGCGCCTGATTCAGATAGGCAGTGCCGGCTGAATTGAACCGAAGAGCTTGCTCCCACAGGACGATGCCAAAGCCCAACCGACAAGAATTCATCTTCACCCTGCCTTCGTTGGGATGGCTCATTCTGTTCTTTGCCTTTCCGGGACTACTGACTCTCACCCTTGCCTTTCATGTGAGTGATCTTCGCGGCGGTGTGGCTCAAGAGTGGACGCTTGAAACGGTGCTGGCTCTGGCGGATCCAGTTTACCTGCCGATGATTTGGCGCACGCTGTGGATCAGCACCCTCACAACAGCATCTTGTCTAGCTCTGGCTTTGCCCATGAGTTGGCATTTAGCCAAACTGACGCCCCGCTGGCGGAATGCCCTGCTCCTCCTCGTGATCTTGCCGTTTCTAACCAACTTCCTCATCCGCATCTTTGCCTGGAGATCACTGCTGCATCCCGAAGGACCAGTAAAACAAATTCTGCTCTGGCTGCATGTTGTGAAGGAAGAAACGTTGCTGCTGAATAACGCCTCGGCGGTCTTGCTGGTAATGATCTACACACAACTGCCCTTTGCTATTCTACCGCTCTACGCCGCTGCCGAAAAATTCGACTTCAGACTCATCGATGCGGCCCGTGATTTGGGCGCCAGCGGCTGGCAAGCCTTTCGAAGAGTCTTCCTGCCAGGAGTGAGGCAAGGCATCCTTTCGGCAGGTCTCATCGTCTTTGTCTGCTCGCTGGGGCAGTATGTGATCCCGCAATTCATCGGCGGCACGGCCGATGAATTGCTGGGAAATAAGATCGTCCAGCGCGCTTTTTCAGATCGGAATCTACCTCTTGCTTGCGCTTTAGCGGGTGCCTTGCTGCTGGCCGTCTTGGCTATGGGAACTCTCGCTAAACTGCTTTTCAAAGAACGCTCATCGTCGTGCTTGGCCAAACGCACCGACACACCATGAAAGCTTCCCGTCTGCCACTCTTGGTCACGGCACTGGTGCTGCTTTTTTTGCACGCACCGCTGGTCGTTCTTGTCGTGAATTCGTTCAATGCCTCACGCTTCGGAGGTTCGTGGGAAAGCTTCACTTTCAAATGGTATGAAAAACTCTGGGAAGCCGATGAAATTTGGGAGTCGATGCTCATCACCCTACAAGTCGCGACCTGTGCCACGTTAGCAGCCGTCTTCCTCGGAACCCTGGCAGCCCTAGCCCTGCACCGCCACCGCTCCTGGCTCAAAACCACCCATCAAACCCTGGTCACGCTGCCGCTTGCCTTGCCTGACATCTTGATGGGCATGTCCTTACTCGCCATGTTTGTCGCCTTGGGGGTGGAAACAGGGATGCTGACCTTATGGATCGCCCACACGACCTTTTGCCTTAGTTATGTTACCATGGTTGTCTTGGCACGATTGCAGGACTTTGACTTCACGCTGCTGGACGCAGCCCGTGACTTGGGAGCCTCACGCTGGCAGGCCGTGCGTCGCGTGCTTCTCCCTCTGCTTCTTCCGGGCATTCTGGCAGGCGGACTTTTGGCCTTCACGCTTTCCATCGACGACTACGTCATCACCTTTTTCGTCTCGGGTCCTGGCACCACCACACTGCCCCTGCGTGTGGCCAGTATGATGAAAACGAGCCGCAGCCTGCCCATGATCAATGCCCTCAGCACCCTCATGATCGCCAGCACCTTCTTGCTCGCGACCGTGAGTTTCCGTTTGCAGAGGCGGAATCGAAGGGCATGACGTATCCCAGACATGACTGACCCTGATATTCAATCCGCCATCCTTGAAATGGGGCGCAAAGCTCGCGCAGCCTCGCGCGAACTCGTCAAGCTGACCACGGCTCAAAAAAACGCCATCCTTTTGGCCATGGCTGATGAAATTGAGGCGCGCCAATCGCTCATTCTTGAGGCCAATGCCAAAGACCTAACGCGCGCGACCCAGAACGGCCTGTCCAAAGCCATGATGGATCGTCTGACCCTAGACCCCAAGCGACTCAAAGCCGTGGCCGATGCCGTCCGCGAAGTCGCTTCGTTGCCTGACCCTGTCGGCGAAGTGCTCACCGATTGGAGCCGCCCAAACGGTTTGCACATCACCAAGAAGCGGGTGCCCATCGGCGTCATCGGCATCATTTTTGAATCGCGTCCCAATGTGACCACCGATGCCGCCAGCCTCTGCTTCAAAACCGGCAATGCAACCCTACTGCGTGGCGGCAGTGAGGCCATCGACTCCAATGTAGCTCTAGCCGCTGCCCTGCAAGCCGGTGGCGAGCGTGCGGGCCTGCCTGCCGATAGTGTGCAGCTCATTCCTTTCACCGACCGTGCCAGTGTCGAGCACATGGCCAAGATGGACCAGTATCTGGATCTCATCATCCCACGCGGTGGGAAAGGCCTGATTGAAAAAGTCGTGGCCACCGCTCGCATGCCCGTGATCAAGCACTACGACGGCGTCTGCCATGTCTATGTGGCCGCAGATGCCGATCAGGAGATGGCCGCCCAGATCATCGTCAATGCCAAGACCCAAAAACCCGGCGTCTGCAATGCGCTCGAAACCATCCTCGTGAATCGCGAGATCGCTGCCAGCTTTTATCCACGCATCGGCCAGCGTTTAAAAGAAGCCGGCGTTCAAATTCATGCCGATCCAGAGGCTCAGTCCCTCTTGGGCGTTAAGTCCATCCCTGCCACCGAGCAGGACTGGAGCACCGAGTGGCTGGACCTGATTTTATCAGCCAAAACAGTCGCAGGTCTGGATGAGGCCATCGCCCACATCAATCACTACGGCTCGCATCACACCGACAGCATCATGACCGCCGACCGCGCAGCGGCCGAGCGCTTCCAGCATGAGATCGACAGCGCCGTGGTCATGCACAATGCCAGCACCCGCTTCAATGACGGCGGCGAGTTTGGTTTCGGGGCCGAGATCGGCATCAGCACCGATAAACTCCACGCCCGTGGCCCCATGGGCTTGGCTGAACTTTGCAGTTATAAATACCTCGTCGATGGCTCTGGCCAGATCCGCTAACACTCATGAACCTCGATTGGATCAACGATTTCCTTCCCACCATGCGCTGTCCCGACACGCATCAGTCTCTACGCTGGGCCACCGCCGAGGATCTCGCGCGTCATGCCTTGTCCCCTGAGGCAAAGGCCCTAGCCCGTGAAGATGGTTCGCGCCTCTTTCCCATTGATCACGGCATCCCCATCCTGCTGCCTGAACCTTAAATACGTGCTCTATGCAATGGTGTCGGCATTTGGCATCGTGTTCATTCCTCTGGCGATATTCAACACGTTGCAACTGCGGCTCCGAATCGTGCCTGCGCCAATTATCCAAGCCTGAGATTCATTCCTCTTGATGCAGCAAATTGCTTTTCAGAAGTGCAGGCCAGGTTGGCCCTAAACGTGGTGTGGGGCGGGGTTTCAGTGACTCAATCCTCGCCTCGAATTCTCATGCATCGTTCCTTTGCCAGTGAGTGAAGGCTTGAAACCTGCTGGCCTTCGAATAATTTCAGGCTTAACTCCTCCTCCATGGACTTCCTTTTATCCGCCCTTCAGGCTTATCCGGTGAAAAACTACGACACGGGTGACAATGTCCTCAGCCAGGGAGAGAACACCGGGCACCTCTATTTCTTAATCGATGGAACTGTGGAAGTCGTGAAGGATGAGGTCGTCGTGGCAAAGGTGAAGGAACGCGGGGCCATCTTCGGCGATTTGTCTGCTCTCATGGGCATTCCACACACCGCCGCCGTCCGTGCCGTGACTCCCGCGACTTTTCATGTCGTTGATGAACCTGCGGAGTTCCTCCAACAGAATCCGTCCGTGACTCTTCACCTCTGCAGGATGCTTGCCCGCCGTCTGGACTCGATGAACAAGTATCTCGTGGATGTGAAGCAGCAGTTCTCCGGTCACGACCACCTCGCCATTCTCGACGGCATGCTCGATACCCTCATGCACCGGCAACCGCGCGAGCGCCAGAGGCCAAAGGCCTCAACCCTCCTCGATCCGAATGTCCTGGACTGAGTGCCCCTCCTGCGAACTCCACTCAGCCGTCATCGCTTCCATGTCCACGATGATCGTGGCGGGCTGAGCTCCAAGTTGACGCCCAGGATTGAAAACCCACGTCCGATCGATCCGGTCCACCCATCCGCCTTCCGCATAGAACGGAGAATTGTGGATGTGCCCACTCATCACCAAGGTGGGATTGAAGCGCTTGATCATGGCCGTCATAAATTCATCGCCGATGAATCGTCGCCCAGCCCAACTTGTGCGCGATCCTTCAGGCGGCGCGTGGTAAATCCACAACCATCGCCCTTTAACGTTAGCGGCTTCTCGGACCAACTGCGCCTCCAACTCCGCCCGGCTGACCTCCCCGTCGCACCACGGGCACACAGTGATCCGCATGTCCCCCATGTCGAAGCTGTCGCCATCCACATAAAGCCGATCGTTGCCTGCGGCTCGCAGCCAAGCTGCGACGGATTCATCCGCTTCGTTGCGGCTGTCCCCATCATGATTCCCAGAACACACCACCATCGTTGTCTTCTGACGAAGTAGCTCCAGATACTTCTCCACGATCGTGATCTGCACATCCGCGTCGAGCACCGACGACATATCCAGGAGATCGCCCCCGATCACAACGAGATCAAAATCAGCCGCCTCTGACAAAAGCCACTCAAACTGCTTGAGAACATAGTGGAGGTCCGAGGTATACAAAAATCGCATGATTGAGGTTGCCCATATTGACCTACAGTGTCCAGCCGAAAGGCACACGTCATTTACACAAAAATTCCTTTGGGAACGTGTTCATCCTGCGATGAAAATGCCCTTTGCCACATGACATCGCCCTCCGGCTGCGAGGGAATTCTGAAATGACTTTTGAGGAAAAGGTTCGATTTAGGCCTGCTTTTAGCCCTTCGAGTTCGAGAGCAGGATCATTGTTCCACGTCTCCAGCAATCCCAATCGTTCCCACCCTCGATCTAGATCAGTTGATCCTAGATCCGGGAATGGAAGATCGTTGAGTTGCGCCAGGGCTTGGTTTCACAAGGCTTCTTCGACTCGAAGCGGCTGTGTCTTGGGTGACACCGCCCGAGAGGCGAAAAGCCTTGTGGAATCAATGACGGATGCAAATCGGCGGTCAGC
>CAMBPS010000129.1 GCA_945869675.1 Prosthecobacter debontii | reverse complement strand
TCATCACCACCAGCGTTCAGGAAGGTGATTGGACACCAGCGACGTCCATCTGCCAGATCGAGCTTGGCAAAAACGAAGGCGCTCACTTTGGCGCAGGCGGCCCGAAAGACGGCAAGCCACCCGAGCCCGTGCTGATGTACATGCCGCGTGGTGAGGACAACAGCGCGAGCAGCCAAGTCTTCATCACCAGCGAGAAATGGGTCTCAATCAAAGGCGACAACAACCTCATCCATCTCTCCTCAGGTGGCGGCAGCGCTTGGCTGATGATGCGGCAGAACGTCAAAGATCGCTGGCAGGCAGCGGCGGTCAAAATCAGCGGCAATTTCGACTCCGGCCCCCAATGCGCCCGCTTCAATCTGAACGACGGTCATCTTTATGTAAACGGCATGCAGGGCTGGGGCAGTTACACACCGAAGGACGGCTGCTTCCAACGCCTGCGCTTCACCGGCGGCGATAAACCCGTGCCGGTGGGTTTTGAAGCACGCGACAACGGCGTGCTCCTCCGTTTCAACCAACCAGTGAAGCACGCGGATGCCGCGACGTGCTTCGCGCAATGCTGGAACTACAAATACGGGCCGCAATACGGCTCGCCGGAGTATTCGGTGAAGTATGCCGACACGCCCGGCCACGATCCGCTCGAGGTCCGCAGCGTGCAAAAGCTCGATGGCGGCAAGACACTCTTTCTCGAAATCCCGCAGATCGTCACCGCCAGCCAGATTCATCTCCATGTGAGCACCGGCCACGACATTTTCATGACCGCGCACGCCTTGGCTGAGCCGTTCAGCGATTTCCCCGGCTACACCAAAATCGCCAAAACAAACCACGCCGCTCAAATTGGCCTTGAAGCCCCCAAACCAACCAAGCCCAACCCTTGGGCCAACGGCGAAGGTGGACGCGAACTGGTCATCGAAGCCGCATTGGGCCTGCAATACGTGCAAAAACAACTCAAGGCCAAAGCAGGTGAGAAACTTACCCTCGTGTTCAAGAACCCCGACGTTGTCCCCCATAACTGGCTCCTCGCCAAACCTGGCTCCCTGCAACGCCTCGGTGAGAAGTGCAATCTCATGATCACGGATCCGCATGGCATGCAAAAGCACTACGTCCCCGACACCGACGATGTCATCGCCTACACCGACATGACCAATCCGAAGGCCGAGTTTGTGATCCACATCACCGCGCCGAAAGTCAAAGGTGAGTATCCCTATCTCTGCACCTTCCCCGGTCACTGGATGGTGATGAATGGGGTTCTCAAGGTGGAGTAGCTCCTAGCTTTTATCGCTCGCCGAACCAATCCATCCAACTAAAAACGGAGCACTTTTGGAGTGCTCCGTTTGGATGAACCAGAGAAGTTAGCGCTTACTTAGCCGCCAGAGGAGCGGTAACAGCATCGGCTGCCACTTTGCTCGTTGGAACGACCTTCCAGAGGGCTCCGCGCTCGCTGGTGTAAGGATCGACGGGGCCGCCATAGTTTGCTGTGGCGTGGGTCATGTAGATGGTGCCATCAGGACCGGTGCCGGAACCTGTTGGACGGAAGCCGTCGGCCATGTCCAGCATTTCTTGCATCTGCCATTTGCCGCCATCTTGCTTCATACCCCAGACCTTGCCACTGCCCCAATCAGCGGCAAAATAAACACCGTCCAACTCAGGATAAGCAGTGCCGCGAGAGATCCCCAGATTGATCACACAGATGCCCTGATCGACGTGGCTATACTCAGCGATCGGTGGCACGCCGACCTTCGGGAAGCCTTCGGGATCCGTCGAGGTCTCGGTTCCGTCAGCATTCTTCTTCAAGATCATCGGGAATGGATGGCTGCCGCACATAAACTTCCAACCATAGTTTTCGCCACCCTTGCTGCTGGCAGGCTGCAGGTTGATCTCTTCCCAGTGGTTTTGACCAATGTCAGCAATGAACAGGTCGCCAGTCTTCGCATCAAAACTGAAGCTCCATGGATTCCGCAGACCATAGGCCCAGATCTCTGGCTTGGCTTTGGGATGCACTTTCGAAAAGGCTTCTTCACTGACACCAAAGAGCGTCATTTGCTGCAGGGGCGTGATGAACGGATTGTCCTTCGGCACATCGTAGGCGCGATCACCCGAGGATTTATTGACGTCGATCCGCAGCATCTTGCCAAGGTAAGTGTGCAGATCCTGACCCACGTTAATGACGTCCCCTTCCCAGCCGCCGTCACCGACGCCGATGTAGAGATAACCATCCGGACCAAAGGCAATCTGACCGCCATGATGATTGCAATACGGGAAGTCGATCTGCATGATGATCTTCACGCTTTCAGGGTCCAAACGGTCAGGATTGCTCTTCGAAACCTTGTATTCCGCGATCATGGTCGCGCCATTGAACCAAAGGTCAGCGTAGGCGATGTAAACCTTGCCATTGCTTTTAAAGTCTGGGTGAAAGGCCATGCTAAACATGCCCAACTCCAGGAAAGATGAGATCGTTTTTTCTTTCAGATCCAGAAACGGCTTCTTCAGCTTCTTACCATCCTTGATGACTTGGATCACGCCTGGACGCTCCACCACAAACACGCGGCCCGTGCCGTCATTAGGGGCAGCGACGCTGACAGGGTCCACGAGATCATCAGCCACTTTCACGAGGCTTATCGCTACATTCCCTGGCAGTTTACCACCGGGTTGAGCAGGTTTGGTTTCAGCAGAACGCGCACCTGTCAAAAGGGCGGTGAGAGTCAGGAGGGTGAGGATGGGTTTCATGAGGTTGAGTCAAAAGAGACGCACAAACGTACGCTCAAATCATCCTAACGATTTCACCGCACTGCTGACAAGCTCGAAATAATTCAAAGTCCCCTTACGCAAGATCCTCCATGAAGGCTTCTCGGAAGCTCCATGGAGGATCGTGTGAATTCGATTGAGGATGAATGAACTTAATTGCCCAAATTCTTCACGCCATTGACGCGTGAGTTCACTCGCAGGCGCAGGCCATTGAGTTGAATAAAGCCCGTGGCATCGTCCTGATTGTAAGCCTTCGTTGGGTCGGCTTCCATCGTCGCGATGTGTGGATTGTAGAGACTGAATTGGGACTGGCGTCCTGCAGCGTGGATTCCGCCCTTGTAGAGCTTCACACGCACGGTGCCGGAGACATTCTTTTGGCTCTCGGTGACCAGAGACTGCAGCAGGAGACGCTCTGGCGCGTACCAGAAGCCATTGTACACCAGCTTGGCGTACTCCGGGATCAGACCGTCACGCAGATGCATCACTTCACGGTCCATCGTCAGAGACTCGATCTGGCGATGTGCGAAGTGCAGGATCGCTCCGCCGGGAGTCTCATACACGCCACGGCTTTTCATGCCGACAAAACGATTCTCCACCATGTCCACACGGCCGACACCATGCTTACCACCGAGCTTATTCAGCGCCTTCATGACCTGCAGCGGATTCATCGGCTTGCTATTCACGGCCACGCAATTACCCTTTTCAAAGTCCAACACCACATACTCCGCTTTATCAGGAGCATCTTCAGGGAAAACGGAAAGTGTGGTAAAATAGTCGCGATATTTGACGTCGCCGGCATTGAACCATGGGTCCTCAAGGATACCAGCCTCATAGCTGATGTGCAGAAGATTACGATCCATGGAGAAAGGCTTCTTGGTGCTGGCATGCACGGGGATCTTCTTCTCATCGCAATAAGCGATCATTTCTGCACGGCCAGGGAATTGGCTGCGGAAACGCTCATCACGCCATGGGGCGATGATTTCCAGATCAGGCGCCAAAGCTGCCGTGGTCAGTTCAAAGCGCACTTGGTCGTTGCCTTTGCCTGTCGCACCGTGGGCGATGGCTGTCGCACCTTCGGCCTTGGCGATCTCGACCATGCGCTTGGCGATCAACGGACGTGCAATGCTCGTCCCGAGAAAGTATTGACCCTCATAGATCGCCCCAGCTTGCATCATGGGAAAGATGAAATCTTTGGCGAACTCTTCCTGCAGGTCATCCACATAGATCTTCGAAGCACCCGTCTTCTTAGCCTTTGCGTTCAAGCCTTTGAGCTCATCGTCCTGACCGATATTGGCACAGAAGGCGATGACTTCAGCATTGTAGGTTTCTTTGATCCAGGAAAGCAGGACAGAGGTGTCAAGGCCGCCGGAATAGGCGAGGACGATTTTCTTATTCATAAGGGATTCAGTAAAGGGAGGATTGAGGATAAACAGAAGCAGCCATTTGTCGAATAAAGAGGTGCACCGACCCCAGCTCATGCATTTTAGGCTTTTCAACAGAACCCGCATCGGACTAAATTCTCAGCATGTCCCTATCTACCTGGCATCTCATCAAATCGGCGACCAACGAAGAATACGGCCCGCTTTCCCATGAAGCACTGATCGGACTCGCGGCCGAGGCGAAAATTTCCTCCATGGACAAACTGTCGAATGACGAACGGCAGACCTGGCGCAGGGCCCCGATGGTGCGTGAACTTCAGATGGACTGGCTCATCCAGATGCCCGACCTGTATCTTTACGGCCCCACAAATGTCTCCACCATCCAGGAATTCCTAGCCACAGGTGATATCGACGAAAGTGTGAGCCTTATCAATTGTGTGGACGGCAGTGAATCCCGTCTGCGTGACCTAGCCTTTTTCAAGGTTAGTCCCCAGCATGTGCGCAGCGTCAGTTCCACCAATAACGGCACCCAATGGCCCGATCTGAACAAGGGCAATGGCGATGCCATGCTCCAGCAGCGCGTCAAATTTCTGGAAAAGCAAGTGATGGAATACCAGCGCAGCCTCGACGAGTGGCAGCGCGCCTACAGCCTCCTCAAGCAACAATTCATCGAAGCTACGGGACGCGAACCACTTTAGGCTGACCTAGTCTTCAACGTCTAAGCTAGCGGCAATCCCAACAAACGACGGCGGAGCATCTCCAGAGCAGCTTGGCTACTGAGGAGTTTAAAGCGATCGCGGGTCCCGGGGTAATAGTAGCGCTTGACGTGTGTGGCTGCCGTCTTGGAGGCGAGGCTGATAAAGACCGTTCCAACCGGCTTTTCGTCCGAGCCACCGGTCGGCCCAGCAACACCCGTTAGAGCTAAGGCATGATCAGCACCCGAAGTGGCCAGTGCGCCTTCAGCCATGGCTTTTGCGACAGGCTCACTGACAGCTCCATAGTCCGCTAAGAGCTCCGCAGAGACACCGAGATGCTTTTGCTTGGCCTCATTCGCGTAGGTGACAAAGCCATGTCCAAAAACACGCGATGATCCGCTCACATCGGTGATGCGGCTGGCCATGTAACCGCCCGTGCAAGACTCGGCAGTAGCGAGGGTCTCTCCACGCTCCAGAAGAGTCTGAACCAGCACCTCCTCGATGATCCGACGATCCTCAGAAACGATGCAAGAACCGAGATGCTCACGAACGATGGCGGCACCGGTCTCGACAGGTTCAGCAGCGCCCGAAAGGCGGACGTCGACATCGCCATTACGGATGCAGTAACCAAGCGTCAAACCAGAGATGGCTTCGAGTTTTTTCTCGACTTTTTCGACGATGTCAGACTCGCCGACACCTGTGACTTTAAGATACAGCACACGACGATCCGCGCCGTCAGGTAGCATGGCGCGCAGCCGTGGCTCCACGAGCGTTTCCATCATGGGCTTCAGCTCGCGCGGTGGTCCCGGGAGCAGAAAAAAATGAGTCTTCCAACCTCGGCTATGACTTAATTCAGCTGGAAAATAAAGCCCCGGGGCTGTGCCAAATGGATTGTCCATCACGATAGCTCCACGTGGAACCATGGCCTGTTTGAGATTTGAGGCTGACATGGCACGGTTCCTTTTAGCAAAGAAAGCCTCAAGGTGAGATTGAATGCCTTCATTGAGCTCCATGGGCAGACCCAGGAGTTCAGCAATCGACTCACGCGTGAGATCGTCACTAGTCGGCCCAAGACCGCCAGAAACGAGCACCACGTCTGAGCGTGAGGCAGCCTCAGCCATGGCCTCTTTGATGACGACTCCGTCTGACACGACGAGGTGACGTGACACCATGAGTCCGAGAGCGGCGATCTGCTGCCCAAGCCAGGCGGCATTGGTGTTGATGGTGTCGCCAAGCAGGAGTTCGTCACCCGTATTAACTAATTCGATGCGCATGAGTTCTAAAAGTTACTTCAAATGTGTCCAAGGACCTTGATTCAAGACAAGTTCAGGAACCAAAGTCTTCCAGCGCTCATCACCGTCTTGAATCATCTTTCTTACGCTGGCACTGGAGTGAAAGAGACAGTCTTCCAATCCATCTTGAATGATATGAACACTGCTGATATCCAGCAGGTAATTGAGCAAATGCTGCTGTTCCGGGCTCACTCTCGCCTCGGCCGCCGTGCGAACCTTACCGGTCATCGGATCACCCACTGGGTAGACATAGAGCCGAACTTTATTGCGGAACAGCCGTCCAAAGGCTTCCAGCAGTCCACCCTCCAAGTCCGTGTACCAACGCTCATTGAACAGCTCTTCAAACAAAGGCAGCCCCAGAACAATCCCGACCGGTTGCTGAGTATGGCGGGAAAGAAAAGCGCTTAATCGGTGAAACTCGGCATACTTAGAAGTAAGCACATTTTTGCCCAAGGACTGAAGCACACTCGCACGAGCCAGAAAGTTATCGTACTCAACGGAACAGTCGTCCATGCAGAGCAGATTATGCATGGTGATTTCACAGATCTCCATGTGCTCTTCTGCTTCAACTCCAAAGTCCGCAGCAAAGGCTTTACGCCCTTGATCCAGCATGTCTAGATTCAGTCGAGTGATCGGATCAAAAGTTCCACGGCTGAGGAAAACAGATTTTTTATAGAGCACGTCAGACGCCTGAAGAATCTCGCCATCCGCCCCAAAAAGCGCGGCATCTGCCAAATCACTGCGCACAAGTTCCAGTGCTACGAGACGATCCTGAAACACGGGCGATGAGAAGGCCGGGCCAGTGAAATCGATCATGTCAATTTCCACACGTCGGCGGGAGAGTTCATCCATCAAGCTGCGCAGAAAGATCGGTAATTGTTCGCGCAGGTGAAAGGCCCCATAGATTAGATTTACGCCAAGAATACCAAGAGCTTCAGATTGCCTCTGGTTCGTGACGTCAAGCAGACGCACGTGCATTTGGATGTCATGAAAAGGCCCCTGAGGTTCGGTTTGAAAACGCAGTCCCATCCAGCCATGACATTCCTCCTTGGTATCCCGAAACCCGCGTGCCCTGACCGTATTCGCTAGGGCAAAAAAGGTCGTATTTTCTCCTCGCTTGGCAGCCAGACGCTCATTGACGATCTGATACTCATGATCCAGCATTGCGACCATTCGCTGACGAGAGACGTAGCGGGCGCTTTTCCCATAAATCTCGTCGCTAAAAGTCATGTCGTAAGCCGACATCGACTTAGCCACCGTGCCAGAGGCTCCTCCTGCACGAAAAAACCAGTTTGCGATCTCCTGCCCGGCCCCAATCTCCGCAAAAGTGCCGTAAACACGATGCGCTAAATTGAGTTTGAGCGCTTTTTCGAGAGTGCCTGGGCGATCGCTGGTGAATCCATTCATGTCTGAGAACTTCTAAACTACGCGGGAGATCAAGTTCTGGAAGTGAAGAATGTGTCAGAATGAGCCCAAGGTCTGTCTCACGCAGAGGGCAGTCACTCACGCCTGAAAATTCTGCCTCATCATTTCATCTTTTGAATTGACGCCGCGCCTGGAGTCTGGAAACATAGTGGCCCGTCGCTCGACCAGCGTGCGGAAAAGTTTTGGTGAGGTGGCTGAGTGGTCGAAAGCACATCTTTGCTAAAGATGCGTAGCCTTAACAGCTACCGAGGGTTCGAATCCCTCCCTCACCGCCATGCTTTTAGCCGACTCAAACGAAGTCATTCTTTCAGCCAAGCTTCGTAACCAGGATTGATCAGACAGTCCTCACCAAGGGCCTCTTTCAGCGGGTCAATCGCTTGACCACTGTAACCCAGATGCAGATGCCTACGCCAGCCCTCGGCATGCTCAAATCGACCGGAAAGCGCACCTACTTTTTGGGAGGCCTCGTCCATGCTGATGAGGTAGGAATCCATGCCCTGACTGACATCCAGCCAATGCTTCTGACTCACATGCGCTGCCAACGCTGCGCGTTTGTGATCCTGCACGCTGGCCGTA
Source organism: Prosthecobacter debontii (assembly GCA_945869675.1). Classification (GTDB taxonomy): domain Bacteria; phylum Verrucomicrobiota; class Verrucomicrobiia; order Verrucomicrobiales; family Verrucomicrobiaceae; genus Prosthecobacter; species Prosthecobacter debontii_A. Next base: position 486 of record CAMBPS010000129.1, on the reverse strand, counting down.
TTCACATAAGAACCCGCATGAAGGCGTTTCCGCAAAGGATCACAGAGGCCGTGTGGCATGGCATGATAAACCGTGACGTCATGCAGGTAAGCTTCACGCTGCGGCTCGCAGACGAAATTCGGAATGCCATGCGCAAACGCGGCTGTGCAAGCTAAGCGACAAGCATTTTGATGGTCCTCCATGTAATCTGAGGGGGAGTGTGTCAGCACGATGCTCGCCTTGGCCGCTCGCACCACAGAGGCGACCTTGCGTAGCAGAGGCACACTGTAGATCAGCTCTAAATCGTCGCAGATCGGCGGATAAAAGGTCGCCCCAAGGATCTGCGCTGCCGCTTCCGCCTCAGCCAATCGCGCCCGAGCTGTCGTCAGCCCATCCATCAGAACGCTGCCCCCATTGCCAGAACAAAGATTCATGTAATGCATATCCCAGCCACGTTTTTGCAGCTGCAGCAGGGTGCCGGCAGCTACGAATTCAATATCGTCAGGA
>CAMBPS010000128.1 GCA_945869675.1 Prosthecobacter debontii | reverse complement strand
TGAGACAAAGGTTAAATTGCTGCTGCCGCCCGATGCATTGGTGCCCACCACGATCCAGCCTTCGCGGGTGGAGGTGGGGTGCTTCCAATAGACAGCGCCATAGTTTTGCAGCGTGGCAAGGGCTGGTGTCGTGATGGTGGGCTGCAGAGCCGACGGATCAAACAAATAAAGTCCACGGGATTCTCCGAAACCGCCACCGCCGCCAATGAGCGCCTGTGATGCAGAGCGTGTGGCGATGAAGGATGGGTCAAAGCTGACACCGTTGGGATTGGCTACAGCTGTCTTGGCCGCTGCGTCAAAGACGTCCTGAACATAGATCTGCCCAGCACTTCCGAATAAAAATCGTCCATCGTCGAGATGGGTGTGGGTGAAGGAGTAGCTGGATAAGGTGCCGACCTGAAAACTGGTCCACTCCAGGGAAAATGCTGCGCTGGTTGCGAGGCCAAAAGCCAATGCCCCCAAAAACGCAGCCTGTCTAATAAGGCTGAATTGCATAGGATGATGATGTCTCTAACGGATAAGTGCGAGAGACGTGTCACCCTGCCTGTGTAGGGCTTAGGATCGGCGCTCTCACTCTTCATTTTGGCGATGAAGTGTGAACCCGCTGATCTCCATAGGGAGGGGCGGGGAGTGAGCATTCGAAGCGAGATATTCGGACTCCGGGTTTCTGTGAGCTTCCTCACGCCTTTCCTACTCGCCTTCACCCAGAGGTTGCCCTTCAGATTGACTTTGCCCGCCGACCATCGCTGATCGACGCGTTGTAAGATTGTGACCCGTTACCGCAGCGCGACTGTGGCCGATTTTCACGGCCTTCCCTACATCTGCGAATGGCTGCCAGTGTCATCATGCATGACTCTGGACTGGATAAAGAAAACGCAACTGCTGTTACAGTCACGCCATAGCTCTCATTACAAGGATTCATTGACTCAAGCAAGCGTATTGTCGCGGTCATCAATTGGAGAAAGAAGCACAGTTCTCACGCGCCTCTTGCCAGTTTTCAAAGACAGCCTATTCTCGCCGCCTCATGCATCTTTACCGCACACGCCACGGCATCTATCTTCATCAGCAGGATTGGTTTTTACTCCCAGATCAGGATTGGGATGAACTGATCGCGCATGAGAACCTTCAGTCCTATTTAACAACGGTTGCGGCCTCTGGGACTGCGGTGGCTGCGCCGGATCAAGGCAGTATTTTGGCACCCATCGGCACTCAGGAGGTTTGGGCGGCAGGTGTGACCTATTTTCGCAGCCGCACGGCGCGGATGGAAGAGAGTAAAGATGCCGGTGGGGGTAGCTTTTATGACCGTGTCTATGCGGCGGAGCGCCCTGAAATTTTCTTTAAAGCCACGCCTCAGCGCGTAGCTCATCCGGGGCAGGGGATGCATCTGCGCAGTGACTCAAAGTGGATGGTGCCTGAGCCTGAGCTGACACTGGTGATCAATCCCCGTGGTGAGGTGATCGGCTACACCGTGGGCAATGATTTGTCCTGCCGTGACATTGAAGGTGAAAACCCGCTGTATTTGCCTCAGGCTAAGTGTTTCAAATTGTGTGCGGCGGTCGGACCTTGCTTACTCATCACGCAAGAGTTGCTTTCGCCAGAAACAAAAATCCAGCTGACGATCACCCGCTCTGGGGCTGTGGCCTTTACCGGTGAAACGACGGTTTCCCAGCTCAAACGCACGCCTGTGGAGTTGGCGGGATTCTTGTATCGGGACAATACGTTTCCGACAGGGGCTTTGCTGATGACGGGAACGGGCATTGTGCCTGGAGATGAATTCACCCTGCAATCTGGGGATGAAATCTCGATAACGATTGAGGGCATTGGCACGCTGATCAATCCAATGGCCTGAAAGACTGGGCACTGATCGCCAGTTTTCTTTAGCCTGATTTTGCTCCGCGTTCGTATTCGTTATTCTTCTCACCGATCTCTTTAGTTACCTTCATTTATGTCACTCCCCCACCTCCCCGCTCTCCGCAAAGGCCGCCCCTACGAATCGCTCGACAAGGTCCCTGTAAAAGATCATAAAACAGGCGAAATCTGTGCTGAGGTCAGCCAGGTCAATGCAGGCATTGTCCGCAAAGATCTGGGGCGTATCAGTGAGGCCCGTGCGGCCTTGAAGAAGTTCACGGTGGCTCAATTGATCGAGATCACGGCCAAGGCGGGTGAGCTTTTTCTCAACGGCACACTGCCACTGGGTGATAGGGGCCACACCCAGAGCCCCGAGGAATACATCGCCACGCTTTCCCGCACCAGCGGTCTGCCGCACATCATGGTGAAGCGGAACATGGCCAAATTGCACTACGCGCTGACGCACATGGAAATGATCCTCAACGGTCTATCGCGTGGTCTCGACATGAGTGTCATCGATAAAGGGTTTGGCACGCAGGCAGGCTGCCCCGTTTCCTATTTCCCGACCACCCACAGTTTGGGCTTGGTGATGCCGAGTAACTCTCCGGCTGTGAATTCGCTTTGGCTGCCAGCCATCGCTTTAAAAATCCCCGTGGTCATCAAACCAGGCCGTGAAGAGCCCTGGACACCTTTTCGCCTGATCCAGGCTTTCATCGCTGCAGGTGCTCCGCCAGAGGCTTTCGGCTTCTACCCAACCGACCATGAAGGCAGCGGCGAGGTGGTGAAGCTCAGCGGTCGTAATCTCGTCTTTGGTGACGTGGCCATGGCCAAAATGTATGAGGGCAATCCGAGCGTTCAGGTTCATGGCCCCGGCTGGAGTAAGATTATCATTGGCGAAGATAAAATCGATCAATGGGAGCAATACATCGACGTCATCGTGAAGTCCATCAGCGACAATGGCGGGCGCTCCTGCATCAATGCCAGCGCTGTCATTGTTCCAAAATATGGCAAGGAGATCGCTGATGCGATTGCTCAGCGTCTAGGCCCGATTGACCCGCTGCCGAGCGATGATGAAAATGCGCGTCTTTCTGGCTTTGCGAACACAAAGATGGCTGACTACATCGACGCCACGATCGATTCTGACCTCGCCGCTGGAGGTGCCGAAGACGTAACGGCGAAATATCGTAACGGTCCACGCAAGGTCGAATTCCAAGGTGGCACCTTCTTGCGCCCGACGATCATCCGCTGTGATTCATGGTCGCATTCATTGGCCAACCGTGAGTTTCTCTGCCCGTATGCCAGTGTCGTTGAAGTACCACAAAAGGAAGTTTTATCGAAGATCGGTTACTCACTCATCGTGACTGCGATCACGGAAGATCCTGTCTTTACCGACGAGCTTCTGGAGTGCTCCAGCATCGACCGCCTGAACTTGGGGCCTATAAGCACCATGAGCATCAGTTGGGATCAGCCGCATGAGGGCAATATGTTCGAGTTCCTCTACAAACGCCGCAGCATCGACCGCTCCGCTCCCTGAGATGTCGCTCATTCCCTTTGATCACCAGTCGCGAACGCGGCTCATCTTTGGCTCCGGCAGCCTTGCCCGAGTGGCTGAGTTCGTGCAAGAGCTAGGAGGTCAGCGTGTGCTCATTGTCAGCGATCCGGGCATTGTCAAAGCAGGTTACGTAGCGCGTGCCGAGGCTTTTTTGCAGGTCGCAGGTCTGGCTGTGAAAATTTATGGCGAGGTGCGTGAGAACCCAAGCACGGAAGACGTCGACGATTGCGTCGCTATGGCTCGTGATTTCGAGGCGGACTTCATCATCGGTCTGGGTGGTGGCAGTAGCATGGATACCGCCAAAGGCTGTAACTTTATCCTCACCAATGGTGGGCGGATGCAGGACTACTGGGGCACAGGAAAGGCCACTCAGCCGATGCTCCCCATGATTGCCATTCCGACCACAGCAGGAACTGGCAGTGAATGTCAAAGTTATGCGCTCATTTCTGACGCTGTCACGCATGTGAAGATGGCCTGCGGAGATCTCAAGGCGGCAGCTAAAGTAGCGATCCTCGATCCTGAACTCACACTTTCCCAACCGCATCGAGTGACGGTTTGCACAGGGATGGATGCCATCTCGCACGCCTTGGAGTCCGCCGTGACAAACAAGCGCACTAGCTTTTCCACGGTGTTTTCTCAGGAAGCCTTTGCCTTACTGATCGGTGGTTTTTCGCGTGTTCTCAGTGAGCCGAAAGACCTCGATGCTCGTGCTCAAATGCAACTCGGTGCCGCCTACGCAGGCGTTGCCATTGAGGGCTCTATGCTCGGTGCTGCGCATGCTTGTGCTAATCCGCTCACCGCTCAATTTCACGTCGTTCATGGCGAGGCCGTTGGGGTCATGCTGCCCCACATCATTCGCTTCAACAGCGCCATACCGGAGATTGCTGCCATTTATCAAAGTTATTTCCCAAGTGATCTCGCTGCCTATCTCACGGAGCTCTTGATCACCGCAAAAATGCCAACTTGCATCAGCCACTACGGCGTCACAGAGGCAGACCTCCTGCCGCTTGCTGAGATGGCCATGAAACAATGGACCGCCCAGTTTAATCCGCGCTCACTGAGTCTGGATGATTTTGTGCAGTTGTATCGCGCAGCGCTTTGAGTCTCAGAAAGCTCTTATTGCTAAATCGAATTGAAGAATTTCTCAGACAATCAGCCTTGGGAAATCTTTGCCCTGAAGGCGTTGACAATCGCAGGCAATGATTCGAACTTTTAACATGAGGCCTTCGGTCATCATCACTGATCCAAAGAAAATATCGCAGATTTGCTCGCAGCAGCCTCCCGTATCTAGGGGGCGGGCGATTCAATCCATTTTGGCCCGGAACGGCTGAAGCAGTTCTCCCGCGCCCGTGAAAGTGAGTTAAAGTTAGTCAGTCAGGATTCGCTAGCTGCGCTTCCTCCAGAAATTTCGCCAAACTTTACTGGAGGTGAACCTGAGGTGTGGATTGATGACCCTCCGACTACCGTTCTAAAACATACCCTGCCTGGCTTTTACGGTCGCACGGTGGATGAGTCCGTGCTTTTGGATGCTCGCACTTTTCAAAACCGTCCTGTGCTGACCTTTCACGGTGCTTTGCCTTCGGAGTATTTACGGCGTTGGCTGTGCTGCAGGATATTTTCGGATTACCAACGGTTTATCAGGGAAAGGTCGGCGATGGCCCTGAACCGCAGATGGCTGTGGCTCAGCCCTACATTGGACAGGATGATAGCGATCCCCCCACACTCGCTGACGTCTCCGCTTTCATGCAGGCCTATGGCTTCACCAAGATTCCGCCTCATGTCCTAGCGGTTCCTGAGGTGGCTGATGTGACTTGGTATCATCAGAGTGATGGCATTCTCGTGACCGATGCTCATGCCCGCAATTTTCGCAAAGATCTGGATGGTGTGATCATTCCGATTGATCTCGTCGTGACTTTGATTCCAAAAGGTGGATCTTAGGTGTTAGCAGATCCCACAGACGTGTGGCGGTTTGATTCAGCGAGCTGAGATCGTCGATGCTGGAGAAAATCAGCGTCCACGTTTGCGGTGCTGACGCTCACGGAATTCTGCGGGGCCGCAGCCAAATTGGCGGGTGAACATGCGAGACAGATAATGCCGATTTGGAAATCCGTTTTGGGCAGCAATCTGATCAATCGTCTGGTCTGTGAGTGCCAGGGCTTCGCCGGCCAATCGAAGTCGCGTGCTGAGGACATAAGCGGCAGGAGTATGGCCTGTATATTGGCGAAACTCACGGATAAATTTCTCCACGCGCATCCCTGAAAGCTCGGCTAAAAAGGGATTCGAGAGATCGCTATGCGGGGCTTTTTGAATGAGGGCCAAAATTTCCAGCAAACGTTCCGGTAGTGGTTCGGGCGGAGGGGCGTTCCATTCGGCAAATACAGCATGGAGCAGAGCCGCACTCTGGTGATGTACTCGCTGGTCTCTTGCAGCGCCCTCGGGCAGTTGATGCGTTTCGATCACGGCATCGATCAGGCTTTTCAATAAAGGCTGCATTTGCAAGATAATGGGCTGTTCTTCCACAGAGCCTGTTAACCGATTCACGGTGAAGTGTAGCCAGAAGTGACAGGCCTCCATGGGGCCACAGCAATCAAAAATCGTGTTGGCTGGAATTAGCATAAGGGAGTCTGGTTGAAGCGGCATCAGTTGCCCTTGAAAGCGTAAAAAACAGCCAGGTTTTGGGTTGTGATAAAGCCGCCAAAAAGGACTATCGACGTCTTCATGGTTCCAATTCTCCAGCGCTGACTGATAACCACTCTCATGAATCAAAAATGATGAGAGCGCAGCGCGGGCCATCCCTGAAAGACTGACCCCCATGGGTGTGGTGTAGTTGAGGTATTTGGGCTGTTTTTGCATGGACTCGCAGATAGATGGTTGGAGTTGACGGTGGCAATCTGGTTGCTTTGGTTGATCCGGTTAAAAGAGTTCTGTCTGGTAAACTAAGGCTCTTGAGTTATGAGAGAGTTATTCTGATGCCTGCCAAGAAGAAAGCCAATGCCAAGCCTCTCATAGGTGCTGCTCTAATTAAAGAGACGGTTCGGCGCATTCGTTTGGCGCGGAGTTTCTGGGATGCCCACCGAAATGGTCCCTGCCGAGGCGAGCGGGAAAAAGCGCTGCTACTTTATGAATCTCTGACGGAAGCTGAGCGTGAGCAAGTGCCACAAATGTTGAGGGTTTGGTTACGCTATCGTAGCGAGAAGTATTTCGGTGATACTCGCACCAAGCCTGGAGGATCACCCAAGGGATGAGGGACGGAATTAAAAATGGGTTACACGTGCGGAATCGGTTTTCTTCAGGCTATGATTTTGTGGAACTAGTCAGGCTTAGTCCTCAGTTGATTGCTTTTGTGAAGGTGAATGCCTATGGAGATCAGAGTATTGATTTCGCTAATCCATTGGCTGTGAAAGCGCTCAATCAAGCCTTGCTCAAACAGGCCTATGGTTTGGATCATTGGGATATCCCATCGGGTTTTTTATGTCCACCGATTCCAGGGCGCAGTGATTACATCCATTATCTAGCAGATTTACTTTCCTTGAGGCAAGGTCCTTCCGTCCGAGTGTTGGATGTCGGTGCAGGCGCCAATGGCATTTATCCGCTCATTGGAGCTTCAGAGTATGGTTGGAGCTTTGTCGGCTCAGAAGTAGATCCCAAGGCTTTTGAATGGGGCGTGAAAATGATCGCAAAACACCCCTCTATCTCTGGCTTGATTGAGTACCGCCAGCAAAGGTCATCCTTAGATAGCTTCAAGGGCATCATCAAAAGCGGAGAGCGCTTTGACCTAACGATGTGCAATCCTCCTTTTCATGCTTCAGCTGCTGAAGCTGCCGCAGGGACCCAGAGAAAGTTACGGAATCTAGGAGGGTCAAATTCAGGCCTCAATTTTGGTGGTAGGGCAGGGGAATTATGGTGTGAGGGCGGCGAGTTAGCATTCACCAAGCGTATGATTGCCCAAAGCGCTGACTATCCGCATCAGGTCCTGTGGTTTACGACCTTGGTCTCAAAAAGTGCCCATTTATCAAGTTTTGAAAGGGCTTTGGTGAAGAGCAAAGCTTCTGAAATCAAAATAATTGAAATGGCGCAAGGCCAAAAAAAGAGCCGAATTTTAGCATGGACGTTTCAGTAGATCATCTAGCGATCCATTTTGATGTGACGATCTCGCTCAATCAATGACTTAACGTTGATTTTTAAAGGTGCGAGGTTCAGTGGAAGACATGCCTCAACCTGTCATTCTTTCCGATATTGGTAATGTTCTCGTTACCTTTGATTTTACTACTGCCGCCCAGCGCTGTGCGGAGAAGTCGCCCTTTAAAGCTGAGCAATTTTTTCATCGCTTGGATGGAATCAAAATGCCCTATGAAAACGGAGATATGAACGATGAAACCTTTGTCCGTGAAGCTATTGAAGCTTTAGAGTTTCAGGGTAGTGCGGCGGAGTTTGAGCAGATCTGGTGTGACATTTTCACAGAAAATCCGGCTATGGAGCGCACACTCGCTCAGTGGTCGGGGAAGCTGCCCATGCACTTGCTTTCCAATACAAATGGCCTGCACAAAGACTACTTGCTTAGCAATTTTGGGATCTTTAATCATTTTGATGATGGCGTATATTCCTATTCAGCCAAGTGCAGTAAGCCTGAGGTGGAAATCTTCATTCAAACCATTGAAAAGTTCAGTTTAAATCCAGCGCTGACGTTTTACATTGATGATCTGCCGGCAAACATTGTGACCGCAGATCGTCTAGGGTTTCAGACTCATTTGTATGACTTCAAGAATCACGAAGCACTGGAGATGGCCTTGAAACGATGGATGGGGCTCTAATTTAAACATCTCAGAATGAGATGGGGGTATGATATCTCAGCGAATTATTTTCGAAGGACTTATCTGCTGGGCGATCTTGGTGTTGGTTGATGTGGTGGGTGGATTTGGTCTGACTGGCGGAGAACCGATGGATGGTTTGAACTTCTTCGACTATGAGATGCCAGCCTTTTTTGGACCGGAGGATGATTTAGTTAGCGAGAGCGATTTCTGACTCGAAGAGGGAGGGTGACTTGTAGTTGAGAGAGGAGTGCAGGCGGCGGGAGTTGTAGTAGCCGTCGATGAAGGCAAAGAGTTCGTGGGCGGCGTCCTTCTGGCTGGCAAAGCAGCCATCGCGCAGCATCTCGGCTTTGAGCGTGCCGATGAAGGACTCGGTCCAGGCGTTGTGATAGGGGTTGGCTCTGGCAGACATGCTTTGCTCCATGCCTGCGGCGCGCAGCCGTTGGCGGAAGGCGCTGCTGCCATACTGGCTGCCACGGTCGCTGTGAAAGATGATGCCTTGGGT
>CAMBPS010000127.1 GCA_945869675.1 Prosthecobacter debontii | reverse complement strand
TCGTTGAGTTGCGCCAGGGCTTGGTTTCACAAGGCTTCTTCGACTCGAAGCGGCTGTGTCTTGGGTGACACCGCCCAAGAGGCGAAAAGCCTTGTGGAATCAATGACGGATGCAAATCGGCGGTCAGCCATTCCTGAATCTAGGCTAATAACGCCGGAGGGTCGTGTCCGCAGGAGCGCGGGCCTCATCTTTTTCAGGAAAATCCAGCGTGTAATGCAGGCCACGGCTTTCATGACGGCGGATAGCACACTCGACAATGAGGGAAGCCGTTTCAACGAGATTACGCAGCTCTAGAAGTTCACTGGTAATGCGAAAGTTCCAATAAAACTCCTGAACTTCTCGCTTTAGATTGCGCAGTCGAGCCGCAGCGCGCTGCAGTCGTTTACCAGTGCGAACAATGGAGACATAGTCCCACATCAAGCGGCGGATTTCGTCCCAGTTATGGTAAATGACGACAAGTTCATCATTGTCCACTGCCACACCGCTCTGCCAAGGTGGAACCGTATAAACTTGCTCAGACTCTTTTCCAATGGGCATCTTCCGTAGCATGTGCTCTACCGCTCGGTGAGAGATGACTAAGCACTCTAGCAATGAGTTACTTGCCAATCGATTGGCACCATGCAGACCGGTGCAGCCAACTTCACCGACAGCACAGAGACCCCGGATACGCGTCGCGCCATTCACATCGGTGACCACACCACCGCATTGATAATGAGCCGCTGGGACAACCGGGATCGGCTGCTTGGTGATGTCGATATCTACCTCCAAACACGCTTTATGAATATTGGGGAAATGGCTGAGGATGAACTCCGCAGGCTTATGAGAAATGTCTAGATAAACACAAGGGCCTCCTGTCCGTTTGATCTCATGGTCGATCGCTCGTGCCACGATGTCACGCGGCGCCAGTGTCCCGCGTTTATCGTAATTTTGCATGAAATCCTTCCCATCCGCACCGATCAATCTGGCACCTTCACCGCGCATGGCCTCCGTGATGAGAAAGGAGCGCTTTTCAGGATGATAAAGACAAGTCGGATGAAACTGGATGAACTCCATGTTTGCCACGTTAGCACCTGCTCTCCAAGCTAGAGCCACGCCGTCTCCCGTGGCTACGCGCGGATTTGTTGTGTAAAGATAAACTCGCCCGCAGCCCCCAGTGGCTAGGATAACCCGATCGGAACGGAAGGTCAGAACTTCACGCGTTTCCTCATTGAGCACGTAGAGACCGAGCACGCGATCTTCCGAGACAAAACCGAGCTTTGTTGTCGTTATAATGTCCACGGCGAAGTGGTTCTCATAAAGCGTGATGTTGGGCCGTGAACGCACCTCGGCCAGCAACTTCTCCGTGATCTCCCTGCCCGTGGCATCGGCCGCATGAAGAACGCGCCGCTGGGAGTGCCCGCCTTCTTTGGTCAGATCAAACTCCAGATGCCCATCCGATGCAGGACGCTGATCAAAATCCACCCCCCATTTCACCAGCTCAGCAATTCGCTCGGGCCCCTCAGTGACGATCATACGAACCGCCTCTTCATGACACAAGCCAGCTCCTGCGATCAGAGTGTCACTCACATGCTGCTCAATACTATCCACTTCACTGGTGACACAGGCAATCCCGCCCTGTGCCCAGTTGGAGTTAGAGTCCAAAGCTCCGCGTTTCGTGATGATGGCCACACGCCCGTGCTCGCTTGCATGCAGCGCTGCACTCAGTCCGCCTGCGCCGCTACCGACAATGATAAAGTCGAAGTCATTCATGGAATTAAAAGAGTAATGTAGAGCACATCCATGGTTTAAGTCGCGAAAATGTTTCACGGCTTGTCTTGTCTTGACGATACGAGCTGTCGCGTGCGAGACTGCAGCATTCCATGCCACGCACGTCCACCGTCACTCTCTGCTCCTTTTGCGGTAAAAGTCATGCCGAGGTGAGAAAGCTCATCGCCGGACCAGGGGTATTCATTTGTGATAGCTGCATCGGCGTGTGTAAAAGTATCCTAGACAAAGAGTCCGTCCAAGAAGCCAATCAACCCCAAAGTCTGATCGTGCCAAAGCCGGCGGATATCGCAGCCATCTTGGACCAGCATGTCATCGGTCAAGCACAGGCAAAAAAAGTGCTCAGTGTGGCGGTGCATAATCATTACAAACGCATTGTCCATAGCCGTCAGCAAGCTTTGCGCAGAGACGGCAGTCCACGCAAGATGTCTGACGCGAACGAGGTGGACATCGAAAAAAGCAATGTGCTCCTCTTAGGCCCCACCGGCTGCGGCAAGACGCTCCTAGCACGTTCACTGGCCAAAATATTGAATGTCCCCTTCAGCATCGCAGATGCCACGACACTCACAGAAGCAGGCTACGTTGGTGAAGATGTCGAAAACATCATTTTGCGTCTGCTCCAAGCGGCCGACTTTGATGTGGCCCGTGCAGAGATCGGCATCATCTACATTGATGAGATCGACAAGATCGGTCGCAGCACGGGCAATGTGAGCATCACGCGTGACGTGTCTGGAGAAGGCGTCCAGCAGGCGCTGCTTAAAATCATTGAGGGCACCGTCTGCAATGTGCCACCTCAGGGTGGGCGTAAACATCCGCAGCAGGAATACATTCAGGTAAACACGGAAAACATCCTGTTTATCTGCGGTGGTGCTTTTGTTGGCCTAGATCAAGTCGTGAAGCGCCGTAAAGGCAGTCGCACGATGGGCTTTTCCAGCCCCCAAGTTGTAGCCACAGGTAAGCCCGATGGCCCGTTAGAGGTAGAACCTGAAGATTTGGTCAACTTTGGCATGATCCCCGAATTTGTCGGCCGTATCCCCGTCGTATGCTCCCTGCTAGAGCTGACTGAGTCCGAACTCGTTCGTGTGCTGACTGAGCCCAAAAATGCCCTGCTAAAACAATACGCTAAACTTCTGAGCATGGAGAGTGTGGATCTCTCCGTGAATAAAGACGGCCTACTAGCCATGGCCCGCGAGGCCGTGAAACGCGGCACCGGTGCCCGTGGACTGCGCAGCATCTTTGAGCGCATCATGTTAGACGTGATGTATGAGGTTCCTAGCCGAGTCGATGTGAAATCGGTCTCCATCAATGAAGCTGTCGTCAAAGGTGAGCGGCCTCCGATTCTGAAAAAGCGCATCGAGCGTAATGCTGCTTAGTCTCCAAAGACATGACCATTCCCATCTCAAGAATTACTCATAGATTCAGCAGTCGCTAGCTGAAGGCGTTGTTTGAGACGATGATACTGCGGGGCCAGAGAACCTGCAAAAAATGCGGTCACTTCAAAGAAACGGCTCATACTGTCTGTGTTTTGAACCTCGATACACAGATCACACAATTCTTCTGGTCTGATACTATGGAGTAAATGCTCACGAATAGCTGTTTTCATCCGCTCAATGAAGTCGGCCGTTTCCATCGCTTCATCTCCGAGAGGAACATCGATCGTGATACTTCGAGAAAAGCCTCCAGTAAGACAAGCTATATCCATCGTGATGAAAGTGCCCATGGGAATCCAGCGCTTTAATCCTCCCTGATAACAAATGATAACATGTTCTGGGGTAATGTCGGCTACTTGCGCCAATAGATCGCTATGCACTAAAATCCAAGAGTCTATCTCACAGGGAAACCACGCTTCTCCCAACTTACTTGGACGGGACGTCATGCTCGCTAAGGTCTGCAAGGGCAATCGCAAACTAGCTCTTGGCATGGCTGGATTGGTAAGCTGCGTAAACATGTAAATTGTACCAACACGCCAAGGAACACCAGCGATAACAACTCGCTCGCCTTCTCGAACTTGACCCAAATTTAGCAGAAATTGCAACTGCTCTAAATGCCGAGCGATGCCTGTTTTTGCAGTCATCAACAAGCCGCCCAGAGCTAGCAAGCTCAGGCCACCAAGCAACCAGTCACCCCTTGCGTAGAGAACCAGAAGTGCAGCCGAAAGACCCAATAGAAAAGCGCCCCCTTCATGAGCAACATCAAGGATACGCAGCATAAAGCTTAGACGCTGATATTTACGCACTGCCATGACCTTCATCAAATAGGCGTAGGCCGTTCGTAATCCGAAAAAGATCACCATGAACACAAACAGCGCCAAAAGAATGTTGGTGCCGCGAATGAAAACAAAGTGCTTCACCTGCAACCCTAGATCTTTCCAAAAAGACACGCCCGTCATTTTTAACTCCCCCAGCTGATGCTGCACAGCGGCAGTTCGGCTCGTGACCTCATCAAGGCGTCCCTGAAATGACTTGCGTGTCTCATTTAAAGCAGAACGCAAGACTGTATCCGGTGTCTTGGACGCTTTGACCTCAACTAGTAGTTTATCGATTTCTACTACCGCGCGTTTTTCCTGCTCCGCGCGTTCTTTGAGCCGAGTCAGCTCTTCCGCCAATTCCTGAAAAGCACGCGATTTCTGAGTGAGTGCGCGCAGATCCGTAAAGATCGGCGTTAGCAGCTGACTCATCTCATCTTGAATGCTTAGTGGCACTGTTTTCTGAGTCGGACTACCTGAAGCATGGGTGAGTTGTAAACCCGTGACGAGCACCGTGAAATCACGCTCTACCTCCTGTCGGCGTTTGTCTAAAACTTCAATTTGTTGCTGAATTTCCAACTTCGCGGAATCTCCTGTAGCCGTCTGCATCTTTTTCCGCTGTTCATCCATGGCTGTTCGGATGCCATCTCGTGTTTGTAAAAGCGCGCGCAGGGTCTCCTTTTTATCGGGTCTTGCCATCGTTAAGGTAGGCTCAGGAACTACTGTTGACGCAGCTGGTTCAGCCGTCTGACCATCACAGGCGCCCACAGCTGCTGTCAGCATCATGACAGCATAAAACAAGAAGAAAGGGAATCGCATCCTGCCAATTCAATGCATTCTCAAGCATTCGCAACTAGTAGCCTTCTCCTTGTCTAAACATAGAGGTTCTCACAAATATCTTGCGGTAGGTCGCGAAGGAGTTTCTTCCATCAATCAAGCTTGGAAGAAAATAGCCTTGTCAGCTATTCCCCAGCCTATCACACTGCGTTTCCCATGAAATTATTTACCCTTACTGGAATTCTTCTAATCACTGCTGGCCTAAAGGCAGAGACAACGCCTCCAGCGACCAAACCTGCAGCCAAGCCCCTGGTCGTTTTACCAGCTCAGGCACCCGATGTCGCAGCCAAAAAATTTGCCCCCGATGGTCAAGTGAATGCTGGATTCATGGCAGCCCATGAGCGCTTTGTGAAAACAGCTCAAGAAGGCCAGGCGGAATTGATTTTTCTAGGAGACTCCATCACAGCCGGATGGGGCGGTAAGAAGGAAATTTGGGATAAAGCCTTTGGCCCCTACAAGCCTGCCAATTTTGGGATCGGTGGTGACCGAACTCAGCATGTCCTGTGGCGCATTACGAATGGTGAATTAGATACCATTAAACCCAAAGCCATTGTTCTCATGATTGGCACCAACAACTCTGGCAGCGATCCAGCTGAAGGCATCGCCAAAGGCGTAACGGTCATTGTGGAAACAATCCGTGCCAAACAGCCTCAGGCAAAGATCCTGCTCCTTGCTGTCTTTCCTCGCGGAGAAAAGGCTGCTCCCAATCCGGGGCGCGATAAGTTGAAACAGGTGAACGCCATCATTGCCAAACTTCACAATGGACAAAACATCCACTTCTTAGATATTGGTGAAAAGTTCCTGAAACCTGACGGTAGTCTAACAAAGGACATCATGCCTGACTTCCTGCACCTTTCGGCTGCGGGCTACCAAATCTGGGCAGATGCGATTGGACCTAAAATCGCTGAGTTGATGCAGTAAAAACGGTTTTTTGATCTTCAAAATCGGCACTGACAAGATCCTGAAGATCGGTCAGTGCCGTTTATTTTTGCCTATGAAACGTTTTTCTCTTCAGCCAATAGACTTAGATGTGAAATGAATGGTTAAACCATCCAAAGCCATGAAACCAGACTCCGGCATCACCCCATTCGCCAATCTGAACATCCCTGATTTGCCTCCTGGCCCTCTGGAAAAGGGAACGGAGGGCTCTCCACAGAGATTGTGGAAAATGGGACGCGTTACCCTTCAGCGTGAAACAGCCCATCGCGATGGAAAGACGGTCATTGTGATCAAAGACTTCGCGACGCATCTGCCTATTTCAGTCATAGAAACGATTGCCAAGCGCGTGCGCTCAGCTTGTGGTTGTGGCGGCACGGTCAAAGAGAAACGCATCGAAATCCAAGGGGATCAACCGACTAAAATTAGGGCGGTGCTGGAAGCGGAAGGATTTGAAGTCAAGGGCGTGAAGTGAGCGTTTCTTTTTACCAAGAAGTTACGCAAATCCTGCGTCTCAAAGAATGATCAGCCGATTTAAATCGTAGATTTCCTCAGTGCTTTGATCCCCTGCTGCGGTTCACTTTAAGATCATCGGCGAGGTGAACAAAATCACCCACCTCACACCATTTGACAAATCGCTCTGTCAAGCGCTTCAGTTCATCCCATTCATGACGAATATGGCCCGATTCAGCGACACTGATGCTATTATCGGAAGCAGCATGACTAATGGCAGAAAGCAGGTCGGCAAACTGCTGCACGATCTCTTGAGTTGCGGGCATAACCTCACGCCCAGGTTTTTTATTGGTAGGAGGATTTTTGACGAAATAGCCATCGGCTTTGTTGCATAGCCATTGGATCAGATGATCGTCCTGGGTATTCTCATACAGATCATGAACGCGATCTAAAGGATTGCTCGTGCCGCTTCCATTCTTGAGGTCTGCGCCTTCACCCCATTTGTAAACGAGGGAAAGGGAGACACCCATTTTTTCAGCGACTTCCTTAATGTGGGCCTTGGATAAGGCGTTGCGAATGACTTCATGGGATTCCATACGGACATCTTGGAATGATATGCAGAAGTTCTGCAAGTGTGAATATGATCAGACATTTTCATTTGCCGCTACGCCCAAAGAACGGACAGTCGGGGCCTCATGATTAGTCAGTTCATCGATTACGTTCTCCATGTGGATAAACATCTCCAAGGCTTTGCTGAGGAACATCGCACGGCCATCTATGTGCTGCTGTTTGCCATCGTCTTCTGCGAGACGGGTCTGGTCATTACCCCCTTTCTTCCTGGAGATTCCCTGCTGTTTGCCGTCGGAGCCCTTGCTGCTCAAGGTCTCCTTCGTATTGAGATCATCATTCCTCTGCTGATGCTGGCAGCGATTATGGGTGACAATTTGAATTACTGGATCGGTCGTAAGTCAGGTGTCTGGATCGTCAGCCAGCGCTGGTTCAAACGTGATTATCTGGCCAAAACCGAACACTTCTTTGTGAAGCACGGTGGCCGCGCCATTATTATCGCTCGATTTGTGCCGATTGTCCGCACCTTTGCCCCTTTCACTGCTGGCTTTGGCCGCATGGATTATGGTCGATTTCTCACATTCAGCCTTGGCGGCGGTTTGTTCTGGGTGGTCAGTATTTCCATGCTCGGCTATGCACTGGGAAACATCCCCATCATTAAAAGCAATTTCAAACTCGTCTCCTTACTCATCATCGTTGTCTCTGTGCTGCCCATCATCATTGAGGTGATCAAACACAAGCTAGACGCAAAGAACAAAGCTAAATAAAACTTCCGACGGCGCTTACACCCACAACCCGCCTTCCACACGCCGCAAAATGATGCGGCCTTCGTCTTCAATCGCGAAGAGGTGGAGCCAGGCATTTTCGACGAGTTGCCGCACGCTTTCGTGCTTGGCGATCACCGCTTCAATGTCAGAGCGCGGGGCTTCGATAAAGACGCTGAGGCGCAGTGGCTCATGCATCCATTTTTCGCCGTCATGCAGGCTTTGCAGCGGCAGGCCGGACTGAAGGTCCCCGCCATTGCCCTGCTGGATGCCAAAAGTGCCAACGACGTTATGCGTGACCTTGTTGCCGCTACCCCAAAGGCGGTTGTTCACCGTGCTGGCGTAGTATTGCAGATTGATCCAGTTCGTCACGATCATAGGCGCGGTCATGATGAGTTCGAGTGTGCTCTTGGTAGTGTCAGTGCGATGATCGTAGTTGTGCAAAAAGGCACGGCCTTGGAGATTTAGGCTCTGCGTGCGCTCGCGTGGAGCGACGATGAAGGCGGCGTTGCCGGCAAGGCCCCATTCTGGCCGAACTTGTGCCCAGTCGCGGCTACGCTGGTGAATGAGTTGTTTGATCTCATTGCTCTCAGCGCCACCGAGGCCAAGGCTGGCGGCGCGTTGATGACGGTTGTGCTCAGAGGCTTTATCCAGCCAGAGCTGAAGCTGAAGTAGATCCATTTCGTGTGATGTCGGCACGGAGTCAGTATCAAAGAGATGGATCTCATCAGTGGTGGTATCATGCAGCGCAGCGATAAAGCGCGTGTCTTGTGGGATGAAGACGCCGTGTTGCTCCAACTCGGCGCGGACGGCGGCCTGATTCAGGATAGCGGCGGCAACGCGGGCATTGGAGTCGCCAGCGTGTCCTCCACAGGCACCGCAATCGAGTCCGGCGGCATATGGATTGTTCGTGGTGTTGCTGCCGTGGCCACAAAACATAACGAGTCTAGCAAAGTTGGAGGTAAGACCCATGTTTTTCAGTGCACCAAGTCCCAACTGCACCTGATCCTGCGGCGGAATGCCAGCCTCGAGCTGTGTATCAAGGGGGTCAGGCGCGAGGCGTTTGTGCTGATGAAGATTCGGTGCTGCACAGGAATGGCAGGTGTGCGTATCACTTGTATTGCTGAGCTGGAAGCTGTCTCTGACAAGATTCCACGCGTAGCTGACGCCCGCTGCTTCGACGAAACTAAAGCAGCTCACGGCAGAGGTCTTGAAGGCATTCCATGAGTGCGAAATACGGCGTCCGACCTGAAGCTGACG
>CAMBPS010000126.1 GCA_945869675.1 Prosthecobacter debontii | reverse complement strand
TTATCTATTTCAGAAAATGGTATTTCTGCGGGCGATGCATTTGCCCTAATTTGGTTTGATTCTGCGTCTACCGCAGACGAAGCCAAATATGGATTCCTAACAGTTGCAGGAATGAACCTTCCAGCCAATGGTGGAACTATGACTAGCGGTTTAGCTGGTTTGTTTACAGGAACTGATCCTGTCAGAACAGCGTCACTTACTTTAGGCGGGGCAGTCCCCGAACCATCTCGTGCACTACTTTTCGGATTCGGTTTGCTCGGCGTTTTCTTCCGTCGCCGCCGGTAATTAGTATGTCTTTTAAAATGAAGCGGCCTCAGGGTATTTACCTTGAGGCCGTTTTCCTTTCCATTGAGTGGAAGGAATCATTCTAGATGGACGAACAGAAAGCCTTTGCCGGCTGGGGTTTAAGCGCCAATGGATGGCCGCTTATGCACATGATGAGTTTTGTCCATCAGTTACCTAATCTCCTCTGCCTTTTCTGCCTGATAGATTCCGCCCGTCGGGTCGATGCTCTGACAACTGCCAGAAAGGAGACTTGCTATGAGTAGCGGCCTCATTGCGCTCCTAGACGACCTGGCAGCGCTGACCAAGATGGCGGCGGCGTCTCTGGATGACGCGGGAACACAAGCCGCAAAAGCAGGCAGCAAGGCGGCGGGTATTGTGATCGATGATGCGGCAGTGACGCCACGTTACGTGGTCGGTCTCACTGCTGATCGTGAATTGCCCATCATTCGTCAAATCGCCGTAGGCTCGCTGAAAAACAAGCTGCTGCTTCTACTCCCCGGTGCCCTGCTGCTCAGTTGGCTAGCGCCCTGGGTGATCACGCCATTGCTGATGGCAGGTGCTGCCTTTCTTTGCATGGAGGGTTATCACAAAGTCATGGACCTCATCCACCCGAGCAGTCATGGTCACGATGACGAAAGGCTGACGGCGGCCCCTCAAACGACTCAGGAACGGGAGACTGAGCGAATCGAGAGTGCCGTGCGCACGGACTTCATTCTCTCTGCCGAAATCATGGCTATTACCTTAGCTTCTGTATCTACTTCGCCCATATGGATGCAGGCTGTTGTTTTGGCCGTTGTGGGCCTTGGCATGACCTTCTTGGTTTACGGAGTCGTGGCCCTCATTGTTAAAGCCGATGACTTCGGCGTTTACTTAGCCGCCTCAGGCAGTGGGACCCTGCGTTGCTTGGGTCGCTTGATTGTGTCCGGTATGCCCTTCTTTCTAAAAGCGCTAAGTTTTGTCGGTATGATTGCCATGCTCTGGGTCGGCGGCGGCATTTTGACTCATGGTCTGCATGAGATCGGGGTTCATGGCCCTGAAGAAACCATTCATCACGCCGCAGCTTCTGTGGCTGAGTTCATGCCAAGCTTAGCCAGTTTTATGACTTGGCTGACAAGCGCCGGAATCGCGGCAATTCTCGGCACCTTGATCGGAGCTTTCGTCGATTTCTCAGTAAAACACTTCTTAGCACCCGCCTATCAGCGACTTAAAAGCTCGGTGAAAGCTTCAAAGGAGGCTTCAAACTAAGACTCACGTCATCGTATTAGCCTGAGTTGGATTTCCCTTCAACCCACTGAACGGCATACTTTACGAGTGCGGCCCCATCACTAAAATCGAGTTTCTCTTTAATGTGGGCTCGGTGAGCCTCAACAGTGCGGGCGCTGATGCTGAGTCGATCGGCGATGTTTTTTGTCGCTACTCCTTCACCGATGAGGGCTAGAACCTCTAGCTCGCGGTCGGTTAGGTTTTCGATACCAGTGGCGCCGGTTTTGCCGCGCACTCCGCTAAGTTGTTCAATCATTTTTGAGGCTATGATCTCGCTGAGATAAATGCCCCCTGAGAGGATTTTACGCACAGCTGTCACCAGATGATCTGCAGCCGCCTCTTTCATGATGTAACCGCGGGCCCCAGCCCGCAAGGCGCGTTCGGCATAAAGACCCTCATCATGCATCGATAGCACAAGGCAGCGTAGTCCTGGATACTGTACTTGCAGGTCTTTCAGCAACTCTAGGCCATGTTTGTCAGGCAAGGTAAGGTCGATGATGACAAGGTCAGGCTCAATTTTTGATCGTACTCCTGAATGCCATCATATTCATGAGTTCGAAGAACGGGCTCTGTTTCAGAAGTGTTTTGGCTCATGAGAGATACGCTGGCTAGGTGAGTTAATCATCCAAAGGAATGCGTGCCATTTCAGCAGCACGATCTTTATTCAAGGCGATAGCACGAATCACAAAAGTGAAGAAAACCGCTGCCGTAACGGCAAAGGCCACATAAGGCACCCATTCCAGGCAGTTTTCGTAGATGACTTGTTTAAACATGATGGTGTGAGTTTGAGCTTATTCAGCGCCGCCCGAACGATTTTTATCTGGATTGCCTGGTCCAGGGATGAGCTTTGGAAGGACAGGACTCGTTTTCAGTTTGTCTTCCACCTCAGGTGTGTCGTATTTGCCGAGCTTCTGAAGGTAGGCGATGATAGCCACGATCTTCGTGTCAGGTGAAGTGCTCAAGTTGTCTTGTTTCAAACGATTGACAATTTCTATGCCTTGTTTGATGGCATTTTCCTTGATTTCGACATCCGTCATCGCTGGGTAAGGGACACCTAAAGTGACCATGGTGGCGATCTTTTTTGGTAGTGTCTTTTGATCGAATTTCTCCGTGAACAGATGTGGATAAGAAGGCATATTTGAGCCAATCGAAGTGCTGCGCGGGTCCTTCATGTGATTGAAATGCCAGCTGTGTGGATACTTGCCGCCTTCACGGGCTAGATCTGGGCCAGTGCGCTTGGAGCCCCATTGGAAAGGGTGATCGTAGATGCTTTCCCCCATGCGGCTGTAGTCGCCGTAGCGAAGCACGTCAGGTAGCATCGTTCGGATCATCTGACTGTGACAATTGTAGCAGCCTTCACTGACATAAATGTCACGTCCAGTGAGTTCCAGCGGGGTATAAATCTGCTGAATACGGTCTTCCATATTCTTGGCTCGGTTCACCATGACTGTTGGCACAATTTGGATCAATCCACCGAGGGCTACAGCCACAAAGGTTAGCAGGGTGAATGGCAGCCAGTTTTCTAACAATCTCTCATACCATCGGGACCATGAATCATGTGTGGAGGCAAATTTTTGCACCGCAATGCCACCAAAGATGAGGGAGCATATCAGAGCGGTGATATCAGCACCTTTAGGTAGAAAGATCCAGCCCATGAGAAGAAACAAGCCGCCAAAGAAATAGGTAACAGGGCCTGCAAGAAAGGTTGTTTTCAGTCCCATCGTATCCACAGAGTGGCGCTGGATTACGAACACTTCGCGAACCTCATTCACCGCTATTCCACTGCGTGCGGTAAGCCATAGATTCACGAGCATTAGAACCATACCTAACAAATAGAGCGCACCGCCAATCACGCGGAAGCCCCTCATGGGCCGGATGGCAGTGAGCGTCTCCAGAAAATTTGGATAAGTCAGCGCTGTGCCTGCGGCATTGGTCGAATTTAGCATCAGGCCCTGCATGATGCCCGAGACCCACATGGCTGCGACGTATAGCAGGATGCCAAAGACTGAAATCCAGAAGTGGAAGTTTGCCATCGGTAAGGAGTACAGTTTGGTGTCGTAGAGTCGTGGAGTCAGCCAATAGAAAAGTCCAGCCGCCATCATGCCATTCCAACCAAGCGCACCACTATGCACGTGGCCGATAGTCCAGTCCGAATAGTGGGAAAGAGCATTGACAGCACGGATGGAAAGTAGCGGCCCTTCAAAGGTGCACATGCCGTAAAACGTCACTGCGGCAATGAAGAACTTCACAACGGGATCTGTGCGGAGTTTTTCCCAAGCGCCGCGCAGTGTGAGCAGTCCGTTTAACATGCCGCCCCAGCTTGGAGCCCACAGCATGAGACTGAAGAACATGCCAAGCATTTGCAGCCACTTTGGCAGAGAAGTATTCAACAGATGATGTGGTCCTGCCCAAATATAGATAAAAACCAGGGACCAGAAATGAACAATGGACAAGCGATAGGAATATACTGGGCGCTCTACCGCCTTTGGAAGGAAGTAGTACATGATGCCGAGGATTGGCGTTGTTAGGAAGAAGGCGACCGCATTATGCCCATACCACCACTGGACGAGTGCGTTCTGCACACCAGAAAAGATCGTGTAACTATGCGTCCAGCTCGTGGGGATGGAAAGATGGTTGATGATGTAGAGCATGGCCACCGTGATGATCGTGGCGATTTAAAACCACAGCGCGACATAGAGCGATGGCTCATTCCTTTTAGCCAAAGTCCAAAAGAAATTCACGGCAAACACCACCCAGATCAAGGCCACGGCGATGTCGATCGGCCAGATGAGTTCTGCATACTCCTGACCACGGGTGAAGCCCAGCGGAAGAGTAATCGCAGCACTGATAATGATCATCTGCCAACCCCAGAAATGGATGCTAGATAAGAGATCTGATCCCATGCGCACCTTACACAGCCGTTGAGTGGAGTAGTAGATCCCTGCAAACATCATGTTTCCGACAAAGGCAAAGATGACTGCATTGGTGTGCAAGGGACGCAGCCGTCCGAATGAAAGCCAGGAGGCGAGATTTAACTCATGGAAGTTTAACTGGGCCGCAATGATCACGCCAACGAGCATGCCGACAATGCCCCAAATCATCGAGGCCCACATGAATTGACGGACGATTTTGTCGTTAAACTCAATGGTTTGTTTGACAGCGGAGGATATGGTCATGCGTGAGAAAGAACTTATCTGTTGTGACTCATGTTAGATTGGCTCGGTGTATCGCCCTCCAAGGGTAGTAATGACATTTGCTCCACTGATTTGCGCTGGTTTTGGCTGCGTTCGGCGAAAAACAGCACCGCAAACAGCACCGCAAACGCGAGACTCATAAAAATGGTGACAGCAAAAACTTCCATGGAGGCACTAAGAAAGCACCCATTGGAAGCAATCGCTCTTCACGACTTGTTCAGTTCTGCACGGTTTTTGTTTCCACCATTCATCTGCGGGTTCAGAAAACCAGATCGACAGAACAACCTCTTTACTGCTAAATGCTAAAGTTCGTTTTTTTAGTCACTAGGCAAAAAACGCGTCTCCGACTTCCGCACAAGGAGTAACACCCTATTTCATGTCCTCTGACTCATCAGCTATTCAAGATGGCCTCACACACATCCTCATCATTGACGATGATCGGAAGCTCGCTGGCCTCATTCGGGACTATCTCACGCCGCTGGGTTACTTCGTAGAACTCGTCCACACCGGCCCAGAGGGGGCCGAGCGTGCGCTTTCTGCACCCTGGCACGCCATCATTCTCGATGTGATGCTACCCGGTTGTGATGGCTTTGAAGTGCTAAAACGTATCCGCGCTAAATCAGCGGTGCCAATCCTCATGCTTACCGCTCGTGGTGAGGAAGGTGACCGTATCGTCGGGCTGGAAATCGGCGCGGATGATTATCTTCCCAAAACCTTTTCGACTCGGGAGTTACTCGCCCGCGTCCGAGCCGTCACGCGTCGCTCCACCCTGGCACAGTCCGTGGCGACTGAGCCTGCTGTCAAAGAAATGGTCGTTGGCACGGTTCGGCTGAATTTAGATGCCCGTTTAGCCACTCAAAAAGAAGTGCCACTGATGCTC
The DNA here is from genome assembly GCA_945869675.1 of Prosthecobacter debontii. Lineage (GTDB taxonomy): Bacteria > Verrucomicrobiota > Verrucomicrobiia > Verrucomicrobiales > Verrucomicrobiaceae > Prosthecobacter > Prosthecobacter debontii_A. Next base: position 3,561 of record CAMBPS010000126.1, on the reverse strand, counting down.
ACTCCTGTTGAATTTGATATCCTGACTTCACTGATGAAATCCCGTGGTCGCATCAAATCTCGTGAGGCTTTGATTGAGTCTCTGCGCGATCGGCAATATGAAGTTTTTGACCGCAGTATCGACGTCCACATCGCAGCGCTCCGCAAGAAACTCGGGGATGATGCCCACGAACCGCGCTATATCCGCACTGTTAGAAGTGCAGGTTACATGTTCATCAATCCAGAGGCCTGAAAACGAACATCTCCTTGCATCTGGCTGCGGCCTGTTTTAATGCGCGCGCCTCATGGAAACAAATAGCAAGTCTGTCCTGACCGACCTCCAGGCGTTCGACGTGGCAAGCCTTAAAGGCCGCCTGATCGAACTCCGGAGGTATCTTTGACTTACCGAAACTCACCGAAGAGTTGTCGGCCCTCGAACATAAAATGACGGACGCCGGTTTCTGGGATAGTCAAAACGCGGCTAAAAAAGTCATTGAACGGGCCAATGTCATCAAACGCCAGATCTCTCCTCTGGGGGATCTTGAATCTCGCGTGGAAGATTTTCCCGTTCTCATTGAGTTGGCAAAAGAACAGGGAGATGTGCAAAGCATTAAGGAAGTGCAGACCGAGTTCAACAATCTGGACAAAGCGATTGCAGCCTATGAGCTTGACCTCCTACTTGCAGGTCCGTTTGACCGTGGCAGCGCCTTCCTCATCATTCACTCGGGTGCAGGCGGCACTGAGGCCTGCGACTGGGCGGACATGCTCATGCGCATGTATGTCCGCTGGTGTGAGCGCCACGGCTGTAAAGTTCAAATCATTGACCATCAAGAAGGTGATGACGTGGGAACACGCTCTGCCACCCTTGAAATCAGTGGCGAAAATGCCTTCGGCTTCCTCAAAGGTGAGCGTGGAGTGCATCGACTCGTCCGCATTTCCCCCTTTGATGCTGCTAAGAAGCGCCACACATCGTTTGCTTCCATCGATGTCACGCCAGACAATGAAGAAGACATCAATATCGAGATTCGCGATGACGATTTGAAAGTCGATACGTACCGTGCTGGTGGTAAAGGCGGTCAGAACGTGAATAAGGTAGAGACCGCTGTCCGCATCACTCATGTTCCTACGGGGGTTATTGTGGCCTGTCAGGTCGAGCGTAGCCAACCAAAGAATCGCGCCAAAGCCATGGCCATGTTGAAAGCTAAGCTTTATCAAATCGAAGAAGACAAGCGCACTGCTGAAGTGGCCCGACAATACGGTGAAAAGACTGACATCGGCTGGGGTAGTCAGATCCGCAGTTACGTTTTCCAGCCTTATCAGATGGTCAAAGATCTGCGCACAGGTGAAAAGACCAGCGATATCTCTGGTGTGATGGATGGTGATCTGGATGCCTTCATTGAGGCTAAACTTCGCGGCAAAAAAGCTGGTGAAGATGACATTGAAGAGGATCTGTAAAGAGGCTCAAAAAAAAGGGGCCGTTTTCGGCCCCTTTCTAAAATAAGCTCAATTACGCTTCCTTTGCTGAGTGAGCATCGCAATGTTCGGGCTCAGGTTCAGTCTCTTCGACTAAGGCATTGTCCTTGAGGAATTGCATGGCGCTTTCGAGAAGTAGATCATCGCGCATGCGCTCAATGAGTCCGTTTTTCTGAGCTTCGGCCATGAACTTCTTCACGGGCTTTTTCTGGCGGGCTGCCATGTTTGCCAAGGCATACGTGAGCTGTTGATCAGTGATGCTTAAGGCTTCTGTTTTAGCGATTTGCTCGAGGATGAACGTCACCTTCACGCTCTGACGAGCCTGTTGGGTGGCATTGCTGAGGATTTCTTCCTGTTGCTTCACCAGCTCATCCTGTGAGATGCCCTGCTGCATGGCACGCTGGGCGATGTCGTTGGTGCGGCGTTGAGCTTCACGATTGACCATTTCCTGAGGCAGATCGAAATCGATCTTTTCAAAGAGATGACCGATCACCTGATTGCCCTTGGCCGCCTCACGAGCCTGCTCACGGCGACGACGGATCACTTCCTTCATTTCGCTGCGGAGGGTCTCTTCGGTCATTTCAGGGCCACCGATCTTGGTGATGAATTCCGCATCCAAGGCTGGTAGAGCTTTTTCCTTCACGCCCTTGGCACTGATGGCGAGGGTGAGGGTTTTGCCACGCAGCGCTTCAAAGCTGTAATCTTCAGGTAAGGAGATGGTTAAGGTGCGCTCTTCGTCTTTTTTGACGCCAACAAGGCCCGCATAGTAACCAGGGAGGAAATCTTCCTCAGCATCGAGCAGGAACCAGTTTTCCTTCATCTCTTTCAGATGATCCGGAGCCTCAGGAAGGGCTTCGGCCAAAGGCTGACCGTCCAGACTACCCGTGAAACTGAGAACAACAGCATCACCCATGAGCGCCCCACGATCGACATCTTGGAAGCTAGCGTAGCGCTCACGTAGGTGAAGGAGATCATGATCAACATCTGCTTCGGTCACTTCGATCCGCGCCAATTTAACAGGGATACCTTTGTATTCTGGTAGCTCGATCTTTGGGGCTAGGCTAATCTCAGCACTGAAGCTGAAGCTCTTGTCGGTCTCATGAACGATTTTGTCGTTGATGCCCAAGATATTAAGCACTTCCAAGCCTTCGTTGCGAATAGCCGTGCGGAGACCGTCATTGATCAGCTGCTTTTCAAGCTCAGACTCAATCTCAGGGCCGTAGCGTTTGATCACTGCTGCAGTAGGAGCTTTTCCAGGGCGAAAGCCGGGCAGGCGGACCTGACCTGCGTAGTAGCTGATGATGCTATTACGCTGCTTGGTGACTTCTTCTCCGGGCACCCGAATATGGGCGACGGCGCGGCAGTTTGGCTGGTGTTCGACGTTAATGTTCATGCGAAAGGCAGGGGGTTAAAGTAGTCCCTTCGGTGGTGCTCAAAGAAGACCGCCAGTCCAGAGGGGTATGCAGGCTAGGCGGTTTTAGGGGATTTGGCAAGGCTGGCCTTTCAATGTTGACGGTCGTTTACTTCTTCATCGGCTTCTTTCCTTCAGGCTTTGGGCCCTCGGGCATGGCGTAGCCTTCGTTTTTGACGATTTCTTCTGACTCAGGCACATGGCCTTTGTCATGGGTTTCTTCGATCCTAGAGGTGAGCACTTGGCAGAGACGATTCAGAGCCTCTTGATGCGCTGGCTGAGCAGATTGGGTTAAATTTTGAGTCCAATAAGGATCTGCCTGAATTCGTGAATTTCCTCCTCAGGCATGTTTGGAACAGCAAGAACCGCTTGGATGGGTGCGTCTAAGAGCGCTTTTCGCTCCGGAGCTCCGCGCGGACAAGAAAGATGCGCACTCTACCATAACCAAGGTTCTCAGGGTTCGGTTACTCTTGATTCACTCGAGGATCATGATTCAGAAGGCGGAATTGTTTTCTACAGGCCTGTCTGAATATGCTGGGAGTAAGTTCATTTTAACCCGGATTCCGAAGATGAAAGAGGCATCGTTTGGCGCTGAAGGTGTGATTACTTGGGAGTGCAAACAAACAAGCACTCACAGTCATGCACCAAACGATGCAGGGGAAAATCAACTCCGTTTTCAGCTCCCGCCAAGTCAAACTT
>CAMBPS010000125.1 GCA_945869675.1 Prosthecobacter debontii | reverse complement strand
GGCCGGATTGATGTTCAAGACAGCTTCGGCGAACCAGCTACAACACCCGTGGCTAACCCCAACGTCCTGAGTTTTGATCCGTCCTTCATCGCCTCACGGTCTGCCTCCCAGGCACTCATCGGCGGTGGGGGTTACTCAGGGCCCAGTGGACTTTATTTATTTGATCCGTCGGCTCTGCAGCCCACCATCACGACACCAGCCCTAGCCACGCTGCAAAACTATGGCGCTGTCTATTGGAAGCACCCCACCTCCACCCGCGAAGGCTGGATCGTGGTGGGCACCAATGCATCGGGCGGCAGCAGCAATTTAACCTTTGTCTCAACAGATGGGCTCACTGTGGGTGCGGTGACAGACACGTTGAGTGACTACAGTGGTGGATTGGCGGTCGCTGCGAATGGTGACATCTACGCCGTGCGCTCTGCCTCTGGCCCGTCAGAGGGTCAGGTGATCAAATTCACCGCCAATCAGATCGATGCCGCCGTGGCCAGCTTAGCGGCGACCCCTGCCCCACTTGCCCTCACTGCGGCTGCGGTCATCTACCAGGGCAGCGCTTCCGGCTCCTTAGCTGTCGATAGCTTGTCGCGCATCTGGCTCGGCGGCTATCAGATCGACTACCTCCAAGCCTATGATCCAGCCAGCGGTGTGACACGTCGCTTTTACCCAGATCATGCGCCTTTGGCCGAAGCTCTGGGAGCACCAACCTATGCGCCAAGGACATTCACTCGGAATGCCGAGTCTTATGTCAGTTTCTTGGCCAACGATGGGTTTTACACAGCCGGCTCAGGCCTTACCATCGGCTATAAAAAAGACAGTGAGCTCAACCTGCGCTCCGTGCAGATCACTTCAACAGCACAGACAGTCCTGGAAAATGCGGGTTCCGTGGCAATCACCGTCACCATAACGCCAGCACCAACTGAAGTGGTTACCGTTCCTTTCACGGTCTCAGGATCTGCGGCAGCAGGAATAGATTACACGGTTAGCAACAGTTCGCTCACCTTTGATGCAACCAACACCACGCAAACCATCACTCTGAATGTGATCAATGACAGCGTCATGAAGGAAGCGGATGAAACCATGATCGTGAAACTAGGCACACCTACTCCCGTCCCAGAGGCAGGCCTTGGCGCGCCCGATTCAGAGCTCATCACGATGACCATTCGCGACAATGACGCAGCACCGATCATCGCCCGGAATCAAACGTTTCCAACGTTGCGCGTTGGCACAGCTTTCTCTCAAACAGTGCAACTAGCAGTCCCCAGTCCTGCTGCCACTCGATGGACCAAAGCCAATCTACCTCCAGGCTTGGACATCAATACAACCACGGGCGTGATCAGCGGCACGCCGACTGCTGCGGGTGAGTATGATCAAGTGCTGATCACTGCCGCCAATACCAATGGCAGCAGCACTTCGGTGGGTTTTGTAATGCGTGTGGAAAGCGTCCCCTCTTTGATCGTTGGGAACTTCAGTGGCATCTTCGAAAGAACGAGCAGCAATGGCGGATTGGAAGCCTATCTAACCCTCACAACAACCAGTCGCGCTGGCTACACAGGCAAGTTGATGATTGGCAGCAAATCCTACAACTTAGCAGGAAACCTAGCCGTCAGTTCTAACGGCAACACTGCTAGTGGCGGCCAAACCATTCGGCACAATAATCAAGTCGTGCCGCTTACTTTCACGATTCATTCCACCACGGGAATTTTAACGGGAAGCTTGGATCCTTCCGCAAGTCTGACGGGTATCCGAGCCCAGACTGGCACCACACGCACAGGAATCTATAATTTCCGAGCAGCACGTAATACCGCACCACCTGAGATAGAGCCCCAAGGTGCCAGCTATGCGAGCATGACACTCTCCCCTTTAGCCGTGGCAAAGACAGTAGGACGCCTAGCAGATGGAACTGTCTTCACTGCCAGCAGTCCCCTCGGCACAGATGGCAGAATCTTCATCTATCAAACACTCTACACAGTGCCTGGCAGAATTCTTGGAAGTCTGACACTCGCATCGGACAACAGTCACACGATTACAGGCTCTCTCTCATGGACAAAGCCCGCACAGACGTCTGGGGCTGTTTACCGCAGTGGCTGGGCAACCCCTATTCCGCTCGTAGCCAGTGGTGGTAAATACCGCCCAGCCGTGGGAGCGACCCTGCCTCTGGATGCCACACCTTCAACCACGAACAATGCTAGAATTATTCTTCAAGACGGCGGCATTTCAGCTAATCCAATGAATGTTCCATTCAGACTCCTAAGCCCAACCACACTAAGCATTGCAGCCCCACAAAAGCTAACCATCACCAATCCTAGCGGAGCCTTCACCGGCACTTACACAGATGGCACTGGCGTCTCCAAACGCACTCTCACTTTTCAGGGGTTGCTGATTCCAGATCCGGCCACGCCGGCAGACTTTGACAGCACGGGCTACGGTTATTTTATTCTACCAACTGGCACCAAAGACGTCTCACGCTCAGGTGCTGTGATTTTAGAGCGCCCCTAATCCCATGCCGACCTCCCAGTCACGCAAATTGCTAAACCTCATCCTTGGCGCGGGTCTTCTCGCTCTGGTGCTTGGCAGTGCGTGGTTGGGTTATGACGGGGGCGGCAATGCCCCTGTGATTTCTCCTTTGGAAGCTACCGCTGATCCACTCGATAAAAAAGTGGACGACAATGGCCATGCAATGTCCTCAGGCGCAGACACGCTCGCTGACCTGCTAGAGCGTTTCCGCCTGGGCGACAGCAGCGCGCTGGACCACATTTTACCCACAGGCCTCTCGGAGATTAGCGGCAGCGGTGGTCAAGGCTTACAACGCCAAGTGCGAGCCCACGGCAGTTGGTATCCCGTCTTTGATCTATCCGCCATGAAGACCCTCGACGATGGCAATTTGAGCGCTGTTAGACTCAATGTGATTCCCCTAGCAATCGCCACGCCCCATCCGCCTGTCGGGTTGATCAAGACAGCCTTTAAGCACCGCTTCACGGCCGTCGGTGGAGTGCCTCCATACTCCTGGCGGATCGAGATTGATCCATCGGCGTCCAGCTTCCAGCTCGATTCCAACACGGGCGATTTGACAGGTCAATCGGACGTCGAACTCACACTGCCACTGGTTATTTATGTCACTGATACCACAGGCAGTCAGGCCTCAGGTCAAAGCACGCTCAGTATTGCCACAGAAGAACCCCTCAGCATCGCTACAACCGATTTACCCGCCACAGAAACTTTAGGCGGCTACAGTGCCACACTAACTGCTAGCGGTGGAGGCAAACCCTATGCTTGGAGTCTCTCAACCGACTCGCCCGGCTGGCGGATGGAAGCCACATCCGGCACCCTTACCAATACCCAACTCCAAACTGGAGATCATCAGCTGCTCATCACTCTACAAGATCAGGCCACCAGCGTGCAGCGCAGCTTTGAGCTTAAGGTCACCCACGGCCTAGACATCATCACGGAATCCCCCCTTCCCCCAGCCGCGCCAGGCGGCAGCTACAGTGGCCAATTTGAAGCCAGTGGAGGAATACCTCCTTACACCTGGAGCCTCTTGACCACAGAACTGCCACAGTCTTGGACCTTCACTTCCGAAGGCAAGCTCAGTGGCAGCACCCCGGACATTGAAGCACTTCTCAAACTCCCCATCCGCGTCACGGACAGCGAGGGCCTAACCTTTGATAAAACATTCGATCTCACCATCAGCCGAGGTCTGCTTGTTGTGCCGTCTGATCGGAAAGCCGGGATCGCCTGGCGATTCAAAGACATGCGTCAGGCGCTACAGGCAAACATCACGGGTGTCAGCCTGCTTAGGGGTGGTGTGGAGATTTATCGCGGACGCGGCAGCAACTTTGTTGATCGCGGATTAGCGACAGGCAGCAGCCCGACCTACCAGCTCAATGCTTTCACAGCGGACGGACGCAGCCTGCCCTATGCAGCAGCAGTCACCACCATTCTACCTTTCACCAAACAACGCAGTCAGGTCGCCAGTCAGGGCGACCCCTATGCCGATACCGTTCTTAACTTCAACCCTCTGACTCGTGGTGGTTATGGCTCGGATGGAATACCGCACAATATTCTCGGCCCACCGAATGGCACCAGCACCTTTGTCCCAGCTTATTTACCAGGCCACGTCGTCTCCCTTCACGCCAGCAAATCCGGTGGCGGCAGCATCGTGTTAAAGTTCACCAATAACATCATCGAATCAGGAAACGGTCTCGACTTCACCCTTTTTGAAAACGTCTTCTTCATTGCAAATGACCCAAAACGCCGATTCATGGAGCCAGCCATCGTCGAAGTGGCTCTGCATGAGGACGAGTGGCACCGATTCCCCTGCCGAGTTCAGATCGCCGCTGATGGCAGCATCGATCTGAAACAACCCACCTACTACACCAGCGGCTTCACTGGCGTCAATGCCACCACAGGCGACGATCCCACCGACCCCACACGCAGTGGCGGCGACAGCTTTGACCTTACCAACCTTGGCCGCCCCGATCTCACCTGGATTCGCTTCATTCGAATCATAGCTACAGGCGACCAAGTTTTACGCGACAACACCGGCATCCCCATTAGCCACACCTCAGAAAACAGCGCGCTCAACGGACGCGCCAGCTCCGGCTTCGATCTAGATGCAGCCAGTGCTGTGAACTACTGAGCATAACGTCAGCCTCTAAAGACCATGGCTGGTTCCAAGCGCGCCACGCGCCAAATACCAAGCAAGGCGGAAAAACCGCAGATAAAAAGGATCACGCCGAGAACAATCAAGGGCACTATTTCGGGCATGTAAAAAGGCGGCTCTTCATGAGCTAGTGCAGGAAAGGCGAACTGGGCCGTGAAAAACATGCCAATGCCAAAACCAATCAAGCCAACCGTCAATGCCTGAGCCAGCAACATCAGACAAAGCGTCCACGTAGAAGCGCCCATGGCCTTGAGGGCACCCAGGTGCTTCATGTGATCCAAGACGAAACTGTAAAAAGTCTGGCAGGAAATAGCCATGCCAACGATGAACCCGATCACAACCGTAATACCAAATGAAAACGGAATGCCTGTGTTTTTAATGTACCACCAAACCGTCGAATAAATAAAATCACCCTCGCCACTGGCATAACCGCGATTGAGAAAAGCCTTCAGTCCCGTCTCTTTTTCAATATCGGCCACGCACTGTTCTTCAGAGACACCTGCACGTGGCGCAGCAAGCACTGCGCTGAGCATTTTACGTTGAGCCGGGGAGTATTGAAGAGCTCGCTCATAAGTTGTCCATACATAGGGCCCGCCAGTAAAACTTTTCATCGAATCCGCGATAGCTACCACTCGGGCCTCTTGATCGTTGATTTCAAACATGTCCCCCAACTTCACGGGCTTGCCTTTAATTTCAGCCAACCTAGTTACGGCAAGATCATCAATCACGACGGCATGGGGCAGCCGCAGATCAGCTAAATCACCTTCTTTAATCTTCACAGGAGCACCAGCCAGGGTGGTGGCATCAATGCCAATCAATTGGATGATTTTAAAACTACCATTGGTCAGCCTCACGCGCTGAATACCTGAATACAAGGGAGCTGCCCAAGCCACACTATCCACACTGCGCACGCGGGCCACATCCGTGTCCAACAGTGGATTGGTCTCATTCACCTGATCCACCTTGGCTTCTACCACCCAGATCGGGGCAGGAACATTCTTCAACGTGGCCGCAGTCCAACTCATGAGCCCACAAAAGACGGCGATTTGCTGCGCCATCAGAAAAGTGGCGAAGATTAGACCAGCCACCAGCATGAGAAACTTGCCGGTGTCACCAAACAGCATCTTGAGAGCGAGTCGAAGCATGGGAAAAATAGGACAGTCGTAGCTATACGTCTCTCGGTGCTAAGAGCGAGCTCCTAAACACGCCGCCCTCGATACATGAAAGCAAAAAATACGCAGACCGCAGCAGTCAGAGCCGTTTCCCCCCACCAAAATAGGGGCCAATTCGTCACGCCATTCGTTTGACAAAAGCCATGCCACCAGCCCCCGCCCAGATAACCCAATAAGTTACCCACACCCCCCATCAGTAAGGCTAAAAGAGCCTGCGCCCGCACACGCCACTTGGGATCAATCCGTTCCTCAAGATAAATTTGAGTCGTGATAAAATAAAGGGTGAAGGCAAAACCATGCAGGGTCGTTCCCAGCATGATCCAAGCTTTGGTATTCAAGGCATTCATGCCATACCGCACGACGCAGATGGTAATTCCCGACATAAAAACCCACTTCAGACGAAACCGCGCTAACACTCCCGCAAGCACCAGCATGGTCAGGATCTCCGTTGTTTGGGCCAGAGACATCATCGCAGAGATATTCTCGACACCGATCTCCTTGAGTTGCAGGGCCGTGTAGGGATAAAACGCGGCTAGCGGAATGCAAAAAAGAGCCGCTGTAATGAAGACAATGCGATGATCTCGATGCTTTAACAGATCCAGTGCATCCAGACCCAGAATTTGCTTCCAACGACGCTGTTTCTGAACATCAGCGGGAGGGATCTCCGGTAGTAGCCATGCCAGCCCGACGACCACCAGCCAGAGCCCAGAGGCTGTAAACCCTGCCACAATCGACTTATCCGCCTTCAAGACAAAACTAACAACCCAGCACCCGACCATCCAGCCAAAGGTTGCAAAGGCCCGTAGCGGTCCAAATTGAAGCTTGGCATTTTGAAGTTGGGAAAAAACAATGCTGCTGGTAATGCTCCAGACTGGCGTCATGACGAGCGCCTGCAGTTGAGCACAGGCCAGAGTCGCCCAATCGCTCCAATGCCAATGCAACGACAAACAGGTCATCGTCATGGTGAACCCTGTCAGCACAGCCAGCCAGCGCAGCAACCGAGTCGGTGCTACTCGTTGATCCGCCAAAGCACCGATGAATAAGGGAGAAATAAAGGCAGCGACAGCAGAAGTCGCCAGAATCCAAGGCACTAAATGGCCCTTGCCGTAAGCTGCAAACACATTCGCTAAAGGCACATTCCAAATGCCCATCGGCACAGCGGTGAAGAAAAAAAGAAGCGCAAGTTTAGCGCGACTGGTCAAAGGAGTAGAATCCACGGGGGGAGGGAAAACTCTCCAAAGAGCTTCAGTATCTCAACTTGTCAAAAGATGCTGTTTAATATTCAGGCACCCCACTCTTGACTCTCCGAATCAACCAAATGATTTCCATGGTTGCCTTCTTGGGAGTGGGGAGCTTTAATAAAAACCCGTTCTATTTACTTTAAATACCATCGACCCCATGATTGAAGTTCAGGATCTCACCAAGCAGTATGCAGGACGCACTGCCGTAGATCACATTTCATTCAAGGTCGAGCCAGGAGAAATCGTTGGTTTTCTAGGTCCCAATGGCGCTGGTAAATCCACAACGATGCGCATGCTTTCAGGCTACATGCCGCCCTCTAGCGGTCGTGCTTCGGTGAATGGTCATGATGTCTTCCAAGCGTCCATGGAGGTGCGCCGTTCCGTCGGCTACATGCCGGAGATGGCTCCGCTTTACACCGACATGAGAGTCAAAGAATACCTGCGCTTTCGTGCGGAGCTTAAAGGCCTGTCAGGTAAAACCCTGCGCCAGCGCGTCGGGGATGTCATGGATCAGTGTGCTATTACAGACGTTCGCCGCCGCCTTATTGGCAATCTATCGAAAGGCTACCGTCAGCGCGTAGCCCTGGCAGACGCACTGGTTCATCAACCACCCCTCCTCATCCTCGATGAACCGACCAATGGCCTGGACCCCGTGCAGATACGCCATGTTCGGGAGTTGCTAAAAAACCTGGGGCCAAAGCACACGATCCTGCTTTCTACCCACATCCTACAGGAAGTGGAGGCCATCTGTGATCGTGTCATCATGATCCATCAAGGAAAAATCCGTGCCATGGACACGCCAGATAACCTAACACGCAAGCTACGAGCAGCCTCCATCGTGCAACTCGAGTTACAAGGCAAAGGCGACTTCGTCACGCTGCTGGAAGCACTGCCCGGCGTGCGCAAAGCCACAGAAGAAGGCGGGCAAGATGGCTGGATACTCTTTTCTCTCCGAGTCGAGGCGCGGCACGATGCGCGTGAGGCAATCATGGACCTCTGTTTGCGCGAAAAGTGGAAAATTCGCGAATTGCACTGGCAATTGCCCAGCCTAGAGGACGTGTTTGTTGAACTAGCCACCACGGAATCCGCCAAAGCCTAACTCATTCATTGTATGCGAATTTTCTGGGTCTTATTCAAAAAGGAACTGCGGGCGTTCTTCGTCTCACCAGTCGCCTACATCGTTCTGGCACTGGTCATGGTGCTCAGTGGCTTCTCGTTCCGCGCTGCGTTATCCGTTTTGGAAAGTGCACCAAGTGAAGGGTCTATCGTCACTTGGACCTTTCACGCCATGTGGTTCTGGCTGTCCTACTTCTTTATCTTCCCGCTGCTCACCATGCGCCTGTTTGCCGAGGAAAAAAAGATGGGCACACTGGAAACGCTTTTCACGGCCCCTGTTCATGCTTGGCAGGTTGTCTGGTCAAAATACCTGGCAGCCGTTTTTGTTTACTGTGTTCTGTGGATTCCCAGTTACCTCAACTTCCGATTCGTGGACTGGATCACCGTCAGCCAGGTCGAGGTGCCTGTAGGCGCTCTCAAAGGCAGCTACCTGATTCTGTTGGCCATGGGACTCTTCAACCTAGCCATCGGCTGCTTTGCCTCGTCGCTGACGTCGAATCAAATCATTGCCGCCGTCATTTCCTTCACCCTCAGCCTGCTGCATTTCCTGGCAGGGCTTTTCATCATGGTCGTCGGTCGCAGGGTTTCTGAGACCTTTGTCGATATCATCAATTATTTCGCCAGCATGGAGCACATCCGCATCTTCACCAGTGGCCTGATCGACACGCGCCCTCTGGTCTATTACACCAGCTTTGCGCTTCTCTTCATTGCCCTGACGCATCAAGTCGTTGAGTTCAGACGCTGGAGACCGTGATGCCCTTCCCCTCATTTTGTTCACTGCCACTCATTTTCTTTCCCCCTGATGTCTGAATCTCTGCCAAAGACTGCCCCCACCTCAAACTCCATGCCACGCCGCTGGGGCATCGGGCTGAATGTGTTTTTGCAGGTCCTCCTCACCCTGGCTCTTTTCTTTGGCGTGAATCGACTGAGCTACCGCTATCACGCTCGACTCGATCTTAGCCCACAGCAAAACTTCACGCTGAGTTCGGCGACGCTCAATGTGCTCGACAAGTTATCAAAAGACGTCTTCATCGCCAATGTCTTTGCCCGTGAT
>CAMBPS010000124.1 GCA_945869675.1 Prosthecobacter debontii | reverse complement strand
CAGATGCACCGCCAGATCTTTTGGACGTGCCAGACGTGAGTTCCATGGTTGGAGGTGGCTCATTGGGAAGCGGCGGTTTTGGCAAGGCCGGTGCTGGGGGTGGATTTGGCACGGGCATGGGCATGGGAGCCATGCAGGGATTTGTCAGCCTGCCACCATCGATGCGTAGCCGTTGTGCACCGCAGGAACGTTTGAAGAAGCTGGCTGAAACCGGCGGTAGTCCTGAGTGTGAGCGGGTGGTATCCAATTCTCTGGAATGGCTCAAACAGAAACAGAATCCAGATGGTTCCTGGCCTGGGCCTAACAAGGCCGCCATGACGGGTCTGGCACTTCTTTGCTATTTGGGCCGCTGCGAAACACCGGAGTCTCCGTTTTATGGAGATACCGTTTTGAAGGGAATTAACTTCTTGATCGAACTCTCAAACAAAAATGAATACGGCTATATTGGAGAAGAGATCAAAAGTGGCGGCAGCGCCTATGCGCACGGCATTGCAACCTACGCTTTGGGTGAAATGTACACTTTAGCCCGTCTCGGAAGCAAGGAGCTACCCGGCATGAAGGATGCCTTTGTCAAAGGCGTGAAGCTGATCATCGAAAACCAAAATGGCCGCGGTTCGTGGAGCTATGGCGGTATTGATGCCGGTAAACCGTATGCCTACAATAAAGACAGCAAAGGCGAGGATTTATCTCTGGCTGGCTGGCAGTTCCAAGCGCTGAAGGCAGCGAAAAACAGCGGATTGAAGATTGATGGGTTACACAGCGCCATGGATAAGATGGTGGATTACATCCTCGTGAAACAATCCAAGGATGGTGGCTTCGGGGTTGCTAACCGTGATCAACACTACAATCAATGGAGCCTAACAGGAGTCGGCACCTTGGCTCTTCAGACAGCCTCCAAGGGCAAAACCAAGCCGATCAAAGATTCGATCGAATTCCTCCACAAATTCCTCGAGGCAGAGCCTCTGGACTGGAATAAAAACTGTAATCCATACTGCTGGTACTATTACACGCAGGCCTTCTTCCAGGCTGGGGGTGAGGATTGGAAATTCTACAACCAGCAATTCCTGCCGCAGATCCTCTCGGCTCAAGCTCCAGATGGCAGCTTTAAGAAAGGTCGCGCGAACTGGCCCGGTGGGGATGCCCCTGATCCAGTCTATCGTCAATGTCTCTGCACATTGATGTTGGAGGTCTATTATCGTTATCTTAAAGTGGCTGACCGTGACGAAGCTTCCTTTTTTGATCGTTAACGGAGGTCGTGACTTGGGCGGTTAAATGCTGATGGTCGTTACGGCATCCGTGGTGTTTTCATTCTTGAGTTGAAGATTCAAGGGTCGTGTTGACGGCAGGGTGCTTATAACCGAGTTATTGCAACTAATGCGCGGTTTCCCTCCTCTCCAGATCTTTCTGCTCGCTTTGGCCTTTGGCCTACTGGCCATTCCTCTGGTGCAGTTGACGGGTAGTTCTGCAAACGTGCCCTCTCCTCTTTTAAAGCTGACTGAACCGTCTGTGGCCAAGGTGGAGACGGTGCCAGCTCTGATCCGGCTCCGCTATGCCCATAAGCCATCTTCGATCAGCCTTAAACAAGTGGGCAGGGAACTTCTGCAGGCGGTGGATCTAGCGAAGTCTCCTTGCGAAACCCAAGTCCAAATGGAGATCTCAAAGGCCGGCGACGATGTGGAGTTGACCGCTACCTGGGCCGAGGGAACGCCTGAAACGGCGCTGACTCTGGAGATCGAGCCGGATGGCCGCGAGCTTCGTGCTCAGACATGCTGGTCTAACGGGACCTCAGTGAACGAAATTCTCACTTTTATCTGGTAATGCCTCACTCCACTCCCAAAGAACATGTGTGCTGGGGTGGCGGGGGCTGCCATGCGGATCAACATCGCTTAGAGGTGCGGAATTTGCAGGTGAGTTATCGCGAAGTGTTGGCGCTGGACGGGATCGACTTCGCAACGGAATGCGGCCGCAGCATTGCTCTGATCGGACCGAATGGAGCCGGTAAAAGCACGCTTTTAAAAACCTTGGCAGGCCTCATGAAAGCAGATAGCGGCAGCATCATTTGGCGCGGGCAGCCCTTGACGCGCAGCAGTCATGAAATCGCTTATCTGCCACAGCGCGGAGATGTGGACTGGAACTTCCCGATCACGGTGCGTGGCTTGGTGGAGATGGGCCGCTATCCGAATCTCGGTTGGTGGCGCACTTACTCCAAGCATGATGCTGAGATCGTCGAGCGTGCGCTCACGGCCATGGATCTGCTGGACCTTCAGGATCGCCAGATCAATGCGCTGTCCGGTGGTCAGCAGCAGCGCAGCTTTATTGCTCGTGCCTTGGCTCAGGAGGCTCACGTCTTGCTGTTGGATGAGCCTTTCACAGGTCTGGATAAACCGGCCCAAGAAAACCTTAGCCGCCTGTTCCGTGAACTGACGGCAGAGGGGCGACTACTCATCGCCAGTCATCATGATTTGCAGACAGTGACTGGTTTCTTTGATGACGTGCTTTTGATCAAGCGCTCCCAAGTTGTCTTTGGCGATGTGGCCATCTGCTTCACGCCGGAAAACATCGGCAAAGCCTATGGTCAATGATATCCAACAGCCCAATCTAATTGCATGACCTCTTTTCCAACCCTCACCGACTTCCTTGCCGAGCCCATTGCTAAGCGGGCGCTGCTGGCCTGCTTGATGATCGGTTTTTCGAATGGTTTTGTCAGTGCCTTTGTCGTGCTGCGGAAGTCGGCGCTGAAGATCGGCACGCTCTCGCATGCCTTGCTGCCTGGCATTGCTCTGGCGGTTTTAATGGTTGGGCTAACGGCTTGGAGCGCGCTGGCTGGAGCTGTTTTCGCGGCGCTTATAGTTGGACTTGGCTCGATCTTTCTTTCCCGCACCTCAAGATTGGATCAGGACACCTCCATGGGCATTCTTTACACCACAGCGTTTGCGGGTGGTTACCTGATTCTGACTCAGTTGAATATCCGCCAAAAACTAGATGAATGGCTCTTTGGCAGCATCGTCGGCATGGCGGACAGTGATCTCTGGATCGCTTTTAGCATCAGCCTGATTGCAGTGATCACATTGACGGCACTCCAGCGTTCGCTGCTGATTTATCTGTTTGAGCCCAACATCGCTGCCAGTCTTGGGGTGCCAGTTCGTTTTTTAAATTACGCTACCTTTGCCATCACCATTTTAGTCCTCATCTCGTCGCTGCAAGCTGTCGGCTGCATCCTCAGTGTTGGGCTCTTGGTGGCTCCTGCAGCTACGGTTTATCTGCTAACAGACAATGCCCGCACGCTTTTCTGGGGCGGTGGTTTGATCGGGGCAGTTGGCTCGGTTCTGGCCTTTTTCATCAGTTATCCGCTGGGCTGGTCCGTAAGCGCCACCATCATCCTCGTTTTAGGTGGATTTTTCCTACTCGCCTACATTTTTAGCCCTCGGTACGGCCTTTTTAGCAAAGGTCGGCAGGCTTAATTGGACGAGTCATTGACAAACGGTCCCTCCGCTCCTTTTTAGCCAGCCCGTTCAGGGGAATCCCTGTCACTACCCTCCAGCCCGCCCTTTTTCATCTATGGACTACATCGCTACCCACATCGCAGAACTTTCCCCCTCCATGACTCTGGCTATCACCAGCCAAGCTAAGGCCTTGAAAAAACAGGGAGTGGATGTGCTGAGTTTCGGCGCAGGTGAACCTGACTTCAATACCCCAGAGCACATCACCGCTGCCGCTATAGAAGCCCTCAACACTGGCAAGACCCGCTACACCGAGAGCAATGGTTTGATTGAGCTGCGTGAAGCCCTGGCTGCCAAGCTGCTTGCCGACAACGGTCTGCAATACGACCCTTCCCAGATCAGCGTGAACTGCGGTGCCAAGCACAGCTGTTACAATGCCATCGCTGCCTGCGTGAATCCGGGTGACGAAGTCATCATCCCTGCGCCTTACTGGACCAGCTACCCTGAGATGGTGAAGCTCGTCGGCGGTATCCCTGTGATCGTTGAGACCAAATTTGAAAACGGCTGGAAGATCACCCCGGATGAATTTGAGGACGCCATGTCCCCAATGACCAAGATGATCATCATCAACACACCTGGCAATCCGACCGGTGCTGTTTATACCCGCGACGAACTGAAGGCCATCGGTGAGATCGCTGCCGCTGAAGACATTCTCATCCTCTCTGACGAGATTTATGAAAAACTCGTCTATGGTGAAGAGAAGCACGTCTCCATCGCCAGCATCAGCAAGGACATCTTCGACCACACCATCACCGTCAATGGTTTCTCCAAAGCCTACGCCATGACCGGCTGGCGCCTCGGTTATACCGCAGCTCCGAAGAAGATCGCTGACGCTATCGACACGATCCAGAGCCATACCACAAGCAATCCGACCACCTTTGCTCAATATGGTGCCATCGCTGCGCTCAAGGGTGACCAGCAGATCGTCGCTGACATGCGTGACGAGTTCGACGTCCGCCGTCAATACATGCTCAGCCGCCTCCAGGCCATCAAAGGTCTGAAAGTCATGGAGCCCATGGGTGCCTTCTACTTCCTGGTCAACATCGAAGAGCTCGGCATGAAGTCCCTCGCCTTCTGCGAGAAACTCCTCGCCAAAGGTAAAGTCGCCGCTGTTCCAGGCGTCGCTTTCGGTTCTGAATACACCCTGCGCTTCAGCTACGCCACCGGCCTTGACGTCATCAACGACGGCATGGACCGCTTTGAAGAGTTCTGCAAGCAGATGTAATCTTTGGAAACCCTTCCCCGTGAAAGGCCGCCAGCGATGGCGGCCTTTTTTATTGCTAAACGGCTCGAACATTTTCAGCTTCAGCATCGTATGGATTGCATGTATCTTAGTCGTCTTCTGCCCTTCCTTTCTCTGCCGCTCATCACCGTGGCAGAGAACGTGAAAGAAGCCGTGATCGAGTTCAAATCAGCCCCGCATCTCTATCTCGAGCATCAACCAACGGATCGCTTCACGGCCCTGCTTGCCAAAGTCAACGCAGGGGAGGTAATCTTTGATACCAGCGACGACAAAGCCTTCCTCACCAGCATCCTCAAAGCGTTAGACATTCCCGTCTCCTCCCAGCTCCAGCTCTTCTCCGCCACCTCGTTGCAGAGTGAGATTATCAATCCTCGGAACCCGCGCGCTCTCTACTTCAATGAGGACACATATCTTGGCTATGTCGCCGGGGGAAAGGTCGAGGTCATCAGCATGGACCCCACTCATGCCGCCATCTTCTACATCTTTGATCGGCTCCGCCCAGGCGGTCCCACACCTCTCATCAGTCGCTCAGAGAAGTGTTTTAATTGTCATGCTGGCAATGCCACGCGTCGCGTGCCCGGGCTCATCGCCGAGTCCATTCTTCCCATGCTCAGCGGTGCCAGTTTAGAGACCTACCGGCGCGATGAACAAGGTCACCAAATCCCCTTGGAGAATCGTTTTGGCGGTTGGCTCTTAACAGGGAATCATCACCTTAAAGATACCCACGCCAACCTCATGGGCGTCACCCGCTCCAGCAAAGGCCTGCAAAAGGTCAGCGTCGAAGCCGGAAAGATGTGGGACATCGACATCCACTTGTTGCCAACCAGCGACATCCTTCCGCACCTCGTGCATGAGCATCAGCTCGGCTTTGAAAACCGCGTCTTTCATGCCGTCTATCTCATGCGTCAGCTCAAGGCGGAAAAGTCCCCCAACCTCAAGGCTGAGCTCGAAAAACTTGCCGACGAACTGGCTCGTTACATCCTGTTTGCTGACGAGGCCAAGCTGCCCAGCCAAGGCATCGACGGCAATCCCGCTTTCATTCAAGACTTCCAGCGTAACAAAAAGTCCCTCAGCAATGGAGCCTCACTCAAAGACTTCGATCTCAAAACCCATCTCTTCAAATACCGCGCCAGTTACATGCTCTACACCCCGTCTTGGCAACAGTTGACCCCCGAGCTCAAAGAACGCGTCTATTACAAAATGGCTGAAGGCCTGCGCGATCAAAACCCCAGCCCCGCGTACGCCTACATCCCAGCCGATGAAAAGCGCGCCATCCGCAGCATCCTCAAGAGTACGCTCAGCGACCTGCCAAGGTGGTGGCGCTGATCGGCATCCGTCTTCCTGTCCTTTTTCCTGAGGTGCCAACCTCTGTCGAGAGACACCAGCGAATCAGAGATGTAATCAGGGGATTGGAGTAAGAATATCCTAGCCTGCTTCTCGGGGGGCGAGCCTCCGCGCACGTTTTGTTCTTTTTTTATGCACGATTCAACGCTGCTTCACGTAATGACATCCAATCATCCGCACTTCCTTAGAATAAACGCTGGGCTCGTGCGTCTGATAGTCGGCCAGTTCATCCTTCACGGGTGAGCAGCCCCCAAACAAACCAAATCCAACGAATACCACCATCCATGAAGAAACTCCTTGCCCTCGCCCTCTCTCTCGTCGCTGCCTCCGCCATGGCTGCCGAGTTCCCAGACATCAGCATCGCTGACCTGAAGGTCGCCATCGCTGAAAAGAAAGTCACCGTTATCGACGTCAATGGTTCTGACTCCTTTGCTGCTGGTCATGTGCCAAGTGCCATCGACTTCGAAGCCAAAGGTGCTGAACTAGCTGCCGCCCTGCCTGCTGACAAAGCTGCCCTCGTGGTTGCCTATTGCGGTGGCCCTGGTTGCAATGCTTACAAAGCTGCTGCTAAGAAGGCTGCTGAACTTGGCTACACCAACGTGAAGCACCTGGCTGCTGGTATCTCTGGCTGGAAGTCCGCCGGTGAATCCACCGAGAAATAAGTTCTCAACACCATGATTCGCACGCCGAGATGCTGGACAAGTCCACATCTCGGCGTTTTTATGTCAACGTCAGTCACCCCAACTCAAGATCGATATGAAAAAACTGCTTCTCACGCTTAGCCTGTTTTTGTCCGTCAGCCTCCAAGCCGCTGATGAAAAGAAATCCACGACTTACGAAGGTCAGATCACCGGCGTCGTGTGTGCTTCCTGCAAAGCCCACATCACCGGGGCGCTGTCGCAAAAGTTACCAGGCGTTATTAGTGTCGATGTGAAAGCCGGCGACAAGGACAATCAGCAAAAGCTCATCATCGTCGCTGAAAGCGATGCCGTGACCATAGAAGCCGCCACCGAAGCTCTTGGCACTTATGCCAAGAACTACCAGATCCTCAGCTTGGCCAAGAAGCCCTGATTGGCCGCTGCGCTTCAGAGGTCAGAAGTCAGACGTGTCCTTCATTCCGTGCTCCGTTCCATTCTCCGTAGCAAGACTGTGAAGGATGAAGAGGCCCCTGTTTGAAACAACAGCAAACCATCGTCAACCACTACTGCCAACGACCGCAAACGGCTCCCATTTCACCCTTCACTTCTTCGCCTTGGTGGCGATGGCTTTGTAGTAGCTTTCGATGGCGGCGCGGTATTCGGGGGCGGCTTCGGTGCGGGTGGCCTCGCTGAGGTCTTCGGCCATTTTGCTAGGCAGGTGGCCCCAGTCGCCGTTGACGAGGATCATTTCAGTTCCGAGCACGCCGTCTTTCAGCAGGGCTTTTAAATCTCCGCCTTCGGTCTGTGCGCTGCCTTGGGGTTGGGAGGGTTGGCCGGGCTTGGGCTGATTCTGGGCCATCTGTTGCTGGCCTGGCTGCTGGGAGCCCGGGGTTTGGCCTTGATTGCGCTGATCGGCCATTTGCTGCTGCTGGCTTTGCTGGGCTTGATCGAGGCTTTTTTGGGCGGACTGCTGGCCTTGTTGAGCTTGCTGCTGCTGTTGGCCGCCTTGCTGAGGTTGGTTGCCCTGCTGGGGATGCAGGGTGGCATCGAGCTGGTCAAGCGCCTGAGCGAGCATGGCGGCCTGAACTTGCGCTAGGGGATGGGCGCTCATGACGGGAGGGGTGGCAGCGGCGGTAGCTTCGGCGGCTTTGGCAGCCTGAGTGGCTGCGGCTTGGGCTTCATTGCCGACGGGTTTTTGAGGTTGGCCGGGCCGGCCTTTGGCGGCTTGGGCCTGCTGCTGGAGTTGGTTGCTGGCCTGAGCGGTTTGTTGGGCGGCTTCTTCCTGTCCCAGGCGCTGCTGATGGCGGGCTACGCGGGCGAGGTCATTGGCGGCTTTGTCGGCGGCCATGCCGATGTTACTTGGCTGCTGGGCCTCGGAGGTGACGGCCTGCTCACTGCTCTGGGCGGTCTGTTTGGAGATCTCCGCTAGGGCTTTTTGCATGGAGGGATTTTTGGGAAGTTCCTTTTCCAGTTCGGCTAAGACTTTGCCGGGGTCCTGCTGGGCATCCAGGGCCATTTGAGCGAGCTGCTGGGCGCGCTCGTAGGCTTCATCAAGCGGTTCTTTGACGCCGAGGTCTTGCTCCATTTTCTGGGCCTCGGCTAGTTCTTGTTCGGTGAGTTCCTGACCTTGTTCAGCTTTGGCCATGTTTTGGGCGAGCTGATCGAGGGCTTCGGCGGTTTGCTGCTGGGCTTTGGCGGCCTGCTGCAAGTTCTGGGCCTGCGGCTGGCTTGTCTGGGCCTGGGCAGCCTGCTTGAGGTTTTGGGCGATCTCTGGGGCTTTCTGCTGCATTTGCGCGAGGGCGGTATCGGCGGTGCGGGACAGCTGGCGCTGCTGATCTTTTTGCAGGTCGGCGGCATTGGCTTCCTGCCTGAGGGCGGCCTGCAGAGAGGCCATTTTTTCGGTGTTCTCAGCAGCGGCGGTTTCCAACGCGGCGGCTTTTTCAGCAACTTCGGCCACGGGTTTCTCTGCAATGGCTTCGGCAGCGGCGGCCTGGGTTTGCTGCTGCGTTATTTTGAGGTCCTGGGCAACGGCTTTCATCATGTCGCTGACCTGCGGAGTGAGCTGCGCGAGCGATTGACGGGCGGCCTCTGTTTGCGCAGCCATTTTTTCGGCGACTTCAGCGACTTTTTGACGGGCTTGTTCGACAGCTTGCTGAGCAGGCTCTTGGTTGAGGATCTGGCCGGGTGCCTGTGTGGCGGATTGCTGGGCGAGCTGTTGCAGTTGTTCCGCGGCGTTGCGGCTCTGATCGGCGGCCTGCTGGGCGCTGGCGGCGATGGTTGGGTTCTGCGGCTTCATGCGCCGAAGTGATTCTGGCAGTTGTTTCAGTGCTTCGGCAGCAGCGCGGGCCTGATCGGCTGGCTGGGTGGGAGTGGCGGCTTGGTTGGGATCGCTATTGAAGGCGGCTTCTTCGATGGCTTTGACGGCTGTTTGCGCCAAGGCGTCGGCCTCGAGAGCGCGGACGACATCGCTGAGCTGTTCGGCTTTTTGCTGCATCTCGGTTTTGGCCTCGAGAGTCTGCATGGCCGTGACATCCGTGGCGAGTTTCTGAG
>CAMBPS010000123.1 GCA_945869675.1 Prosthecobacter debontii | reverse complement strand
GCGTAACCAGGAGGATATGCCATCGGTTGCGGGTACCCTTGGGGATAGCCTTGCGGCATGGGATAACCCGGAGGGTAGCCCATCTGCGGCTGCCCAGGATAACCCATCGGCTGCGGGTAGCCCATCGGCTGCGGGTAGCCCTGCTGCGGGTAGCCCTGCTGCGGGTAGCCTTGTGGCATTGGCATGCCTGGCTGCATCGGATATCCCGGCGGATAACCCATCGGCTGAGTCACGGCCCCCTCAGGCAATGGCGCGGAAGTAGATGATGGAGGTGTCGAAGTAGGCGGCTGAGGATCCATGGTGAATAATGAGAACGGAATAAATTTATCTTAGATAACGAGCAGCTAGCTCTGCAAGCTTGGAATTTCCTATTTTCTGACAAAGATTAGCGTATTGCTCTGGTGAAGCAGGACCTTTCTTCAGGAAGCATGCGCGCCTTAGGATCAATATTGAGTACTACCTCATGCGCCGCACTTTTGGCATTTTCAACACTACTATCGCGAGCAATGGCAGCAAACACTGCCTGCTGACCTGGTGTCAGATGCCTCAAGTCCATTCCCTCCAGATGAGCCACTGCTTTATCAAAATCCTGTAAACGCCAATAGGCCAGCGCAACCAAGAGTTTTCGCACTTGGTCATTTGGCTGCTTTTGAAATAATTCCTCAACCTGAGAAAGCCCCAATTCGACCTTCCTTCCAGCAAGAAGGCTAGCATAAAGATAATGTTCCAGATAATTGCCATCGTCAGGCCAGCGTCTCACGGCCTCACTGGAGGCGGCGATCAGCGCCTCAGTATTACCATTCCATTCCGTTGTGCGTAAAAGCCCCTGAAAACCCACCCGCTCTGTCTGAGGATTAAGGGCCACACTTCGATAGGCATCCTCCGCGATGTCATTGTGACCGCGATCTTCCGAATATTTGGCGATCTTCTCCAATAGGCCCGATTGATGTTCCGTGTCAGCTGCCTGCTTGGCGACAATCAATGCAGAACGCGTCTCCTCGGCTGACTTATTTAGAACATAAGCTAAGTGCGCCCGGAAAAAGGTTCCCACACTGTGGGAAAGAATCGAGTTCACACTCGGGTCCTTCACGAGTCGTTCAAGATCATCATGCCGACGAAGCATGGTCAAAGCTGTTAGATAGTTTTCTAGAAGTGGCTGATAAGCCTTTGCCTCATCCTCCGAAATCAAAGCTAGAACCATGTAATACTCATTCTGCGGCGGCTGAATCAACCAGCGAATCAACGGCACCAAATCCTCTCGCTTACGAGATTTAGCAGCAAGCGCCGCCTCTTCGATCAAAACATTTTTGCGCAGAGGCTCCAACGTCAACTGACGAGTCAACGCCGCTACGAGGTGCCAACCCGTTGATTTTGGATGGCCCCGCAGAAGTCCAATCAATATCTTTGATTCTCCTGGGGGCAAGTTTTCCACCCCATTCAAAAGCTCGATGGCTTGCAAGCCTATATCGTCGTTATCTTTCGCGACTATCCAAGCCTGGCGGATACCATCAGATACCTCACTCATTTTATCAGACTTTATTAAAACAGATGCTAATCTCAGCATGTGCTGGCGATCTTCTGGATGCTTTTCGCTGAAATTCTTAAAGGCCTTTTTGAGCATTTCGTCCTTTTGACTTTTACCCCAGACATCTTCAGCTAGTTCCATCATACCCTGATTTGGTTTCTGATCGGTCAGCAGCTTTTCCAGCAACTCTGAGGCTTCTTTGGGCCGATGGAGATTGACCAAAGCACGCACGCGTAATTGCCGATCTGAATCATTGGTAACACCGCGCTTCTCCAGTTGATCGAGGAAAAATAAAGACTCAGACCTTTTCGCCATTGTCAGAAACTCGGCATTCATTCGTAGCGCATTGATATTATCAGGCGACTTGGTGACTGCCTCCTGAATCTTTGCAAACGCGGTCGGATACTGCCCGTCGTTAGCCAAACTCTTGGCTTCTTGGTAAAGATTCTCCGCCTGCCAGTCCCGGTAATGGTCGTGCAGCGGCCTTGCATACACGAAACCCAATAAAATCATCCCCAGACAAGAGAAAACAAGAGCACTGATGGCCACCCATCGAGCCGTTTTGGATTGCCTATCGCGATGTGCTTGCGTCGGAGGCACCATCCATTGCCAGGCCACGATAAAAGGCCGAAGCAAAACAAATGGCTTTGGCTTTTCATCTTGATTCGAATCAATCGTTTGATTGGTAAGCACTAAATCGTGGTTTGGGGTTGGGTTGACGAGTCTAGACGTATTCTAGACATGGCTGTTCAATGTTCAAACTTAATGCCGCTCATTTCCTCACCACGACGTGACCGTCCTCGTAGTGCAAAAGGCGATTTTTCAGTCCTCTACGGCTTTGGCGATGAATAAAGACAGACGTTTCACCAATTTTAAGATGGTTCTCTGCTGGGGCAGAAAAGAGAGAAATCCAAGCCAGTTTCCACCAAGACATACCAGCTTTTTCACCCTCAGCACAGCTCACATATTCTAGGGATAACACTTCACCCGTGTGGCGATCCTCTTCGGCATGATACTTTTCCCGAAGAAAATCGGCGAACTGCTGCGTGAAAATAAAGCCACTGGGGTGGCGCTGCATGTCTAAAGCCATCTGATTGAAGAGTCCTAGCCTTACCAAAGACCGACCTCAGTCCGGTGCAACCAAAGAATCAAAACCAAAAATTTTCAGGGATTGGGACTGCCACTCTGAGTTTGCCAAATAGAGAACATGGTGATTTGATTCGCTAAATTACATCTTCCGCTCGCTGACTTCGGCGGTGATGTCGGCCAGGAATTCGGTGATGGAGCGCACGCCTAGGTCGCCGCGCTTGGCGTGGCGAACAGAGACTCCGCCTGCTGAGGCTTCTTTTTCACCAAGGACGAGCATGTAGGGGACTTTATCGAGCTGGGCGTTGCGGATCTTGGCCCCAATTTTGTCAGCGTCCTGATTCAGCGTGACACGCAGGCCGGCGGCTTTGAGCTGCGCATAAATTTCGTCAGCGAAGGTGTCCACTTTTTCACTAATGGTGAGGATTCGGACCTGCTCTGGGGCCAGCCAGGTCGGGAAGTGACCAGCAAAATGCTCGATGAGGACGCCGCAGAAGCGTTCCATACTGCCAAAAGGCGCGCGATGGATCATGACAGGGCGGTGCGATTTGTTGTCAGAACCGATGTAGCTGAGATCAAAGCGAACAGGCAGCACATAATCGACCTGCACGGTGCCAAGTTGCCATTCACGACCGATGACGTCTTTGATGACGAAGTCGATCTTGGGTCCGTAGAAGGCGGCTTCGCCAGGCTCCTCAGTAAAGGGGACGCCGAGAGTGGCGGCGGCGGCACGGCAGGCTTCTTCAGCTTTATCCCACTGCTCAGGATTACCGGTGAACTTGCTACTGTCGGGGTCACGCAGACCGACACGGACGCGGTAGTCTGTCATACCGAGAGTATTTAAGACGATCTTCACAAGGGAAAGACAACCGTGAACTTCCGCGGCGACTTGGTCTTCTGTGCAGAAAAGGTGGGCATCGTCTTGAGTGAAGCCACGGACACGGGTAAGTCCATTGAGCTCTCCACTTTGCTCCCAGCGATAGACCGTGCCAAACTCAGCAAGACGGACGGGCAACTCCCGATAGCTGCGTGGTTGGCTGTCGAAAATTTTGATATGATGAGGGCAGTTCATCGGCTTCAGCATGAAGCCGTCGAGGAGCTGATCATCGGGCAGGACGTTTTCTTCAGAAACGACTTCTTTGCCTGCGCGGTCATTGAGCTGCTGGCGCAATTTCGCTGAGATACCACCGAGTCTTGCCATGACTTCACCGCAACCGCAGCCTTCGTGGATGACTTTGGCAAGGTCATCGTTTTCGACGATGGCAGCGAACTGGCTGTCTTTGTAATAAGGGAAGTGACCGCTGGTTTTGTACAGGGCAAGTTTGCCAATGTGCGGGGTAAAGACCTGACTGTAGCCTTGCTTGCGCAGTTCTTCACTGATGAAATTTTGCAACTCCTGACGCAGGATGGCGCCGTTCGGCGTCCAGAGGATGAGGCCCTGACCGACGTCTTCGTCGATGTGGAAGAGCTTGAGTTCTTTCCCGAGTTTGCGGTGATCACGCTTTTTGGCTTCTTCGAGTCTGACAAAGTGAGCTTCCAGCTCTTCTTTGGATTCAAAGGCGGTGCCATAAACCCGTTGCAGAGATGCTTTCGTCTCGTCACCCATGTAAAAGGAAGCAGAGACGGAGGTGAGTTTAACGTGTTTGCACTTACCACTGTAACCGACATGTGGGCCAGCGCAGAGGTCAATAAAGTCGCCATTCTGAAAGCAGGAAATTTGTTCACCCTCAGGAATTTTATCGATCAGATCCAATTTGAAGATGCTTGGGTTCCCTGGTCGCTCACTGAGACCTCCGAGACGTCCGCTTTCTGCCATGGCTTTGGCTTCGTCACGTGAGATGCCCTTCCATTCGAATTTCTGGTTCTCTTTCGAGATCTTTTTCATCTCTGCCTCGATCTTTTCAAAGTCGTCTGGCGTGATGCGATGTTGCATCTGGAAGTCATAGTAGAAACCATTTTCAATGGGTGGACCGTAGGCAAACTGAGCATCTGGCCAGAGGCGCAGGATGGCCGTGGCCATGACGTGAGCACAGGAGTGGCGCAGGCGCTCGATGTCTGACATCTGGGCGCGTTGTTCGAGAGTTTTGCGTTCGGTGGACATGGGAATGGGGTAGTTATTCTGGCGCAGGATGAGCGGTGTGCAAGGCGCAGACATCTAGAACTCATCGATGTGAGAGCGGATTGTTCACCAGAAGATGCAACTGGAAGCTTGTGATTCATGCGGTTCCGTGGCTTCATTCGGTCCGACCATGATTCGCTTTTCTCAGATTCTTTTTTTACTTCCGCTTCTTGTTCCGCTTTTAGGCTGCAAACGGCCCGCAGCAGATCTCCAGGCGCCTATCCGAACGGTAGTGTTTCTTTCGGCTGATGCGGCCAGGCCTTACGAGCTAACCCAAGTGCAGAACTTCCAGCGCATGGTGGGATTCCGAGATAGGGTGAATTTTATCCATCACGATGCTAAAGGGGACTCGGCCTTGCAGGCAGAGCAGTTTGGTTTGGCGATGGCAGAAAAGCCATTTGCCATTGCGGTCTCTCCAGTGGATGCGGCGCGAGTGTCTGATCAGGCGGCCGCAGCAGTGCGGCTTGGAGTGGTGGTGGTCGGTATTGGTGAGGCGGCGCTATCCCTGCCATGCACGACAGTGGTGACAACTGATTTGCGCGAGGTAGGACGGTTGGCTGGCGATATGGCCATCAAGGCTCTGCGAAGAAAAGCTTTGGCCGAAGCTCGCGTCGATGTTGTCGGGCGGGTGGTTGAAATCCGCGGAGATGACGAGAACGCGACAAGTCAGGCCATGCACGAAGGATTCACGGAGGCGCTTAAAGCGATTCCCGGGGTGATATTGGTTCACGATGCTCCAGGGGCCTGGACAAAGGAAGGCGGCAAGGCCCGTGCCATGGATGCTCTGCGCCTGCAGAGGAGTTTTGAGGTGGTTTATGCCCATAATGATGCCATGGCCCTCGGTGCCGTAATTGGGCTAGCTGAGGCGCGCGCGAATCTAATGGTCATCGGCACAGGGGGTTATGTTGGCGTGGACGGTGGGCTTTCCCTGGTCAATAAGGGCGATCTGGACGCGACCGTTTTTCTGCCGATCCTTGTCGATTTAGCCTGGAACTTCATCACCCGAAAAATGGATGATCCAAGCTTCGTCCCTCAGACCTCCTATCAAGTAGCACCCACGGCGATCATACCGAGCAATGCCGATCAAATGCTGCGCGAGGGACCGCCTCCTTTGCCGATGCTGTGAACCAGCATGGCACGGAAGGCTATTTCTTAGCAGTCTTCTTTGCTGGAGTTTTTTTTACCGCCGCTTTTTTAGCGGCAGCCTTCTTGGTGGTCACTTTTTTAGCAGCGGCTTTTTTAACAACAGCTGGCTTTTTGACAGGCACTTGGACTTCGATAGCAGGCTCCCAGGTGATCTCTGGGGCATCACCCCAAAGCTCTTCCAAAGCGTAAAATTCACGCTTTTCTGGGGAAAGAACGTGAACCAGAACGTTCGGAAAATTAATGATCAGCCACTGACTTTCGTAAGTTCCATCACTGAAAATAGGCTTCAAATTGTGCTTGATGCGCATTTGTTCCACGACCTCATCCCGCACGGCGCGGAGTTGGGGGTTGGAGTTGGCGGTGCAGATGACGAAGAAGTCGCTTACGGGGGAAAGCCCGCGCAAGTCGAGCACCACGATGGACTCGGCCTTCTTGTCATCAGCATAATTGGCACAAAGGCGGGCGGTCTCAATAGCTTCCATGATTGAATAAATGTCTGAGCTGACTTGAAACCCATTTTTGCAGATAAAGCAAGCGTCCATCCGAATCGTCTGCTTTTCTCACTTGCCTATGCATCCAGTGTCCTGATAATACACGCCCGATTTGACCATGAATTCTTCCACTCCCAACGAAACATCCTTTGAGCAGGCTATGGACCGCTTGGATGAGATCGTGGCTACGATGGAATCCGACCGAATGCCTCTGGATGAGATGGTGACAAGCTACGAAGAGGGCATGAAACTGCTGCAACTTTGTCGCCACAGAATCGACGCTGCCCGGCAGCGAATCGAGACCATCAGCCTCGGGGCTGATGGCAAGGCTGAACTAGCTAGCTTTGACCCAGCACGCGCGGCAGAAACTTCTGTCGATGATAAAACCAAACCTGCTGCCGCTACGCGCCGCCGCATGGCAAAGCCTGACGCTGAGGATGCCAGTGACGACATCCGACTTTTTTGAACCTCGTGGACACAACCCTGCCTACCATCACTAGCCCGACTGATCTTAAAGCCCTGCCTCTCGAGCAATTGCCCGCTCTTGCAGAAAAGATCCGTGCCACCCTCATTGAAACTCTAAGTGAGACGGGAGGACATCTCGGACCCAACCTTGGTGTTGTCGAGTTGACCATCGCCATGCACCGTGTGTTTGACACGCCGAAAGACAAATTTGTCTTTGACGTAGCGCATCAGGGCTATGTCCACAAAATGCTAACAGGTCGCTGGGATAAGATTCATACCATCCGCCAATACGAGGGTCTCAATGGATTTCTACTGCGCAGTGAGAGTGAGCATGATTGCTACGGTGCAGGACATGCAGGAACAGCACTGAGTGCTGCTCTCGGCATGGCAACTGCGCGTGACTTAAAAGGCACTGATGATCATGTCGTCTGCGTGTCAGGTGATGCGGCCTTTACCTGCGGCCCTGTTTTTGAAGCATTGAATAACATCGCTGCGCACACAAAGCGTTTGATTACGGTCTTGAATGACAATGAATGGAGCATCGATAAAAACGTCGGGGCGATTGCGAATTATTTTAACAGCATCGCAACACACCCAGGCTTTGCCAATCTTCATGAAAAAGCGTCTAAGTTTGTCGAGTTCATGCTCGGAGACGGTGCGCGGAAGCTGGCTGAGCGTGTTGAAAACAGCGCTAAAGGGTTACTCCTGCCGCAAAGTGAAGGGCCGCATAACCGAAGCACACTTTTCGAAGAGTTTGGCATTCGTTATTATGGCCCTATTGATGGGCATGATTTGCCTTTGCTCATTAAAACCTTTGAGTTTTTGAAAACGCAGAATGAGCCGGTCATTTTACATATTCTGACCGAAAAAGGACGTGGCTACAAACCTGCGCTGGAAGATCCAAGCAAGTTCCACGGGCTGGGGAAATACAACATTGAGACAGGTGAAACCCAGTCTACGGATAAACCAACCTACAGTCAGATCTTTGCACGCACAGTCACTGACTTTGCCAAAGAAGATCAAAAAATCGTCGCAATTACTGCTGCCATGCCTGGTGGCACAGGCTTGATGTGCTTCAAGAAAGAAATTCCCGAGCGCTACTTCGATGTCGGAATTGCCGAGGAACATGCGGCTCTCTTTGCCTGCGGCCTTGCCGTTCAGGGATTGCGACCGTTCCTGACGATTTATTCCACCTTCATGCAGCGAGCGATCGACATGATCATCCACGACATGGCCATTCAGCACTTGCCTGTGCGTCTTTGTATGGACCGCGGTGGTCTCAGCGGTGATGATGGACCCACCCATCACGGACTTTTTGACATTGCCTACCTGCGGGGCATTCCCGGACTCGTCCACATGCAACCCAAGGATGAAGATGAATTTGTCGATATGCTTTGGACCATGGCCAATTATGAAAAAGGTCCGATTGCTATCCGTTACCCTAGGGGCAATGGTCCAGGAGTATCACCCAAAGCCAACCCGAGACTTTTAGAAATCGGCCAAGGTGAGCTCATCTCTGACGGCACTGACGTAGCCCTCATTGGTCTTGGTGATATGTTTGCGACTGCTGAGGCTGCCAAGAAGCTATTGGAAGTCAAAGGGCTCTCCGTCGCCCTCATTAATCCACGTTGGATCAAACCTCTGGATGCCTCACTTATTGAGAACATCGCCAGAAAAGTGAAGGTCGTCTGCACCCTAGAAGATCATATCCTCATGAACGGCTTTGGTTGTGGAGTCATCGAACATCTCAACACTGCAGACATTCATACTCCAGTTGTTAGGATTGGTTGGCCAGACGCCTTTGTCGAGCATGGCACACCTGCCATCCTCCGGAAAAAGCACGGCCTCACCGCCGAAGCTACGGTGGAAAATGTTCTAGCCCAGCTGGCTCTGGCTAAATAAAACAGGCTATCATGAGAGATCTCAGGGTTTACCGCATGGATCCAATGCGTTAAACCCGGATTATGCAATGGAGTAGTCGAAGGGTGGTGGACGTGCCTCGATTTGACGGAAGATCGCGTCCATCCAGGGGCGCTTTTTGCGAGGTAGCGAGAGCTTGAGCACTCTTTTGCGCGCGTGATGGCTGACCCACCCGCCTATTGCAAAGCAATAGGACCGCAAAGTCGCCAAGGTGGCTTGGTTGTGGCTGTTGAGCCCAAAGTGCCTGAACAAGCTCATCAGGTTGTAGGCCACCATGATGAAGCGGAAGGAGGCCTCCGTGGCCCAAAAGTCTTGCAGGCAGAACGCGTCGAGCCCGAAGTCTTGCTTAAGTTCCTTGATTCTGTTCTCGCAGTCCGCTCGGCTGTTGTAGATGTTCCAGATCTGATCCAGAGGCAGGTCGAGGTTGGTCACATACAGGCTGAAGCGGTAGTCGGGCAGGTCCTCGAAGAGCAGCTTGCCACCGGCCTGCGGACGGCGGCTGATCTGCTTGCGCACGACGATGTGCCGACGCGCCTTGGTCTTTGGATCGGCGGGCTGATGCCGCCACTCTTTGACCGCGATGCCGGGGCAGACTTCCACCCAGTCCTTCATGCCGTAAATCTCGTTCTTGAGGTTGGCGTAGGCCCGTGCGGCGATGATGTAGTTAAGACTGCGCTCTTCGAGCGAGCTCAAGATTTCGTCGGTGTAAAAACCGCTGTCGCCACGCACCAGGCCCACTTTCACACCTGACATCGCCTCATCGAAGGTCTCGCGCATGAACTCCACGCAGTTGGAGCACGCCGCTGTGTTTCCAGGGCGCAGCCAGGCATTGGCCACCATGCGTGTCTGGCTGATGAAGGCCATGAGCGGATGATGCGAGTTTCGCCCTTTGCGGTTGGGATTGTAGCCCTTGGCCGCGCCTTCCTGACCGCCATCGCGCGTGATGACGGTGCTGTCGAAGTCCACCGTCACTGCGCCTACGTTGATCTGCGAGAAAAACCACTTCTGCAGAGGTGGGAACACCGCGGTGTTGCGTGCCTGGGAGAACTTGCCAAAGAACCGGCTATAGGTGCTTTGGCTGGGCAAGCTATCGTAACCGAAGATGGCGGCGAGTGTTTGATCCTGACGCAGCCAATCGCAGTGAATATAGCGGCTGGCCCCCGTCCAGATACCAAGCCAAAAGCTTTCGATGATATGCACAGGATCGTAGGCACGGTTTGATCCGCCTTGAGGCAGATCAAGAGTAGCCAGATGATCCCGGATGCCGGTCTGGTCGATGAATCGTTTCATCAGTGCCATGCCGCCAAAGGGGGTTACCGGCTTGTCAGAGTATTCAATGGGCAGGTTCACCATCACGGTGATTCTTGCATACTCGTCAATCCCCTGTTCTAACAAACGCTTCCGCTCTTTCCCCGCCTTCTATTGCATGATCCGGGTT
>CAMBPS010000122.1 GCA_945869675.1 Prosthecobacter debontii | reverse complement strand
TGGTTATACGGCCAAACCGACCAGGGAGGGAGAGGTTACTTTTTCTCTAGCCAAAGTGCCTTTAGTCTCGGGCGAATACACCCTTTCACTTTGGCTGAATGATGGCGCTGGTAATTTGCAGTATCTCCCTCACGCCCAGTCCTTCATCTTTCAGGATCCCACTCCGCCCGAACAACAGGTCGATGCGACGTTCATTGGTAGTTGCAAAATCACACCAGCTTGGACCTTCGTGTGAATCTTTTCCGCAATGCTTCTCCCGCGCGTCTCTCCGCTCTCCTGCGCCGATTCTGCCCAACCTTCTTTCGTAACTTGATGAATGACGAATTCATCCGTCAAACAAACAATTATGCCACGCTGACTTGGTTGGGCAATCCCATCTGGCAAAACATTGCCGACCTTTGGGTGACGCAAGAGGTCATCTCAGCCTTGCGCCCCTCGTTGATCATCGAGACTGGAACCAATCGGGGTGGTTCCTCTCTGTTCTATGCCCACTTGATGGATCTTCTGGGTCATGGCTCCGTCATCACCATGGATGTGAAAAAAATGCATAACATCAGTCATCCGCGGGTGACTTGCCTGATCGGCGACTCGATTGCTCAATCCATGGTAAGCCGAGTGCGCGAGGCCGCTGAAAAGGTGACAGGTCATGTGCTCGTCATCCTCGATAGCGACCATTCTACCGGGCATGTGTGTAAGGAACTCGAGGCCTACCATTCCGTGGTAACACCAGGCAGCTATGTGCTGGTGCAGGATGGTATCACCGACACCTTGCCTGCTGCTGCTGCTTGGCGGCCAGGTCCGCTGCCTGCGATTGAAGCATTCTTGGCAGAAAACCCGTCCTTCGCGATAGATCAGGCCCTGTGCCATACGTTCCCCATCAGTCATCACCCGAAGGGCTGGCTGAAGAAATTAGTTTAGTGGATTCTATGCCATCAATGAACGATCCGAGTTACGTTCGCCCCCTTTGGTTACGCATTCCTGCAACCTTTGTGCATGTCGCCCGCGCGATTTGGCAAACCCTACTTCGTGATTGGAAGCCCGGCTATCAAGCGGAGCAAACGTGTCAGGATTTCCCAGATATCTCGACGGCCGTGATGACCAGACTTCTGGCTGTGGAAGGCTTCACCATGACAGGAATCGCTCGGCGTTATGCTTTAATTCAAGCGGTGCAGCACCTCGTTAAATACAACATCAAGGGAGCCTTCATTGAGTGCGGCGTCTGGCATGGCGGCAGCATGATGCTGGTGGCCAATGAACTTCTGGTCTGTGGGGCGCGGGATCGCGAGCTCTATCTCTTCGATACCTTCGAAGGCATGACTCCACCTGGCGAACTGGATCAGGACTGGACCGGAGCCGATGCGAAGGCTCGTTTGCAGGGAGATGAAGCTCTTAAAGACACAAGTCATATGTGGTGCATATCGCCGCTTCAAGGTGTCATGCGAAACATGGCCTTGACCGGCTACCCACAGGAGCACTTGCACTTCATTCAAGGGCCGGTCGAAGTGACCATTCCTGATCAAGCACCCGCAGAAATTGCGCTTCTTCGATTGGACACGGATTGGTATGAAAGCACTGCGCATGAGCTCGAGCATCTCTATGATCGTGTGGTTCCTGGCGGCATCTTGATTATTGATGACTACGGTTACTGGCAAGGCTCGCGCCGAGCAGTGGATGAGTTCATCGCAAGCCATAAAGATCCCATTTTTCTTCATCGCATTGATCTCACTGCTCGGATGATCATCAAGAGCCTTGCTTAATGAGTGGGATGAAATCGTGAGATGACCGCAGCAAAACTAAACAAAGCCACCTACCTTATCGCGATAGCCACACGCAGTGAGGAGAATTTTTGAGTTCGAGTATGGACGTGCTTTCCACCGACGATTATCTAAGGCAGCGACTCGAGCCGCGCGCGGGTGACCCCGTTTTCCTCCATCTGTTAGATCTTCGAGATGCATTGCACCCTTTTAGCTCAAATAAAGCGCTAACGATTCTCGACTACGGCTGCGGTGGTTCGCCTTATCGGGGTCTATTTCCCAATGCTATCTATCATCGTGCAGATCATCCCAGCACCTCAGGTATTGATTTCCCCATTACGGATGACAGCCTTCTCTCAAACCTTTCCGATGGTAGCTACGATCTGGTGCTATCGACTCAAGTGCTGGAACACGTGCCGCAAGTTCAGGTTTATCTGACTGAGGCACATCGTTTATTAAAGCCTGGTGGGCACCTCTTACTTACTACCCATGGCACCTATCAGGATCATGCCTGCCCTCATGACTACTGGCGCTGGACTGCAGAGGGACTCCAGGCAGAACTCGTGCGTGCAGGCTTTACCATCAATCATACGGTGCGTCTAACTTGCGGCCTTCGCGCCGGTGTTTTCCTCTTTGGACAGCTGGTGCGTTGGACTAGCGCGAAACACCTTGGGCTCAAGATCATCCTTAAGCTTTTACGATCGATTCTCCGTCCACTAGAAGCCATTGCAAATCGTCTAACAAAAAATGAAGCCATCGAAACCACGGAACTGAAAAACTCCATCCGTCTTTCCATCGGACTGCTTGTTCAAGCCACGAAATCTTGAAGCCTTTGCAAAGTTCCTCTCGGCTAGTTGTTTTGCGATCTCATCTTTGAAATGGCCGCTTCTGTTTACTTTGGGTTTCGTCGATGACTCATTTTGTTTTTTTGTATCTGACAGATGGTTTTGCTCATGATGATAGGGAATCTAGCGCTCGGCGGAGCCGAATGGGCTTTTGTGCGTCAGGCCAATGCTCTTGCCTCCGCCAATCATCAGGTGACCTGTTACGTTCCGTATTATTGCGACTCCTCATCAGCTTTATTCGCAGCACTAGATCAGCGGATCCAAATTGTAACCTTTGGTTGGATGACTGACTTTCTTCACCGTGTCCTTTACAAGCTCACACTGGTGTTCCCGCGTATCAATCTCGAGCAAAGGCTTCACTCCGCTTTCCTAAAGCGACTCAATCGTCGGAATCGCTTTGATGTCGTGAATCCTCATCTGCATATCGCCACGGTTGTGGCGTGTCAGGCCTTCATGAATGACCCTGTTCCAATCATCGAAACAGATCATGGTGACTATGCTTTGCTGCTGCAAGATGATCCACCTTTCCGGAGGCTGAGTATCCCCTTACAGCGTGTGGATGCTCTTATCTGCCCTTCTTCGACGAATCAGAATCGCATCGCTCAGTTGCCTTGGTCCAGCCGCTTTCGCAGCTCGGTCATACCTTACAGCTATGAGTCTCCGTCTGCCCGCATTGACCGCGCCCTACCACAGGATGACATCTTCACCTTTGGCATGGTTAGCCGTGGCGTTCCTGAAAAAGGTTGGGAAGAGGCTATTGAAGCTTTTCGTGCAGTTCGCCTAAGTTCTACCCGGCCCATGAGATTGATCCTTGTCGGAGGCAGTTCCTATCTCCAGGCTTTAGAACGTGATTTAGAGCCAGATCTCAAAACAGATGTCATTTTTGTGGGCAGTCAGCCCGACATACGACCTTGGATTGAGTGCTTTGATGTCGGATTGTTACCTTCCTACTTTGCAGCTGAGAGCTTGCCAAATGTCATCATTGAGTGTCTAGCCCAAGGTAAGCCTGTCATCGCAACAGACATCGGGGGTATTCCTGACATGTTAGATACGGTAGGGCAAACTTGTGGAATTCTTGTACCGCTCAACGCTTCCTCTCACCGTGCTGATCTCGCTCAACTTACGGCCGCAATGCAGCGACTTTTAGATGATTCCTCCCTTCTCAAATTGCTTGCTCAGAACGCTATTGTTAAGGTTCGTCGCTACCGACCAGAAGTTGTCGTGAATGCTTTGGTTTCATTTTTTGATTCAGTGCGTGTCTCCATGCAGCATTCTTCAAAAGCTACTCTAGCCCCTTCTCCTACTTTGCTATGAAAACAGCCATCATCGGTCTCGGATACGTTGGTCTTCCTCTTTTACTTGCCTATGCTCGTAAAGGGCATCAAGCGCTGGGAATCGATATTGATCCCTCCAAAATTGAAGCTTTGTTGGCTGGTCGCAGCTACATCAAGCACATCCCCACATCGGAAGTCGCCGAGGCGCTTGACAGCGGAAATCTGGACGCATCAAGTGATTTCAGTCGCCTTTCGGATGTGGATGCTGTGATCATTTGTGTGCCCACACCGCTTGACCATCATTTGGAGCCCGACCTGTCTTATGTCACGGACACTTTAGATGCTATCGTCCCGCATCTTAGCCCCGGTGTCACTCTTTCATTAGAGAGCACCACGTATCCCGGTACCACCGAGGAGGAAGTGCTTCCCCGTGTGGCTGCGCGCGGCCTGGTTCCTGGTGAAACCGTTTTCGTCGTTTATTCGCCAGAGCGTGAAGATCCGGGTAACGCAAAATTCCACGCCACCAATATTCCGAAGGTTGTGGGGGGGCACACGCCAGCTTGTTTGACCAAAGGTGTCGCTCTTTATCAAGCGGCTTT
Organism: Prosthecobacter debontii; assembly: GCA_945869675.1. Taxonomy (GTDB): domain Bacteria; phylum Verrucomicrobiota; class Verrucomicrobiia; order Verrucomicrobiales; family Verrucomicrobiaceae; genus Prosthecobacter; species Prosthecobacter debontii_A. The sequence goes on along the minus strand of CAMBPS010000122.1, from coordinate 5,771 downwards.
TGATACCGTCATTCCAGTTTCCTCCACCAAAGTAGCGGAACTCAGCAAGCTTCTTGAAAACATCTATCGTGCCGTCAATATTGGCCTTATTAATGAACTAAAGATCGTGGCCGATGCCATGAACATCGACATCTGGGAAGTGATTCAAGCCGCTGCCACCAAGCCCTTCGGTTTCACGCCGTTTTATCCTGGCCCTGGGCTTGGCGGTCATTGCATCCCGATCGATCCTTTTTATCTCACTTGGAAAGCCCGTGAATATGGAGTCCATACCAAGTTCATCGAACTTGCCGGTCAGGTAAACCGCGCCATGCCTGAATACGTGGTTCAGCGTGCTATGATCGCCCTGAACGAAGCTGGAAAATCAGTCAAATGTAGCAACATTCTTCTGCTAGGACTTGCTTACAAAGCCGATGTCGATGACATGCGCGAATCCCCGACCTTTGAACTGATGGATCGTTTTGCTGCACTCGGTGGTAACGTCTCCTATTACGATCCACACGTTCCTGAAATTGGCCCAACGCGTGAGCACGCCAAATGGAAAGGTCATCAGTCCATCACTTGGACTGAAGCCAATATTCGCGCTCAGGACTGCATCGTCATCGTCACCAATCACAAAGCCGTGAATCTGCAGGAGCTTGCCGACTGGGCCACTCTCATTGTCGATACCCGCAACGCCATGGCCAAGATCAGGGGGAAAGCTGAAATTTTGAAAAGCTGAAAGGCTGAAATTTCAAACCAAGCCGTTCAGTTCTCCGTAATTCAGCGTTTCAGCTTTTCAAAATCTCAGCTTTTCAAATCATGTCTCAAATCATCATCGAAGCAGGTCGCGCAGAGAAAAACTACTGGCGTGATCTCTGGCGTTACCGGGAGCTCTTTCAGGTGCTTGCTTGGCGTGATATCTCAGTCCGTTATAAGCAAACCATCATCGGAGTCGCTTGGGCACTGATTCGGCCTTTTCTCACCATGGTGGTGTTCACGGTTATCTTTGGCAAGGTGGCTAAGCTCCCCACTGAAGGCACCGCTCCCTACGCCCTGCTTGTCTTTGCTGGCATGCTGCCTTGGACCTTTTTTTCCACGGCTCTTGCCGAAGCCTCCAACAGTCTTATCGGCAATGCCAACCTGATCAGCAAAGTCTATTTCCCCCGACTCATCGTGCCCACCGCTACAGTCGTCGTGGCCTTGGTGGACTTCCTGATCAGCTTCACGGTTCTCGCCGCCATGATGGTCTGGTATCAGTTTTTGCCTGGATGGCAGATTTTGCTCCTGCCAGCCTTTATCCTCTTGGCTTTTTTAGCCTCTCTCGGACCAGGACTCTGGATCACGGCACTCAATGTTAAATACCGCGACTTCCGTTACATCATTCCCTTTCTTGTTCAGTTTGGACTCTATGTATCTCCCGTGGGTTTCAGCTCCAGTGTGGTTCCTGAAAAATGGCGTTTACTTTACTCCCTAAATCCCATGGTTGGCGTCATCGATGGTTTTCGCTGGTGCCTCTTGCGCGGTGAATCCGCCATCTATTGGCCAGGCTTCTATATGAGTCTCGGCGTCACCGTCTTCTTCCTCTGGCTCGGCATCCGCCAATTCCGTAAAATGGAAAAGACCTTCGCTGACTTGATCTAGTCTTTCAGTTATTGCTCCCATGTCTTCTAAAACTTGGCTCCAAGATTATTTTCGTCGTTACGAGCGCTCCCTGTTTCAAACAGATGTCAGCAGCCAGATCGTAGCATTACGTGATCTCGTTTTCGATTTGCGTAAGAATGGCAAACGCATCTTCTTTGCCGGCAATGGTGCGAGTGCCTCCATCGCCAGTCATGGTGCGGTGGACTTTACGAAAGCCGCGAAAGTTCAGGCCTTTGATTTTAATGAGCCCAATTTCATCACCGCTTTCAGCAATGATTTCGGTTATGAAAACTGGATCGCCCAAGCTCTGCAACATCGCGCCTCGCCTGGAGATGCAGTTGTACTCATCAGCTCCAGTGGCAAGTCACCCAACATCATTCGCGGAGCCGAGAAGGCGCGTGAAATGGGACTGACGGTCGTCGCTTTCTCTGGCTTCCAGGCCGACAATCCTCTCCGATCATTGGCCGACATTGATTTCTGGGTCGATTCAAGTGCCTATAATATCGTCGAATGCACTCATATGATTTGGCTCATGGCGTCAGTCGATTTCCTGATCGGTGAGGCCGAGTATCCCGTTTCTTGATTTCCAAATTTCATGTCTGAACATCACTTCATTACCGGTCTTGCTGGTTTCATCGGCAGTCATCTGGCAGATGCACTGCTCTCAGATGGCTACACGGTTTCTGGGTTAGACGACTACTCTCTTGGGCGTGAATCGAACCTCGTATCTGCCGCCAAATCAGATCGCTTTCACATAGGAAAAGCAGATGCCCGAAACGCTCAGGAAACTGTGCGTGCGATGCAATCATGTGTAGATCGTTTCGGACCGATCACCAAAGTCTGGCACCTTGCTGCGAATAGTGACATCTCTGCCGGTGTCGCAGATTCCAGCATTGATTTCGGACGCACGCTTCAGTCGACCTTTTCGGTGATTGAGGCTTGTAAGTCTTTAAACATCCGAAAGGTCGCCTTTGCCTCCACCTCCGCCATTTACGGAGAGATTGATAAGGTGCTTGAAGAAGATACCGGGCCGTTGATGCCAATCTCCACTTATGGTGCCACGAAGCTGGCTAGTGAGGCTTTGCTCAGTGCTGCTGCTGAGAGCGCGTTGGATCAAATTTGGATCTTTCGCTTTCCGAATGTGGTGGGTTCGCGCGCCACGCATGGTGCTCTCTATGACTTTGTGAAACGACTGACGGCTCAGCCAAGTTTCCTCCGTGTTCTGGGAGATGGCACGCAATGGAAACCTTACCTCCATGTTAGTGAGCTTGTCGAAGCGATGCGCTTCATCGTCGCAAAGGCCTCTGATAAGCGTAACGTCTTCAATATCGGCCCCGATGGCGATGGCACACTGGTGAAATTTCTCGCTGAAGAAACCATCGCCCGTGTCGCACCAGAAGCTCGGATTGACTACACGGGTGGAGATCGTGGTTGGGTCGGTGATGTCCCCCGCTTCAGCTATAGCACGGCCAAGCTAGCCAAGTTCGGTTGGAAACCTAGCCTTACCTCAGATGATGCCGCAAAGCGTGCGATTCATGAGATCGCCACTGAGAATGGCTTTTAGTTTTACTGGCTTCTCTTCGCTTCAACTGATTTTATCACTGTGATCGACTGCGCCATCATTCTCGCCGGAGGCAAAGGCACACGCCTTGCTTCAGTGGCTGGCAGTGTGCCAAAAGTGCTCGTGCCCGTTGGTGATCGTCCCGTGCTGGCTCACCAGCTGGATCTCCTCAGCGCGTCTGGTTACAAGGACGTGCGTATTTTTGCAGGCCACTTAGCAGAGCAAATAGAGGCCTTTGTAGGTGCCAATCAATGGCCGAGTTTAAAGATTCAGATCGAGGTCGAAACCACACCTCTTGGCAGTGCAGGTGCAGTCATCAAAAAGCTAGATCGTTTGCCGGAGCATTTCACGGTTCTTTACGGCGACACGATGCTGGCTGTTGATCTGCCGCGCATGACGGCGTTCCATGAACAACAGGGGGCTGACGTGACTATTTTGGTACACCCAAATGATCATCCCTATGATTCCGATCTCGTCGAAACAGATTCGGAAGATAGAGTCACCGCGCTGCATGCTTACCCGCATCCAGCAGGAGCTTGCTTCCGCAATATTGTCAGTGCCGCTCTCTATGTGGTGCAGCGTGAATCTCTGCGCTCATGGGCAGGAAGGGTGGAGAAATGTGACTTTGCCAAGAACGTCTTTCCCGCAGTCTTAGCTTCTGGCGGTTGTCTCTATGCCTATCATTCCCATGAGTATATCAAAGACATGGGCACACCGGACCGGCTGAAGAAGGTCGAACGTGATCTCTTGCAAGGTCGCATTAAAGTCGGAAATGCAGCTACTCCAGTTCCCGTTGTTTTTCTGGATCGAGACGGAACGCTGAATGCCGAAAACGGTCATATCAGATCGCCTGATAAATTGCATTTACTTCCCAAAGTTGCCGAAGCACTTCGATTAATGCGTGAGTCGGGCTATCGCTTGGTGGTCATCACGAATCAACCCGTAATCGCGCGCGGTGAAGTCAGCGTGGCCGATCTCGCCGCCATTCATCAGAAGCTCGAATGGGAGCTCGGACTCGATGGTGCTTTTCTCGATGCTATCTTCTATTGTCCCCATCATCCTGATTCAGGTTTTGCTGGTGAGCGGCCTGAATTGAAAATGGCCTGTTTGTGCCGGAAGCCTGCTACGGGCATGCTCGATTTAGCCTCGGCGGAATTTCCTATCGACTTTAGCCGTTCCTGGATGATCGGAGACACCACGATCGATATGGAGTTTGCCAACCGTGCAGGCTTGCGGTCGATCCTTGTCCAAACGGGTAGTGCTGGTCGCGATGGCAAGTTCCCCTCAGCCACTCCGAATTTTTCGGTCAATGATTTAATGGAAGCCGCAGAGATCATTGCGAATGCCAGCAAGTCTTTATCTGAAGCATGATCATCTCCCAGACACCTCTTCGTCTTAGCTTTCTCGGTGGCGGCTCAGATCTGCCTTCTTACTACCGTGCGAAAGGTGGAGCCGTGCTCTCGACCAGCATTGATAAATGCGTCTATGTCACTGTTAGTCAAAAATTCGATAATGCGCTCCGAGTGAGTTATTCCAAAACCGAAGAAGTGGATGACGCGTCGTCGGTGGAGCATCCAATTGTCAGAGAAGCCTTGGCAAAGCTTGGAATTCGCGGTGGGATCGAGATCACCTCCGTGGCTGACATTCCAGCGAAAGGCACAGGGCTGGGTTCATCCAGCTCTTTCACTGTTGGCCTGCTCAATGCATTGCACGCCTTCAATGGTCGGCATGCCTCGGCTGAGCAGTTAGCCTCCGAAAGTTGCAACATCGAGATCGAGCGGTGTGGCGAACCCATCGGCAAGCAGGATCAGTATGCAGCCGCTTACGGTGGTTTGAACTTCATCCGCTTTAAACGTGATGATTCGGTCGATGTGCAGAAAATCTTCTGCCGATCCGAGACCTTGGAGACATTGCAGTCTATGCTTCTCGTCTTTTATACAGGCATCACACGATCCGCATCGGGTGTTCTCGCTCAGCAGTCCGCTAATCTAGCCAGTGAGGCAGATAAAATTGCCACCATGGATCGTATGGTGGCCTCAGCCGAAGCCATCCTTGCTGACTTACAGTCAGATCGTATCGATACCATCGGTGAGGCGTTGCACGAATCCTGGTGTCTCAAGAAATCTCTCGCAGCCGGAATCAGTAATAGCACCATCGACAGTGCCTACGAAGCAGCCATGGCAGCCGGTGCTCAAGGTGGAAAAATTCTGGGCGCCGGTGGTGGTGGGTTCCTTCTTTTCGTCGTCCCACTTGAAAAGCAAGCCGCTGTTCGTGCAGCCTTATCAGGCCTGAGAGAGACTCCCTTCCGTTTTTCTAAAAGCGGCAGCCGTATCATTTTCGTTCACTGAAAACAACGAGGTCTAGAGTTTCAGCCTTTCAGCATGTCCTCCCCCATCATCCAAGTCGAAGGTCTCTCCAAGAGATACCTTTTGGGACATCAAGCGTCTCAGGAGCGTTATCAATCCCTGCGTGACACCTTGTCCAGAGCCGTTCGCTCAACCTTGCGCACCACTCGGGACATGCTTAGTGGGAAGCAACTCATTCAAGGTGATGAGTTAGAGGATTTTTGGGCGTTGAAAGACGTTTCCTT
>CAMBPS010000121.1 GCA_945869675.1 Prosthecobacter debontii | reverse complement strand
CGAAGCGTGTGATCTATTTGCACATGGTCGGCGGGCCATCGCAGATGGACTTATTTGATTACAAACCAGGAATGCAAAAGTGGTACGATAAGGATCTTCCTGCCAGTATCCGTAATGGTCAGCGACTAACCACGATGACGAGTGGGCAGGCTAGATTCCCAATCGCACCATCGAAGTTCAATTTTGCTCAATACGGTCAATGCGGCATGTGGATGAACTCTGATCTATTGCCACATCTGAGCAAGAATGCAGATGACATCTGTTGGATGCGGTCGCTACACACAGAGGCTATCAACCATGAACCCGCCATCTGTGCCATGCAGACGGGTAATCAGATCGGTGGACGCCCATGCTTGGGTTCTTGGGCTTCTTATGGCCTAGGCTCCATGAACTCCAATTTGCCGACCTTTGTCGTATTGATCGCCACACCAACGAATCGCGAACAGGAGCAGGCTATCTCTTCCCGCCTGTGGTCGAGCGGCTATCTACCAGGTGAACACGCAGGTGTTTCTTTTCGCAGTAAGGGTGATCCAATTCTTTTCATCAATAATCCACCAGGAGTTTCAAGCAGTGTGCGCAAACGAACCATTGAGGGATTGAATGCGCTCAATGAATTGAACTTCAAAGAGGTGGGTGATCCAGAGACGCATACTCGTATTCAGCAGTATGAGATGGCTTTTCGCATGCAAGCCAGTGTGCCGGAGCTTACCGACATCACTCAGGAGCCTGATTACATTTTTAAGATGTATGGGGACGAGGCTAAAAAGCGCGGCACCTTTGCCAATAGTGTCCTTATGGCCCGCCGATTAGCCGAACGCGGTGTTCGCTTCACTCAAATTTACCTCAACAATTGGGATCATCACAGCAATGTCGGCGGACGCATGCCGAGCCAATGCAAGGATATCGATCAGCCCTGTCATGCGCTTATTGAGGATCTAAAACAGCGCGGTATGTTCGAGGATACTCTGATCATCTGGGGCGGGGAGTTTGGTCGCACGATTTACAGTCAGGGTGGTCTTAGTAAGGAAAACTACGGAAGGGATCACCATCCCCGTTGCTTCACCATGTGGATGGCTGGCGGCGGGTCTAAAGGCGGGAAGATCCATGGTGAAACGGATGAGTTCAGTTACAATATCGTGAAGGACCCTCTGCACATCAGTGACTTCCATGCCACAGTGCTTCATCTACTCGGGTACAAACACGAACGCTTTACCTATAAGTTCCAAGGGCTGGATCAAAAGCTCACGGGAGTAGAACATCGTAAAGTAATCAAAGAGTTGTTGGCTTGATGAAGCCATTTGACCTGCTGCTGGTGCTGCTCATCCTCAAAGGAACAAATGGAACACGTTCTTGTCATCACTCGCGCCCTTCTCGACCAACTTGGCAGCTTTCAGGGCTTTCAATCTGAGGTGAATCGTTATCTTGATGTCATGCTAGCACCTGGTGCTAATTTCTTTATGGAGCGTCCTGCCGCTGAACTTGATCCGACACATAAGCAGCTCATTCCTTATTCGATTTTCCACCATGAAGGCCGTTACCTCTGCTATACACGCGGTGGTAAGTCGGGTGAAAAACGCCTTGTTTCAAAGCGCTCCCTTGGCATCGGTGGACACATCAATCCCGTGGATCAAAGTCATGATGGCCTAGGGGAAACAATGTATTTCAATAGCATTGAACGTGAAATCACGGAAGAACTAGTCATCGGCGGGACACATACGCAAACCGTGATAGGATTGATTAATGACGATTCCTCTGAGGTTGGCAGTGTTCATCTAGGCGTCGTCCACCGCTTTGAGCTCAGTAGTGCGGAAGTTAGCTCGAATGAAGATGCTATTCAAGATCTACAATTCTTCACTTTGGCTGAGCTAAAAACAAAATACGATGAACTGGAAGCTTGGTCACAGATCATTTTGAATTATTTACTGAGATAAATTTGAATCAGGAGTTTGCGTCCGTCGCACGCTTGATGCTGGATATCACATCACTGATTTTCACATCAATGCGCTGGCGCTTTTTGAAGTAGCTGACATTTTCGAAGCCTGCTTCCACTAGGTTATTGAGCGCGGTAATGAAGTGCTCACCTACACGGACAGATTTGTGAGCATCACTACCGAGAACAATTGGAATCTTGCGCTCTGCCATCATCTTCAGCATTTCATTTCCCGGATTCATCTCCGAATAGCTTTTATTGAGGCCCGAAGTGTTTAGCTCCATGGCCACGCCTGTTTTTGCGATCCGATCAAGAGCTGCGATGACGGTGTTTTTGATGATCACGAAACACCAGCTGTCAGGGTGGTAATTCTTAACCAAATCTGGATGGGCAAGGCAATCATAAAGACCTGTTTCAGCACTCTGCGCAAGCTGTTCAAAATAGGTTCGGCGGAAGTTTTCGATGGTGCCTGTTTCGTACTTGTTCAGGTATTCTTTGGCTTGCCAATGCACGGCACCCAGAATGTAGTCGAAAGAAGCGCGCTTATGTAGATTTTCGATCCACTTCTCATAACCAGGGAAATATTCACTTTCCAGACCAAGGCCGACGTCAAGTTTGCCTTTATAAGCGTTTGCTGCACGCTGGACAATAGAGACGTATGTGTCGAACTCGCTATCCGACATTCGAACAGATGGCCAATAACCGTCTGGCATTGGACAATGGCAGGTGAAGATGATGCCCTTGAGTCCTGATTTTAAGGCTTGGGCGCAGTATTCTTCTGGTTCACCCCAAGCATGCTTGCACAGTGGAGTGTGCATGTGAGAATCGTAAAAAAGCGCACCGGATTTAACAGTCGAGGCTCTTTCCGATGAGATCACTGGTGCTTTAGCTGGCTCAATGGGCTCTGAAACGAGCTGTGGTGAACTTGGCTTCTTGGCTGAGGCTTTCGGCGGTGGTGGCGGTGCTGATGGCAGGCTCGCGATACGCGGCATTCCTGTCGAAGAAACAACCAAACTTGAACTGACCTTAACTGAGTCAGATTGAACTGGAGTAGAGGTGCCACTTTCTGGTTTTGGGATTGGCAGTGGTTTGGTTGCAGGTGTGGATTTTTTCGCTGGCGCAGCTGTTTTAACCGCGAGTTTGATAGCTGATTTGGAGGTCTTAGGACGGAGCCGAACGGACGTTTTTTTTGCCACGTTTAATAGTGCCTGCTTTGTCGCTACTTTCTTCGCGGGCGCTTTGTTAGCCTTAGCGGTTGGCTTTTTAGTAGCCTTGGCAGCTGGCTTTTTGTCTTTCGTTGCAGCTTTCTTCGCAGCAGCTATCGGCTTTTTGACTTTTTGGTTAGTCGCTGCTTGGGCACTTTTTTTAACAGCAGTTTGTCTGGCCTTAGGAGCTGCTTTCTTAACACCGACCTTTTTTTTGATCCCAATCTTTAAATTGGCTTTGACAGGCTGGGCCTTGGATTTGGATGTTTTGCTTTTGCTCACAGGTATTAGCTCCTCGATTTGTGAAGTATTAGCCAGCCTTTCCCCTCGACGCCCGCAATGCGTACAGTCTTAGTATTGGAAGTGGGCCCGGGATAACAAAGTCGCAGCGTTAGCGGGACGTTTGTCCAGTTCCCCAACTGCAGTTGCTCAACGAGCGTTTTAAACTGAGGATCTGCGCGATTGAAATAAGCATAGACCGTTCCCTGTTCAGCTGGATGCTTGAGTTCGATGACTTCATCTCCTGTGTTTAGCGATGCTTGAGGGGAGTTGATGGCTTTTGAGGCAATGACTCGGAAAAGAGTCGGGTTATCTGGTCGGGTAGAGATGAATTCCTGCCAATCTAGCTCACTGTAGCGAACGCTGCTTTCCCAGTCGATCTGGATGTCACCCAAGGCTGTTTCTTCAATGATAAGACAAACCGGATCAACATCTTCAAACAAGGACTGGGCATAAGCTAAGCGGTGGCCAGGCTCATCCATGTTGAGGACCCAGCCCAATTTTTGCCAAACGCCCACCTGAAGTGGATGTTTCTTATAGTAAACCTCCATGAGAGGTAAGATCCGGTCGGAGTCTCTAGAGCACAGCGCTTTTTCAGAAACCGAATTGGCGGTGAAAAATTGGCGGATTGCTGATTCGATCTTCAGTTTTTTGGTCTCAATGTTGGCGATTCCGGTCGCTGTTTTTGCGCTTTGTGAACCTGGTAATATGTTGGCTAGGGATGGGGCAGTGCTTTGTTTGGTTGCTAATTTTGGCAGGGTAGGTCTTGAAACACCCAAACCTGCGTTTTTTGCAGCAGACTCAGTTCCTGACCAACGGTATTGATGGGAAGCTAACTCAACGGCATCCACATAGGTAGGGTCTACTCTTGGTCCCAGCTTGTCTAACTGAATGACGATAACGTAGAAGACGACCACTACGGTGACGATGAGTGCTGTGCAGCCGATCAGCTTTGCAATGCTGTTAAGCATCTCCTCTCTGCGTTTGATGCGACTCAAACGAGGTTTGTTTATTGGTTCGGTCATGAAGTCTTCACGGGGAATGGAGCCGAAGGCGGGAATTGAACCCGCGACCCGCGCATTACGAATGCGCTGCTCTACCTCTGAGCTACTTCGGCCCGTTGGACGGGAAGGTTTAAAGCGTTATTTATAGCGGACTGCGTGCTCTTGTCATGAGGTTTCTTCGTTGAAAAAGAAATATCCATAGCTGAGATGCAGGGCTTGCTTGTCGGGTCCAAAGATGGAGATTCACTTTCTTAAATTATGGCAGTCAATCCAATGAGCGCTTCCCCTTATGTTGAATTTCAGGCTGAATTGCAGCAAATTATGAGTCACAAATGGTTCGTCAGTGAAAAAGAGGGGCGAGATGTAGGTTTTGAGCGTGCTTTGACCGATTGGGTAAAGACATACCGCCAATCTTGGCGGTATGAGCGCAATCAGTTAAACACAGAACTCGAAAGTTAGCCAGGGGCCGGAATTGGGGTTTTATTTGAAGAATAAGGGGATCACAAGGATCGCCAAAATGTTCACGACTTTGATCATCGGGTTCACCGCAGGTCCTGAGGTGTCCTTATAGGGGTCCCCAACAGTATCACCAGTGACGGCCGCAGCATGGGCAAAGCTTCCTTTACCCCCATGATTCCCTTCTTCGACATACTTTTTGGCGTTGTCCCATGCACCGCCTGAACTTGTCATGGCAATCCCCACGAAAAGCCCAGTGATAATCGTTCCGATGAGTAGGCCTCCCAAGGCCTCTTTGCCTAGGAAGGCGATTCCAACGACAAATACGATTGGCAGTAGGGCTGGAACGATCATCTGCTGCAGGGCAGCCTTGGTCACGATATCGACGCATTGACCATATTCAGGGGTGTCATGTCCCGTGAGAATACCTGGTTTTGCAGCAATCTGACGGCGCACTTCACGCACGACGGCTCCAGCGGCACTTCCAACGGCATCCATGCCAAAGGCTGTGAAGAGGTAGGGAAGCAGTCCGCCAATGAACATGCCGATGATCACTCGTGGGTCCATCAAGTCGAAGGCAATGGTCTTGAGGCTTAGGAAAGCTTTCAACTCCTCTACATAAGAACCAAAGAGAACCATGGCTGCAAGTCCTGCGGAAGCGATCGCATAGCCTTTGGTGACAGCTTTCATGGTATTGCCAACGGCATCCAGCTCATCGGTGATTTTGCGCACTTCCTCAGGCAGGCCGGACATCACAGCGATGCCGCCAGCATTATCAGTGATCGGGCCAAATGCATCTAGAGAAATGATGATGCCGCTGAGGCTAAGCATAGAAACCACGGCTGTGGCGATGCCATACAGACCGCCCAAATCCCAGCAAAGCCAGATAGACCCAGCGATTGCTAAAACTGGGAGTAGGGTGGCGTGGTGGCCAACACTGATGCCAGCAATGATATTGGTCGCGTGGCCCGTTTCAGAAGCTTTGGCAATGCGGCGCACTGGAGCGTGGGCGGTGCTGGTGAAGTAGTTTGTGATCCAGACAACTACAAAGGTCAGGACAATGCCAATGATCGCACAATAAAAGAGATTGCTTGGTGTAATCGTCTTGCCGGCCATCACGACTGACGCTGGGAAGATGGCTGCTGTCGCCCATTTAAAAAGGATTGCAGATAAGATCCCAGAAACGGCTACGCCACTGACAAGGGACGCTGTGGCCGTTTGTTTGACGAAATTGACCCAGCCAATACCAAACAAGGAGGAAAGAATCGAAAGGCCACAAAGGACGAACGGATAGACGATGACAGCGTGATTGCCTTCAGGGCCAGTCAGGTGTCCGACGAGCATGGCACCAATTAAACTGACAGCGTAGGTTTCAAAAACATCAGCAGCCATGCCTGCACAGTCGCCTACATTGTCGCCGACGTTATCAGCAATGGTCGCTGGATTGCGTGGATCGTCTTCGTTGAGATTTTGCTCGATCTTACCAACAAGGTCAGCACCAACATCTGCGGCCTTGGTATAAATGCCGCCGCCGAGCCGAGCAAAAACTGAAATCAAAGAACTGCCAAGAGCTAGGCCGATGAGAGAATCAATAGCCGATTTCACTCCGCCCATGTTTTTCATGACAAGATAGAATACCCCCACAGACAATAGGCCTAGAGCGACCACTAAAAGTCCGGTGACTGCACCGCCGTTAAAGGCGACCTTTAAAGCTGGATGAGCTCCGACGCTAGCAGCCCAGGCAGTGCGCACGTTGGCACGGACTGCTACCATCATGCCGATGTAGCCTGCGATCATGGAGCAAACGGCTCCAACCACAAATCCTGCACTCGCTGCTCCGCCTCGTGCATACCACACAATGGCAAAAACAATGACGGCAATCATACTTACGGCGCGAATCTGCCGATTCATGTAAGCTTTTGCTCCTTGTTGAATAGCCCCACCGATTAGGCCCATTTTATCATTGCCCGGAGACGATGCGAGAATTTGGCGGATAAGGAGGATCGCAAATGCCAAGCCCACGACCGCGAGGATCATGGAAGTTTGAATGCCTTGAGTGAGGAGGAACGACGGAGTCACAGGGAGCGTTAATCGGTTGGTTTGTTGTACCGGAAAAAGGACGCGAATTCTAGCGGTTGCGCACAGTCTGGCAACAAGCTTTTCTCGGCTACCACGGAAAGCTGTCGATGGTTTTCGTGAAAGAAGCTCCGTTTATGCCCCTAAACGCTGGCTAAATTCGGCTAAAATTTGTTCGGGCGTTTGGTCCAGAGGGATGGCAAGTAGGTCTGGGGTCTTCTCCAAAATGGCCAACTGACTGTCCAGCAGTGTGACGGGCATGTAGTGTCCTTGACGTGCGGCCATCCGGCTGAAAATCACTTCGCGGCTGCCTTCGAGGAATAGAAAGGCCAATTGACCAGGCGAATCGTCGGCCAGTAACTTGGCGCGGTAAATCTGTTTCAGCGCTGAGCAGGCCAAAACATAAATAGGAGTGCTTGTTCGCATCTCCTCGATTCTTGCCCGCAAACTTTCATACCAGGGCCAGCGATCTTCATCGGTCAGCGGAATGCCTGCGCGCATTTTGGCCTTGTTGGCTTCTGAGTGAAAATCGTCTGCATCTTCGAAGACGCCACCAAGCCTTTCAGCCAAGCGACTGCCGATCAGAGATTTGCCACAGCCGGAAACCCCCATGACAATGAGAGTTCGGGGCAATTGAGTAAGTTGGGCCTCAGGCATGGTTCTTTTCAAAAGGGCTTATCCTCGCCACTGATGGATGAAAATCCAGCAACTTTAACTCAGGAGCGTTGTCTCGAGTTACATCTTGGGTGAAACCTATTGCGGCTGACACAGTTTATGGAACTTCCATGAAGCTGATCCATGCATTCTCTGTCTTATATTTCGTAGCCTTGGCGGCTATGGCTGAAGTTAAAACACCGCCAGTTGGGGATCTGATCCTTTTATGGCAGGTCGATGGAGTCACACGAGATGGCATGGTCCACATCCCCGAAGCCGCCCTGACTCAGCCTGTGCCCATTGTTTTTGCTTGGCACGGACACGGTGGCAATATGAAAAATACAGCCAATACATTCGGCTATCACAAGCTCTGGCCTGAGGCGATCTCCGTTTATCTACAGGGCTTGAACACACCCGGTCGCCTCACTGATCCAGAAGGCAAAAAACCAGGTTGGCAGGGACGTGTGGGTGATCAAGGAGATCGTGACTTGAGGCTCTTCGATGCGGTTTTGGCTCAGCTCAAACGCGACTACAAGATCGATGAACGTCGGCTTTACAGCACAGGTCACTCCAACGGTGGCAGTTTTACTTATCTCTTGTGGGCTACTCGTGGAGATCTCTTTGCAGCCATGGCTCCTTCCTCATCGGCTAGTTTGGGTAACAAAAAGCTCGAACTCAAGCCGAAGCCTGTACTTCACGTTGCGGGAGAGACCGACCCTTTGGTGAAATTCGCCTGGCAAAAAGCGACCATGGAAAGTCTGCGCGAGTTGAATCAATGCACGGCAGGACACCCCTGGGGTGATTCAAAGTTCTGCACCGAGTATGAATCAAAAAGCGGCAACCCAGTTGTGACCTGCATTCATCCTGGCAACCACAGCTTTCTCAAAGAGGCACCTGAACTTATCGTGAAATTTTTCAAACAACACGCTAAGCAATGATGTCCCGCAGCACATTCCCATGCACATCGGTGAGTCGCAGGTCGCGGCCACTGAAGCGATAGGTAAGCTGCTCGTGGTCGATGCCCATGAGGTGCAGAACGGTGGCCCACATGTCATAGATGGTGCAGGCGTTTTCGATGGCGTGGTAGCCGAAGTCGTCGGTGGCTCCGTAGACGTGGCCGGGCTTGATGCCGCCGCCGGCCATCCAGATGGTGAAACCGTAGGGGTTGTGATCGCGGCCATCGGTTCCTTGGGCGAAGGGCGTGCGACCGAACTCGCCGGCCCAGACGACAAGGGTGCTGTCGAGCAGGCCGCGTGATTTGAGATCTTTGACAAGTGCAGCGATAGGCTGATCGACTTGGCGGGCCATGTTGCCGTGGCCTTTTTTGATTTCGCCGTGCTGATCCCACGGATTGGGTCCTTGTCCAGCTCCGATCTTCTGCGGCAGGCAACTCAGTTCGATGAAACGCACGCCGCGCTCGACCAAACGACGCGCAAGCAGGCACTGCTGGCCGTAGGCGGCGGTGGTGGTGCCGGTTTGGTCGATGCCGTAGAGCTTTTGAGTCGCGGTGGATTCAGCGGAGAGGTCGCAGAGTTCGGGGACGGCAGACTGCATGCGCCAGGCAAGTTCGTAGTTCGAGATGGCAGCTTCCACATGCATGTCGTGCTGCGTTGTGGCGGCAAAGCGACGGTCCATCGCGCTGATGAAATCGAGGCGCTTACGCTGCTTGGCGAATGGCTCCTGCGGGCGGATGTTTTTCACGGCTTCGACCTCATCGACCTTGATGATGGAGGCTTGATGCTGGGCGGGCAGAAATCCGTTGCTGAACAAGCCGATGCCGCCATGTGGCACGCTGGCACCGCCGCTTTGCAGCACAATGTAGCCCGGAAGATCACGAGACTCGGTCCCGAGGCCGTAGCTGGCCCAGGCTCCGGCGCTGGGGTAGCCGACGAAGGGGAAGCCGCTGTGCATGAAGAAATTGCCCTGCGCATGCTCGCTGAACTTCGCCGTCATGCTGCGGATCACGCACAACTCATCCGCCACCGTCGCCATGTGCGGAAAGAGGTCGCTCACCGGCATGCCGGACTGGCCGTGGCGCTTGTAGGCCCAATGCGCTGGCTGGACGGTGCCGTTGTTGTTGAACTGCGTCTTCTTCACCTCGCCGGGCATCGGCTTACCCGCCAATTTTTTGAGCAGCGGCTTCGGATCAAACGAGTCGATGTGCGACACGCCGCCACTCATGTAGCAAAAGATCACGCTGCGTGCCTTCGGCGTAAAACGCTTCGCCCGATGGATCATTGGTGTCTCCGCCTGCATCAAGCCCGCCAACGCCGCCATCCCAAAGCCCGTGGAGGCGCTGGAGAGTATCTGGCGGCGGTTAAACGAGGCATTCATCACGCAATGATGTCCCGCAGCACGTTTCCATGCACGTCGGTGAGCCGCAGGTCGCGCCCACTGAAGCGGTAGGTCAGTTGTTCGTGGTCGATGCCCATTTGATGAAGCACGGTGGCCCATAGGTCATAGACGGTGCAGACGTTCTCGGTGGCGTTGTAGCCGAATTCATCGGTGGAGCCGTAAACGTGACCGCCTTTGATGCCGCCGCCGGCCATCCAGACGGTGAAGCCGTAGGGGTTATGATCGCGGCCGTTGTTACCTTGAGCGAAGGGTGTGCGGCCGAACTCACCGGCCCAGACGAGCAGCGTGCTATCGAGCAGGCCGCGTGAGCGGAG
>CAMBPS010000120.1 GCA_945869675.1 Prosthecobacter debontii | reverse complement strand
TGAGGGCCAGTGGCACCAATTGCACTATTGGCACTGGCATTGCCCAACATTGCATCACCAATAAGCGAAGAGAGTGCCGCACCTCCAAGCACGTTTTTACCCCGTGCCAAAAGCTGCCGACGAGTTTGATAGGTGTTCCATTCTTCGAGGATATTCATGACAGTAATATTATTTATTGAGGACTTCGTCCAAGTTCATGAGTTGATTGCAGATCATGGTCCATGCAGCAAGTTCTGGCTTCGAAAGCTTTTCATCAGGCTTGGATTCACCCACATTAAGCAAAGCTTCGGCATCGGAAAGACTTGCGCTGTAATGGCTGCGTAGTTCTGCGAGAGTGGCCGCGAGAATCGTCGATTCATCTTTGGTGAACTGTCGGCAAATCAAACGTTCCGCAATGGCGCTTAGTTTGGCTTGGTCATCCCCTTTGACTGCAGTCAAAGTCTTTTGAGCCATATTTCTTGCAGCTTCAATGAACTGTGGATCATTCATAGTCACGAGCGCTTGAAGCGGCGTGTTGGTGCGATCACGTCGGACACAGCTCACTTCACGACTCGGAGCGTTAAAGATATCCATACTGGCAGGTGGAGCCATACGTTTCCAAAAATTGTAAAGTGTCCGTCGGTAAAGGTTCTCACCCTTGTCCTGAATGTACTTTTCTGTGCCCATCCCGACGACTTCCCATACATTTTCTGGCTGATAAGGCATTGTGCCAGGACCGCCCATTTTCGGTGAAAGGGTGTCACTAGCGGTTAAGGCATAGTCACGGATCATCTCGGCATCCATGCGGAAACGTGGCCCTCGACTGAAGAGAGAATTGTCCCGATCTTTATTCGTCTTTTCAGGGGTGATGATAACAGCTTGACGATAAGTGGCGGATGTAACCATCATTTTGAATAGCCGCTTTACATCCCAGCCACTTTCACGAAACTCAACGGCCAACCAGTCAAGTAATTCTGGGTGCGACGGTGCGGATCCCATGATGCCGAAGTCCTCGCTGGTCTTGACGAGACCGCTGCCGAAAAGTTCCTGCCAAAAGCGATTCACCGTGACTCGTGCACTCAATGGATTATCGGCACTGACTAACCACTGAGCAAGGCCAAGGCGATTCTTCGGCGCCCCAACAGGCAATTTCCCAAGGGCAACAGGCACTGCTGCATCCACGGCTTCTCCTACCTTATCGTATTGACCACGCATGAGAATATTGGCCATCGGCATGACATCCTTTTTCTCCTCCTGAATGTGGGTGATCGTGCTGCGGCTCTCAATTGCCTTCATCTCGGCTTCCAACTTAGCATTCAGCTCGTCAGCAGTTTGATAAGCTGCATGGCGAGTGACAAGGTAGTGCTCAAATAGTGCTTGTCTCTGTTTCGGCCCACGTTTGTTGGAAGCCAGCATGTCACGCAAGGGCCCCACTTTTGAGATGGTCATCACTTCAGCAGGGGCAAGCATCCGATCATAGATGCGCACATCTTGCACCCTGCCCTCGTGAAACACTTGCGTGTGGCTGCGCTGGCCGATTCGAGTTGGCGTGATGGTCTTAATGCTGCCTTTCAGACCATTTGTTTCATACTTTAGTTCCTGCTCAATGCCATCGATAAAGATCTTTACCCCTTGAGCCTTACCACTCCCATTGTATGTCACAAAAACATGCTGCCAGACACCGGCTTTTACACTGGGTTTTTTTGTCGTCACCCGCAGTGCATCATCAGGCCAAGTGCTCACAATATGAACCGCAAAACTGCGATCTGCCTGCCAGAGATCCCAGCCGCGATACTGGCCTTTTTCATCCATACGAGCAAGGATACCACCATTGACACCAAGCTTACCCGCGCGAACCCAAGCACCATAGCTGAAAGATTGGTTCTTTTCGAAATCTCCTAAGTCACCGATTTCAAAAGTGCTACCTAGTTTCATGATCGGCGAAGGACCGATTTTGCCATCTGGCTTCCAAGAGACTTCACCAGTCGCTTTAAAGGTCTTAGCGGCACCATCAATGCCAGTCACTGCAGTGCCGACTCCCTCATTGAGTGGTAAATGTGCAACCAAGCCTTTAGCTGGCAGGTCTTTATCCAAGTCGCCAGGTCTTGCCGAACTCAGCCATTGATCAAACTTAGGAACAGCGATTTTGCGAATTTCCCCCATCTTGCTTTTTGCTGCTGAAATTTCAGTCGGCAAGGCCTTCCAACGCGTTCGATCTTTGTCTGCTGGTATAACCAGGATCGGCCCTAGACCATCCTTCACGTTACCATCTTTTGGCTTCTGCGTGGTATTTCGGAAGAAAGCAGCCATTGAATAATAATCACGCTGAGTGATCGGATCAAATTTGTGATCGTGACATTGCGAGCAATTTGTCGTGAGCCCCATGTAAACCCAACCAAGAGTCTGGACGCGGTCGTTGGCATAGTTAGCCAAGTTTTCTTCGTCAATCGTTCCACCTTCATTCGTGGTCGTATTGCAGCGTTGAAATCCTGTAGCGATCAGTTGGTCTTCGGTCGCTTTTGGCAAAAGATCACCTGCAATCTGCTCCATGGTGAACTGATCAAAGGGCTGATTTCGATTGAATGCCTTCACTACCCAATCGCGATAAGGCCAGATCGCCCGTTCCTTATCAAAATGCAGACCGTGAGTGTCAGCATAGCGGGTTGCATCCAGCCAATAGCGCGCACGGTGTTCGCCATAAGCAGGCGTTTTCAGCAGTTCGTCTACCAATTCGTTATAAACCGAATCTGATAATTTCCCCAAGATAGCTTTCCCTGCATAATGCTTGAGTAACTCGGGCGAAGGTGGCAATCCAGTTAAGTCCAAAGTGACTCGACGAATCAGAGCTTGTGCCGCAGCTTCAGGAGCCGGAGTCAGTTGGAGCTCCTCAAGTTTGGAGAGTACAAAATGGTCCACGGGTGTTTTCACCCAAGCGGTCGATTTAACAATCGGCAGCGGTGCACGTTCCGGTTTGATCAGCGACCAATGGGGCTGCCATGGCGCTCCTTGAGCAATCCAAGCTTTAATCAATGCAATCTGGGCAGGCTTAAGCGTCTTATGTGACTCAGGTGGTGGCATCACCTCCTCCTCATCGGTCGAAATTAAGCGCAAATAAAGCGGGCTATCCTCGGGTTTACCCTTGAAAACAGTGGTTTTTTCTCCCTCTTTGGCGGTAAAAAAACCAGCCTCGGTATCCAATCGTAAGCCCGCTTTTCGAGTGCCTGGGTCAGGCCCATGACAATGGAAACAGGCCTCTGCCAAAATCGGACGGATATCCTGATTAAAGGCGATGCGGCCGCGATTAGCCCCGAGGAGAGTCCCCTGAACTGCGATCAAACATAATATGACTTGGATGCGTATGATTATCATCGGTCCTAGATACGGAACCCGAGATGAATTTGTTCCAAAGACTCTGATAAAACATGATTCATCATAGGCAGTGTCGAAATTGACATAAACCATTCAATGCGGCCCTTAAATAAAGTGATTCATAGAGTTCTTTTTTAAAGTTTTTTCAATCCACATTGAACCGCCGTCTCAACAACACTGTCTCGTTCCTTGCGCTTTATTTATCTCTCTTTAATTTCAGGCGCCCCTGCCTTGCCATTTCATGAAAAAAACAGACGAAATCATGCTCATCCCTCACGAAGAGGGTTTTCGTGCATGGAGAAATAAAGCAGGGCTAATTACAGGGGAATCTGAGACAAAAACTTGGCGAGGAGCCGAATGGATTGCCTTGCCTGCACGATGCGTCGTCAGTGTTCCTATGCGCTTTCAAGGAGTGGACGCCTCACGTCGTGAGTCAGCCGCTCAATTAGAATTAGAGGCCGCAGGCTTAGGTGCAGAGACCTCGGAGACATTTAATTACGCACTTCACACATTAGGCCATGATGAGCGTGATCAGCGCACCAGCAGCTACATTCAGGTATCACAACTTCCCGCAAGTATCGTTGAAAATGGCGATGATGCGCATTATGCCCCCTCTGTTGCATTTCAAAAGCTAACCCCGGGCGAGCTTCTCATCTGGCGTGAGGACGGTGCTTTTGTCATCGCTATTCCTCATGAAAGTGGTGAACCGATGCACTCGCAAGCCTTGGCTGCACGCAGCCTTGATGCAGATGCCGCAGCAGAAATACGCTGCATATTAGCTTCGCTAGAGTTGTCTAGCTTGAACCCAGACATCCATTCATTAGCGCTGATTAGAGGCAGCATTCCAGATGATCTCATCCCAGAAGATTTCGCTCAGGCAGTGGATCTACCTATTCGTATTCAGGACCTATCAGCCCCGACGCCTCCTGCACAGGCTTCACGTCTCGTGCCAGCCAGTGTCGTCAGACTGCGCTTAGAACGCCAGCAACGCCGGATGATGATGCTTGCAGCGCTTGCTTTTGCATTCGTTCTCGTCGCCGCACTCAGCGCCTTTGCGATCCGAGTCTGGGTTCGTGAACGTAGCATTTATAGTGAAGAGAAGCAATTAGATGCACTCGAGCCAGAACTCCTCACCATTCGAGATGCTAAGGCCGCCTGGGAAGACTTACTTCCAGCCCTGACGCCTGACACTTATCCAGTCGAAAGTATCTATCAGCTAGTTCTACTACTCCCGCCAGAAGGCATCCGCGTCACCCGACTTGAAGTCAAACAAGACGGCATGGTCATTGATGGTGAAGCCTCCTCACTCGGCCATGGCATTGAATTCCGGGACAAGCTACTTTCGGCACCAGCCTTCAAACGCTGGATTTGGGAAATGCCCCAACCGACTAGCCTACCTGATGGCCGCGCCACCTTCCGAGCCGAAGCACGCCCTGTCGAAAACGAAACTGCACCCAATACGGAGGAAGCCCAACCATGACCGCTAACGAACAAAGACTTGCCTTAGGCCTTGGCATTGTTCTCATTGGCGGCATTGCGTTCATTGGTCTGACAAAACTAAAAACATGGAAAGTTCGAGTGGACTCTCACGCCATGGAAATGGAAAGCCGCCGCATTGAAGCCAACGAATTACTCTCCCAGCAAGATTTTTGGAATCAGCGCTCCACTTGGCTCATCGACAAGCAACCCTTGTACTCCAAGGCTGGTGAAGCCTCCACAAGCATCCTGAATTTGGTCGATGAATTGGCTGCCAAAAACGGTGTGAAAATCTCTCAAAAGCAACTCACCGAAGCCAGTGAGCGAGTCGGTCTGACCTCAGCCAACGTGACTCTGGAAGTCCGGGGAGAAATGAAACCCGTGCTTACTTGGCTCTATGAATTGCAGCAGCCTGGTCATTTCATTAGCATCCCAGCCATGACTGTAACACCGAATGAAGAAGACACGGCGGAAGTAATCGTGAACATGAACGTGCAAAAATGGTTCAGACTCCCACCCTCATGAAGCGCCTCTTCTTTACCTTTTTGTTTTTGGCATATGGCTTTAGCTGTATCCATGCTCAAGACGCTTCGCCGAGTGCCGACGTCCCACCTCAAACTAACATAACGACGGAAGAGTCTCCGGCAGAGCAACCGCCTGATCCTTCTTCCGAAAATACGAATCCGAGCGAAACGGAAGCTGTCATCCCAACGGCTTTTGAAATTTCTCGTTACCAAAGTTCTTGGGATAAAAATCCGTTCAATCTCAAAACAGCCCCCGTGGTGCAGACGCAGGTTCAGTGGAGTCAAGACTGGGCACTAGCAGGTATGTTCAATCACAGGGGGAAGATCCGCATAAGTATCAAAAACAAGCAGACCAACGAATTCAAACAGATCAGCAGTGACGCCAAACCAGACGCCGAATTCCATCTCGTCAAAGCTAATTTTCATCGTAACCGCAACGAAGCCTCTGCCGTGATCTCTAAAGGCACTGAGGAAGCTGAACTCAAATACGATGAAGCTGCAGGTGGTCAGCCTGTAACAATCAACAACACCATGCGGGCGGCTACACCACAAGCACAGTCGTTAGGAGGCGTTCCCGGACTGCCTGGATCCCAGCGCCCAGGAGTAGTGGCTGGGCAACCACCCCTCACAAAACCTTTGACTCCTAATAGCAACGGGCGCGTGTTTAATGCCACCGGACTGCCTGCAGGAGCGGCACCCCAACCGGGACAAATCGGAGGACAGCCAAATATCAATATGCCACAGGG
This sequence comes from Prosthecobacter debontii, assembly GCA_945869675.1. Classification (GTDB taxonomy): domain Bacteria; phylum Verrucomicrobiota; class Verrucomicrobiia; order Verrucomicrobiales; family Verrucomicrobiaceae; genus Prosthecobacter; species Prosthecobacter debontii_A. Next base: position 4,234 of record CAMBPS010000120.1, on the reverse strand, counting down.
AGTCATAGGAACTCAATCCGGTATTCCTGGAGCAGCGCCACCAGCGATCTCACGCCGCCGTCAATTGATCCCAGCTCCAGTCATTCCTGCTCAACCGTGATTCCCTCCAAGCAACCACCCTTTTTTGCCTTCATGTTCCGTTCTGCATGCAACACCTTCATCGCGCTTTGTTTTCTGGTGCTTTCACTTCAGGCGCAAATTCCGCCACAACCAGGGGCTAATCCAAATACCATCCCGCCCCAAGGTAGTGGACGCCCCTTCAATCGTCCTACAGCAAGCACCCCAAATGGCTTGCCTCCTGGAGCCATCGGCAGGCCAGGCGCAGCTACCATTGCGCCAACCACTGCCACGCCCAGCGACCCCAAACCAGCCATTAAGCCAGAAGATGCCATCAAAGAGGACGGCGGAGTCGAGCTACAGTTCCCAAACACGCCACTATCACAGATCCTTTTGGTTTATGAAGATTTGACGGGATTAAAGATCATTCGTGATGCCAACGTCGAGCAAGCTACCGTCTCCATCGAGACCACAGGTGAACTTCCCAAAGACAAGGCAATCATGTTTATCGAAAAGAGCCTTCTTTTAAATGGTTACGCTTTTGTCCCATCCGGAGAAGGCATGGTTAAGATCCTGGCCTTTGATGCCAAGAAACCCCAGACCGAAGGTGCACCCTTCTTTGAATCTGCGATTGATTTGCCTACCACAGACCAAGTCGTCAATTTTGTGGTCATTCTCAAATATCTCAACGGAGAAGACGCCATCAAAGCTATCGATCAAGTCATCCCTCGTCACAGCTATGGAGTGATCACCGCCGTGCCGAACGCTAAGGCGCTGGTAGTGACTGAAAACAGCAACACCGTCAGGGCAATCATCGCACTACTGGAACGGCTTGACACAAAACCAGCCGAGACCAAATCGAAGACCTTCCAAATCACCCGCTCTGACGCCGAAGACATCAAGAAAGCTTTGGATGAGATTCTCGGCACCGATGAAAAAAATGCCACTGGAGGCGGCCGAACACCCAGTATTCCACAAAACCAAGTTGGCTCGGTTCCTGGCCAGTCAATTCAACCACAAATCCCCAATGAAGGCATTAGTGTCAGTGGAGGTGGCAGTTCCAGCACAGCGCAGGAAGTTCCACCTAAGATCATTTCCATCGCCCGCAGAAACTGCCTGCTCGTAATCGCCAGCGCCGATACCATGGAATATATCACGAAACTCATCGAGGAGCTTGATGCAGCCTCTGAGATCCGCAACTTTATTTCACGTCCTCTGATTTACCTAGATGTGACATCAGCCATGAGCATCATTAGTGACGCCATCTCCAGAACCGAAGGTGGTGAGGGCGGTGAAGGCGGTGGAGCTAATGCGACCTCTAACCCCAATGGCCAAAATCAGAATCAAACCAATGGGCGCAATAACCAAGGCAATAGTGGCGGCCTATTTGGCAATAACAACGCCAATGGCGGCGGTTTTGGCAATAATGGTGGCGGACTGGGTGGAGGGCTTGGTGGTAGTAGTGGTGGCGGCTTTGGCGGTAGTGGTGGCGGCAATCTCCAACCTCTACGTCAGAACAATGGTCCAACCTCAATAGTCGTCGGGAAAACCCTTCTCATCTCAGATCCGACCGCAAACTCCATCTTTGCCTCTGGTCCACCTGAGCATCTTCGTATCCTCCATGAAATCATGGATGAACTGGATCGCCGGCCTCAGCAGATTTTGATCTCTGCAGTGATTGGTGATTACAGCTTAAGCAACGCCACAGGATTCTCTCTTGAAACTGCCTTCCGTGCTCGCAATGGCCGTAGTTCAGGTTTGTTTGGTCAGGTGGGCAGTAGTTCGGGATTACCGTCGGTATCGACAGGCTCAGGAACCACAGCCTCCAGCAGTTCTCCCGATGCGCGTAGCGCCATCAGTGCGGCCTCTGCCTTTGCTTCAGGCAACGCACTCAACTTCTATGGCGGTGTTGGCTCAGGCATTGATCTCGTCCTCAACACACTCAATACCAACAGTGACTTTAAAGTCATCTCACGCCCAAGTGTATTCACACTTAATAATACGGCGGCAACAATCAGTAGTGGTTCATCCTTTCCGATTGCTAGCTCGACACAAAGTAACTTCAATGGAGGTACTGCTGGCAGTGGATTACTTTCCAACGTTCAGTACCAAGATGTCGTTCTTAGCCTGAACATCATTCCTTTGATCAACTCTAAAGATGAACTCACGCTGCAAATTTCACAACAAAACAGCGAGCAGTCAGGCACGACAGAAATTTCTGGCAACTCTTATCCCACACTCACCAAACAGGAACTCAATACGACCGTCATTTGTAAAAATAACGGGACAGTTCTTCTTGGAGGATTGATTCGTGAAGAAAAGTCCATCAGTCACTCCGGTTTACCTTTCCTTTCAAATGTGCCTATATTGAGACTGCTCAGCGGATCCCGCGCAAAACAAGGCAGACAGCGTGAATTGGTTATCATGATTCAGCCTTCAATTGTGGACAATATTGCTAATTTGCCTCCCAATCTTCAGCACTCACCAGGTTCAAGCCCCTTCGGCGATGAAACTCGGGCGACCTTCAATTACGAGAAGACCCAAAAAGAACTTATCAATGCGCCAAAAGCTGTGCCTTTAGATAAGCCCAAGATATCACAGCGCATTCGCGGACTGGTAGAAAAGCTGTTCTACTAATCCTAGATTCAGGAATGGAAGATCGTTGAGTTGCGCCAGGGCTTGGTTTCACAAGGCTTCTTCGACTCGAAGCGGCTGTGTCTTGGGTGACACCGCCCGAGAGGCGAAAAGCCTTATGGAATCAATGACGGATGCAACTCAACGATCTTCCATTCCCGGATCTAGGCTAATGACTATCAATTAGCCCGATCAAAGCCGGACAGGCACACCTTGACTATCTAAAAAGCGCTTCACATCTCCAACGGTGTATTCACCAAAATGGAAGATGCTAGCAGCCAAAACAGCATCGGCTTTCCCTTCTGCTAGGACATGGGCCATATGCTGAATATTTCCAGCTCCACCACTAGCAATGACAGGAATACTCACGGCCTGACTGACAGCGGCGGTTAAAGCAATATCGTAGCCATTTTTGGTGCCATCGGCATCCATGCTGGTGAGAAGGATCTCCCCAGCTCCACGACGACAGACCTCAATGGCCCACTCGACTGCATCTAACTCCGTGGGATTTCGACCACCGTGAGTATAAACTGTCCATGAGCCAGCGTCATTCTTTTTTGCATCAATGGCTACGACGAGACACTGACACCCAAAAGCTTCCGCGGCGGCATCGATCACCTCAGGCGTCTTCACAGCCGCCGTATTAATCCCGACTTTGTCTGCTCCGGCCAGAAGCATCTCACGCATATCAGAGACTGTGCGGATACCGCCTCCAACGGTGAGCGGCATAAAGCAACTCTCTGCCGTTCGGGCCACGACATCTATCATCGTTTTACGTTCCTCATGGCTGGCAGTGATGTCTAGAAAGACAAGTTCATCCGCGCCCTGAGCGTTGTAAACTTTGGCACACTCCACGGGGTCTCCGGCATCCCTCAGTTGCAGGAATTGGGTGCCTTTGACCACACGGCCTTCTTTGACGTCGAGACAGGGGATGATGCGCTTGGTGAGCATCCTATGCCATACAGAGGCAAATAGCCAGAGGCAAGAGGCCAGTGTAAATCACTGACCATCTTTGGCCTCAGGAAGATCGATATTTGGAACCCAACGAGCCTCCATCAGTGTGTCAACATAGGCTGAGTTTTCAGCCTCTTTGAAAATCCCATTGGCACGTAGCATCCAGTCTTTGGCCTCGGATTCATTCTTTTTATGGAACGACAGCGCAGCATTAGCAAAATAGTAGGCAGGAGTATCATCCATAAAGGTAAAACTTTCCTTCAACCGCTTCTGGGCAACATCTGTCTGGTCTAACTTGACGGCACAAACGACAAGCTTGAATAAAACAAGGTGACGAACCGCCATCGGGGTCTTTGGAAAATCGACCAATAACTTTTCAAAAGCTGCCGCTGCAGCTGCCCAATCATGCTTCACAAAGAGTAGCTCAGCGCGATTAAAACGCGGAGGTAGTGAATTTGGCTGTAATGTCTCTGCTTTGGCAAACATCTCATCGGCCTTGGCAAAATCTCGAAGGGACGGTGATAGATAAATAGAGCCACGCATGTTGTACACGTCCGGCAGATTCGGAGTCATCGCATCCAACTCTTCT
>CAMBPS010000119.1 GCA_945869675.1 Prosthecobacter debontii | reverse complement strand
GGAGATGGCCTTGAAACGATGGATGGGGCTCTAATTTAAACATCTCAGAATGAGATGGGGGTATGATATCTCAGCGAATTATTTTCGAAGGACTTATCTGCTGGGCGATCTTGGTGTTGGTTGATGTGATGGGTGGATTTGGTCTGACTGGCGGAGAACCGATGGATGGTTTGAACTTCTTCGACTATGCAGCAAGTGCGTAACCGGATTTTCAAACAACAGAGCAGTCTTAGCTTAGGGTCTTTTTGATTGCCTATGCTTTCTCGCTGAGCAGAAAAAAGGATTCTGGCGAAGTTTGCTCTTGTCCATAGTGGTGCTTGTAAGCAAGCTAGAGTTTCCCCAACCACCGTATTCCATGAAAGTGCGCTTCTGTTCTCATCTCGTCGTCTTATCTGCTCTGTGTTTGTCTGCCGTGGCCTCGGCAGAAATTCGAAAGTGGACCAACAAAGCCGGTGTTGCGATTGATGCGGAGATGACGGCGGTCGATATTACCGCCCGAACGATCACCATCAAAAAAGCAGATGGTCAGAGCTTCACCATTCCGATCGATGCTTTAAGTGAAGCCGACAAAGCCTTTGCTGCAGCTGAGTGGAAAAAAATGCAAGCGACCCCGGCTGCTATGCCTGCCACTCCAGCAGCTCCTGGGCCGGCATCAGAAGTGGCTGGTAAACCTGCACCCCCGCGTCCTCCCCTAACGATTTTGCCTGTAAAGGCATTCAAAGCTCCTGGAGGGGCAGACTACATCGCCAAGGCACTGAAGACGCGTCCACGCTTGATCCATGCGGCTGCTGGCTGGCAATACTTGAAAGGTCTTCCTGCAACGGACCCGGCCGCCTCTAAGATGTTAGCCAATTTGAAAACAGCAGGTGAAGCGGTGCTCGCGGCTCCAGAGTTGACTCGAATTTTTGGTGAGCAGCGAGGCACTTCAACACCTGGATCCAAGGCTCTATTCCGAATGGCCTGTTTGGGGACTCTAAACTTTGTGGACGGTGATCCACGTTGGAAAGAACGTGGGGTTCGGGAACTAACAGCCATCACGGATCCTGCCACGTTTCAAAACTGGTATGTCGATGAACCCGAGGTCACGGCCGATTTTTTGATCGCTGCCTCCCTTGGTTATGACTACTTCAAAGATGGTATGACCGCTAAACAGGTGCTCGAAGCCCGCACTTACATGATTGAAAAAGGGATCGATGCCCCTGGCACTCTCAGGAACTGAGGCATCTAAACCCAAGGCACCTGCCAAAGGCGCACCGAAAAAAGTCGAGGAAGATGAGTCAGATGCCGAGCATATGGCCATGGCCTCAGCCTTGATCTTGGCCGCCGTTTGTCTGCATGATGACGATCCATTAGCCGCACGCCAAGCTGCTGATGCCGCCGCTAAAGTGTTTGGTAAAGGCATGCTTCGTTTTGCCCCAGCAGGCATTTGGCCAGAGGGGATGGAGCAAGGTGAGCAGGTCTTAGACTACGCGATCATGGTGATGCAAACGCTGAAGGCCAATGCAGGAACCGACTTTGGTTTCAGCCTGTTGGAAGGTCTGCCTCAGGCTGGGCTGGCTCGCCTTCACCTTGTGGGTCCAAGCAATGATCTTTTTAATTATGGCGACGCTGCTGGCAGTAAACTTTCACGTCCATGGGTCAGCACCTGGCTGGCAGGTCAGCACGGTAATTTGGGTACGAAAGCCCTGAAAGCGGGGGCTGCCCCTGGTGCTGATACGGCTTTCTTTAGCCTGGCGGGTGACTTCATGTATTACAATCCTCACGCAGCTGGTGACGGCAAGCCGGATAGCTTGGACTATGGCATTGCAGGCGGTCAAGTAACTGCCCTGCGTTCCGCTTGGGATAAATCAGCTGCTTATGTCGCCGTCAAAGGGGGGGATAATAGCATCCGCACCTCTCAGTTGGATCTGGGCACCTTTGTGCTAGACATGGCTGGAAAACGCTGGGGCATTGAACTCGGGGCTGAATCAGAACGTGCCCCCGGCGTTGATCCAAAGGCGGCAGATCGTAACAAGCGCTATAAACTTTACCTCGAAGGAACCCGAGGTCAAAACACGCTGGAAATTGGCCAAGAGTCAGATGCCAAACCTGAGCCGGCCAAAAAAGGTGCTCCAGCGCCAGCGCCTGAAGTCGGGATCAATCAAAGCTTTGAAGCCACAGCTTCTGTGCTTTTTGCTCAAAGCACACCTGAACTGGGTGTTGCTGCGGTTGATCTGACGAAAGCTTATTCCAAAGCTAGCAAAGACACGTTTCGCGGCGTGATGATGGTGCGCGGAGCCAAGCCATATGTGCTGATTCAAGACGACTTAGCGATCAAAAACGGCACCGATGTGACTTGGAAAATGCACACCAAAGCTGAGGTCGCGGTCAATGGTAAAAGTGCCACGCTTACCGATGCTAAGCAGACCTTGTATGCGACAATTCTTTCTCCTGAAGGTGCCAGCTTTTCCACGGAGAATCCGCCCGAACCTACGGATAAGCAGATGCGGAAATTAACGGGAATCCATGTGCTCAAAGTCAGCCTCGCCAAAGTGAAGGGTGATCAAACGATTGCGATTGCCTTTTCTGCGGAAGAGGCGGCTCCACCGCATGTCGTGAAGCCGATCATGACCTGGGTAGGTAAAAAGCGGTAGATTTCGGCTTCTAATGTCCTTCGCTCTTTCTTTCCCTGTCACTGGCAATCCCACAGAAGTTTTAAAGTTAGTCGAACGGTCTTTGCCAAAGCTTGAAGGCGATGCAGTGCGTGTGCGGATGCGTTATGCGCCTGTAAATCCTGCCGATTTAAATTTCATTGAAGGCAATTACGGGCACCCATCTCATCCTCCAGCTATTCCCGGTCATGAAGGCTGCGGAGAGGTTGTGGCCATTGGATCTCAAGTCACTTCATTGGCAAAAGGTGATGTGGTGATTCCTCTTCTGGGTGCCGGATGTTGGTCCCAGCACCTCACGGCTGCCGAGCATCATTTTGTTAAGCTGCCGAGTTCCATAGATCCGATACAGGCATCCATGCTGCGCATCAATCCGGTTACGGCTTGGCACTTACTCAATCAGCAGGTTGATCTACAGCCAGGAGACTGGGTCGTCCAAAATGCAGCGAATTCAGGTGTGGGTCGTGCCTTGATTCAGATGGCTAAAAAACAAGGCTTTCGCAACATCAACTTCGTCCGCCGTGCTGAGTTGATCCCAGAAATGCTCGGACTCGGTGCCGACGCAGTTTTCCTCGATACGGATCAAGGTGTTTCTGAAGCCAAGGATCTGTTGGCGCATTCCCCCGTTAAGCTTGCAGCCAATGCTGTCGGTGGAGATAGCGCGATCCATCTGATGGAGCTACTCTCGCAAGAAGGCTTAATGGTGACTTATGGAGCGATGAGTCGGCGCAGTCTGAAGGTGCCCAATAAATATCTGATCTTCAAAAATCTTCGGCTTCACGGTTTATGGATCACTCAATGGTTCGAGAAGGCCAGCAGGGCCGAGATTCAAAGCGTTTTTGAGCTATTGGCCAAGATGGTTCTTGACCAAGAATTAGTCACCGCTGTCGATTCGATCATTCCCATGAAAGAGTATCGTCAAGCCATGGCACGAGCCCAAGAAGGAGGCCGCCAAGGCAAGGTAATTCTTGATTTGGCGTAAAGGAAGTCCGAGGTGTTATCGTTACTTGCCGAATTGAGCCCAGAAAGCAGCAGGAGGCTGCAGGTCTTTGCTTTCTTCGTCGAACTTGGTGCCAATTTCTTGAAGAGATAATTCACGAGCGACATCGAGTCCTGTTTTGATATTGGCAGGAGAAAAGACGAGTCGGGTGAGGCTCATGCCCTTGAGCGGAGTGAGATCGGTGACGGATGTTTGGCCTATGTGCAACCGTTGGAGAGTGTTGCCACTGAGTGGAGATAGATCGCTTACAAGAGTGCGATGTAGCGTTAGACTGACGAGTGGAAGTCCTTGGAGAGCCGTAATTTTAGACACGGGTGTTCCTGTCAGCCAAAGCATTTGAGTGCGTGATTTGGCTAGTGGGCTGAGGTCCGTTACTTTGGTTTCGACAAGATTAAGCTCGATGAGTGGGGCACCCTCTAAGGCGCTTAGATCGTTGACTGGTGTCCGGCTAAGATAGAGCTTTTCCAGAGGCATACCCCTCAGGGGTGAGAGATCAGTCACGGGGCTATCTTCGAGATAGAGTTCCAGTAGTTTCATGCCTTTTACGGGCCGGATGTCTTTGATCGGTGTGTTGCTGAGGTCAAGGGCTAGAGGCTTGAGCTGATTGAGGAATTCTAGATTGGTGATCTTTGCTCCTCGCAGACTGATGGCAATCGGTTGTCCTTCCTCCATGCTGAACTCTCCGTTGCCTTCATAACCAGGATTGTGAAATTTAATCTCTGTGTGCAAGCGTTCGGTGGACCAGAAGGTGGTTTTGGCCGGTTCTGTTGTTTTGACTGTGTTGGTGACAATCGCTGCTGCCTGAGTGGCCACGGCTGTGGGAGTGGTCGAGGTAGAATTCGCCACTGAGGATGTCGGTGTGGCAGGGGGACTAGGCTTTTCACCACAGGCAGTGAGAAGCAGGGAAACGAGGAGCGGTAAAGGAAGGCGCGACATGAAGGCCATGATGAACGCAGTCGGTGATGCCAGTCCATCATGATTTCTCCGATGGATGACATTTAGCCTTAAAACGTGAATGGCTGACCGCCGATTTGCATCCGTCATTGATTCCATAAGGCTTTTCGCCTCTCGGGCAGTGTCACCCAAGACACAGCCGCTTCGAGTCGAAGAAGCCTTGTGAAACCAAGCCCTGGCGCAACTCAACGATCTTCCATTCCCGTTTCAAGGATTAGCCGCAGAAATTGACTGGGCCGATGATCCTAGATGCGCCGATGGAAAATCTCGATGGGTCGATGACCTTAGATCGTCAGTCCACCGATGCGCTGCATGACTTCATCAGCCAGTGTCTGGTAGAGGTCACGACCTTGTTCGGCGGCCGCCGTCAGATCGGGTTTGTAGCGCTGGCCGACGACAAGGGTAATCTGAGCACGGTGGAGAAATTTGGCCTTACGCGGGTAGGCTTCATAGGTGCCAAAGAGGCGGATTGGCAGGACGGGGGCGCCTGTTTTGGCGAGGAATAAGCCGATGCCAGGTTCTGCTTTTTGAAGCTTGCCATCAAAACTGCGGGTGCCCTCGGGAAACATGACGATCTTTTCACCCGACTTCAGTAGGCGCATGGTGGTCTTCAAACTGGCCGTATCTGGTTTGTCAAGATCCACGGGAATGACCTGCCATTCACGCAGAATCATGGCCGCTAGAGGATGATCAAAGAGTGTCTTTCGGGCAAAGGATCGGACAACTTCATCAAAGGCCTGACCGATGATCGGCGGATCAAGAAAGCTAACGTGATTTGCCGCGATGATGGCTGCACCGCCAAATTTCATGTTCTCTTCGCCAACAATGCGAAAGTCATAAAACGACCGAGCAAAAGCGCGGAAGAAGGTATGACCGAGCCAGTAGGTGAGATTGATGTTCGGGCCCATGCGCAGATTTATGGGAGTCTTTCCATGACTGCTTGAACGGCCTGCTCAAGTGTCAAATGGCTATTGTCGATGACGATGGCACCTTCTGGGATGACCAATGGCGAAGTTTTCCGTGTGCTATCCAATCGGTCACGTTCGGCGACCTGATCCGTATGACCCTGCGCACTTCGACGGCTGGCGCGCACCTCTTCGGAGGCGTCGATGTAAAATTTCAACGGGCTATCTGGAAAGACAACACTGCCAATGTCGCGACCCTCCATGACGAGAGGTCCGAGGTTGGCCAGAGCACGCTGATCGGCAACCAGTCTGGCCCGGACTTCGGGAACCCGGGCAACGAGTGAGACACCGCGATTCACTGGATCGCTATTGAGGTCGTCTTGCGTAAGCGCTCGACCAGCGATGGAGACTTGGGTTTGTCCATCAATGACCGGAGAGTCGATCTTCAGGCTGGCTGCTGCTACGCGGACGGCTTCCTGATCGTTCGGATCAACGCCTGTTTGTAGCACAGCCCAAGTCATGGCCCGATACATGTTTCCTGTGTTGACATAGATAGCTCCGCGGCGCTGGGCGACGATGCGTGCGACACTGCTTTTGCCTGAGGCTGCGGGACCGTCGATGGTGATGACTTGCATGAAAAGAGGGTTTAATGAGTGGATTGGGAATCACTCGGCATTTCTCAGACGGTCACCGACTTGTCGGCTGACGCGTGAGAGGACGCGAATGGGAGCATCGCCGGCGTCACCTTTCATGAAGAGAGCCAGATCATGCTCAAAGCCTGGGTAGCTGGTGCCGATACATTCAGAGCCTTCAATCACCGTGTCACCCTCGGCAAATAGACCTGCTATGGCAAAGGCCATGGCAATGCGGTGGTCGTGGTAGGTGCTAATGGTGGCGCCTTTAAGCTTAGATCCTCCCACAATTTCCATGCCATCGGGATACTCTATGACCTCGACCCCCATGCGGCGCAGATTTTCTGCGACGGCAGCAATGCGGTCAGTTTCTTTGACTCGGAGTTCTTGGGCATCTTTGATGAGCGTATTGCCACGGGCCAATGCAGCAGCTACAGCGAGGATCGGCAGTTCGTCGATGACATTCGGGATCTCGGCACCGCCAATGACGGTTCCGTTGAGTTCACCACCTTTGACGACGATGTTGCCACGTGGTTCGCCCTCGCTGGAGGACTCATAGCTGGTAATCTCTGCCCCCATGCGTAGAAGCACAGATAAAATGCCAGTGCGGGTGGCATTGAGGCCGACATTTTTGAGAGTGATCTGCTGGCCTGGGCTCGCTGCTGCAGCCACGAGCCAGAAAGCGGCGCTAGAGATATCGCCAGGGACGATGATGTCAGTAGCGCGTGGGACCTGCCCCCCATAAACGGATACAGCCTGGCCATCTCGTAGCCATTTGACGCCAAAGTGAGACATGATTCGCTCAGTGTGATTGCGCGTGGCCACTGGCTCGATGACGGTGGTTTTGCCTGGGGCAAACATGCCTGCTAGCAGAATAGCGCTTTTGACTTGGGCGCTAGCCATCGGAAGGGTGTACTCGATGGCGGAGAGGTTGCCGCCCGTCACTTTCAGTGGAGCACAGATTTTATCACCCTGACCTTCGACCTTAGCCCCCATGAGGCGAAGGGGATCGGCCACACGTTTCATGGGGCGCTTGGAGAGAGAGGCATCACCAAACATTTCTGTGGTGAAGTCTTGGCCTGCTAGAATGCCTGAAAGCAGACGGATCGTCGTGCCTGAGTTTCCGCAATCGATAGGGCCAGAAGGAGCCTTGAGCTTTGGGCCGGTGCCGGTAATTGCCAGCTTGACTAGGCCGACACCTTCGAGTTCTTCGAGAGGCTCAACAATAGCCCCCATGGCCTCCATGGCTTTGACGGAGCACAGGCAGTCTTCGCTGGGCAGGAAGCCCTCGATGATGGTGGTACCATTGGCCATGCCGGCAAACATGGCGGCACGGTGGCTGATGCTTTTATCTCCTGGGACAGAGATTTCAGCGGGGAAGGACTTGAGTTTTCGGACTTTCAGGATGGCCATATTAGAGACGAGTCGCTGGGACGGTATCGCGAAGGCTTTTGGCCTCGGCGAGGAATCGGCGGAGTTCTCCTTCGTCCGGCTTTTCGAGGATTTCAAGAAGCTCTATCAATGCAGAGCCAGCTTCTCGTAACTGAGAGGTCAGGGCCGCGCGATTGGCCAAGGCTATTCCGGTCCATAATCCTGGATCTCCACTAGCCACACGAGTGGTATCTCGGAAGCCGCCAGCTACACAGGCAACGGAGCTGGGATCGCCACGCAGAGCCGCTAAAGTGGTGATGGCGGCCATCATGTGGGGTAGGTGGGAGATGCGTGCAACTTTGAGATCATGCTCTTCAGGCGTCATCTCTAAAACATGACAGCCTAGTGTTTCCCAAAAATGGCGCAGGCGACCGGAATCTGCGCCTGGTTGAGGTGTCAGCAGGCAGGCTGCTTTCTCAAAAAGATTGGCGCGTGCGACCTCAATGCCTGTTTTTTCAGACCCTGCCATGGGGTGGCTGCCAATGAAACGCTGGCCGAAAATGGGTTCTAATTCACTGACAACTTGAACTTTAACGCTGCCGACATCGGTGATGAGGCAATCGGCGGGTAAGTCTGCAAGAACGATCTGCTTGGCTAGGTCTGCCATCGTTTCGACCGGTGTGCAAAGGATGATCAAGGAGGCTCCGTCAGCGGCCGCTTGGGCATCGGTAAAGAAATCGGCGTTAATGCCACGAGCGTGAATTCCTTCCGCGGCAGCGGCTCGGCGTGCCCATAGGCGGAGTTTCGACTCGGGAAATTGTTGTTGGATCGCCAAGGCCAGCGATCCACCAAGCAGACCGGGTCCATAAATTGTAATGAGGCGTTCTGGGGACATGTGGTGGAGATGCTTAGCTGGGCAAGCTTTACATGCAATGACGGAGAAGGAAGGAAGAAATGAATCTACAATTTTATTCAAATGACCATGCTTTCATGCCTGAAGAAAGTTTGCTGCATGGCCGGATTCTCAGCTTTTAAACCTAGATCCGGGAATGGAAGATCGTTGAGTTGCGCCAGGGCTTGGTTTCACAAGGCTTCTTCGACTCGAAGCGGCTGTGTCTTGGCTGACGCCGCCCGAGATACGAAAAGCCTTGTGGAATCAATGACGGATGCAAATCGGCAGTCAGCCATTCCTGAATCTAGCAGACAATCCACGGGGCGTGAGATGTGCAACGAAGAGTAACTTTGGCCTTATAAGTCGAAGACAACAAAGCAACTGGAGACTTAATTTTACAGGAAAACAGAAAGACATGATTTACAGGTCAGAACCCATTCCTGTTAATCCTGTGATTAGAAACTCGAATCACGAACAGTCTCACATCATCCATGGCGGGCGAAACATCGCGTAACTCTAGGGCAAGTTAGTCGGGAGGTTAAAACCTCAAGCCGGAGCAAAGACGGTCTGGCTATTCGATCGGAAGTTCATAGCAAACGGCCTCGCGATCATTACGAACGAGTAAAAAACGCCCAGCTAAGACCGGGTGATTCCAGGTCTTACTGCTGAGTGCTGCCAGCTGTCCGAATTCTTGGAAGGCTTTTGGATTTGCTGAAGCAAGGTGCACGGTCCCGTTTTCATTTTGAATGAGGATCAGATCATCGACGACGATGCTTTGACCTGAGCCAAAGCGGCCTTCTTTCCAGCGTCGTTCTCCAGTAGCCAGATCTAGGCAAGCGAGCCGTCCGTCGTCCAGACCATAGAGATGGTTTTCGTGAACCGATGGGCTGTTAAACTGAGTTTTCATTTTCATGCTACTCCAGAGTTGTGTGGTGCTTAGCTTCCCTGAGGAGTCCGCTTGAATTTGAAGTAGCTGGCAGCCCATGCCATAGCCTGCAGAAACAAAAAGTCGATCAGGGTGAACTTGAACAGGTTGAGAGGCCTTGGGCCATTTGTCGATGCCCCAAGCGTAGTCGAGGAGAACTTCCCCAGAACTCTGATCGTAACCTGTAAGACGAGCCGCATTATTGCTTAGAATGAAGCGCTTGCCAGCCAAAGTAACCAGCATCGGCGAGCTGTAATTGGCCACATCGTTACCCGCTTTCCAGCAAGGTTTGCCTGAGTCGCGCTTGTAGGCAAATAGAGTCTTTCCTAGACTCGCGCCGCCGCTGACGATCACTTGATCATCCACGATTAGAGGAGAGGCGCTGATGCCCCATTCCAGATTGGTCAGGTTATTTTCAGCCAAAACGGAACGCTGCCAGATTTGTTTTCCTGTGGCTGCTTCTAGGCAATTGAGCAGTCCTGTGGCCCCGTAAGCATAGACGTGCCCGTTTTGGATCGTCGGCGTGGCCCGTGGGCCGTCGCCACCTTGCCACTGGGTGAAGTGGGCCTTGTCCGCATGGGCCCAGATGAGCTCGCCAGTGAAGAGATCGTAGCACGTGACAAGTTCTTCCTCGCCTCGTTGTTCCTGAGTGTAGGCTTTTCCCGAAACGACCGCAAAAGCCGACCATCCTTGGCCGATGGGTTGACGCCAAAGCTGTTTAGGGGGTGATTTTTGCCAATCTTTGGATAGCTTTGCTCCTTGGATAATTCCATTACGATGAGGACCAAAAAACTGCGGTACATCGGTTGTTTGTGCCAGGCGTGGGTCAGTGGTTGTTGGCGCGGCTAGGGCTATCTTGGTTGATAATGCAGGGGCTTGGGTGCCTGCTACAGGGGTCCATTTCCAGACGAACTGGGGCAATCCTCGGCCATCAGCCGTGCCGTTTAGACGTAGAGATTGGGTGAGTCCGATCGCAGTCACAACAAAGATCCCAAGTCCGATCCAAC
>CAMBPS010000118.1 GCA_945869675.1 Prosthecobacter debontii | reverse complement strand
CATGAATCGCGGGGTCATAGTGGAAAGCGGCTCTGCAGATGACGTGTGTGAGCGCCCTCAGCATGATTACACTCGGAAGCTGCTCGCATCCATCCCCGTTCTTGGTTAGACCAAACTTGTCTCATGACACCCCTTTTTAAAAAATTTCTCGGCATCAACTGGATCCTCATCATCACGATGGCGGGCCTGCTCACGTTTGGTGTATACGCCATTTTTAATGCGTCATCTTTCCGCGAGTCGACAGATCTAGCCTTAAAGTGGAGACAACAAATCACCTGGATCGGCCTAGGCATTCCTTTTCTTTTTGTCACCGCGCTTATTGATTACAAATGGGTCAGATGGGCATGCTGGCCCATGTACTTGGCTGGCATTGGTGGACTAGTTTATCTCAAACTCTTTGGCATTGAAATCAATGGCAACAAAAACTGGGTAAACATTGGCGGACTATCCATGCAGCCCTCTCAGTTCGCCATCATGGCTGGCATCGTTATGCTAGCCGTCGTCTTTGGTGAACTTCCACGCATGGCTCCAGTCTTCCGACGTCCCTGGCTACGGATTTTAATTGGTGGCCTACTGGCGAGCATTCCCGCTGCTTTAGTCATCAAGGAAGACTTAGGCTCCGGTCTAGTTTGGGCCCCCGTTTTCTTATCTATGATGCTCGTGGGCAGCATCCCTTTTCGCTACATCATCACCATAATTTTGAGTGCGCTTTGCGTCATTCCCATCCTGTACTTTTTTATCCTGAAACCCTATCAACAAGCACGTATTGATCAAACCTGGTATTTGCTGACCAACCAACCTGAAAAAGTGGATACACGTGGACATGGATGGGTGCCAAACTTTGTTCAAACAGCGGTTGCCTCTGCTGGTTTTGAAGGAAAGGGACCCCTATCTGAAAAAGTTCAAGATCAACGTTCCATTCACCGCATGTTCTATCCGGAAGCAGAAGCTTTCAGTGATTACATTTTCAGCGTCATTTGTGAGGAGTTTGGGTTCCGCGGAGCGCTCCTGCTTCTTTCCAGCATCGCCCTCCTTCTAGTTCAGGGTATTTTTATTGCGTTCTATTCACGCGACCAAGTTGGGAGACTCCTGGTTGTTGGGGTCGTTACGATGCTTTTTGCGCATACTTTTCAGAATGCAGGCATGAATTTATGCATTCTGCCTGTGATCGGGCTTCCGATGCCATTCATCAGTTACGGGGGCACTTTCATGATCGTCACGCTCTTTCTCATGGGCATGATCCAGAGCGTCTGGGTTCACCGAAATACCTCTTCGGTTAAAAAATCGAAACTCGGCAGTCGCCAAAACGAAGACGAAGATTGAAACGCACACCCAGCGTCACCGCTTTTGCAAAGAGAAATACTCTTTGACCCCACAGTCTAATGTGGCATAGTCTCATCCCTCACGCTCCGGCGAAAGGACTCACTTGTCCCTCGCTGAACCAACGTGATCCCTTCTACATTCCATGAAAGATCAAGGCCACCCAACGGTTTACGAAACTACCATCACCTGCACTTGCGGCACAGTTTACGCCACGAAGTCCACGGTTCAAAATCTCCGCATCGGTATTTGCTCAGCTTGCCATCCTTTCTTCACCGGTGAACAGCGCTTCATCGATACCGCTGGCCGCGTGGACAAATTTGCCCAACGCTACGGTAGCGAGCGCGTCCGCCGCACTGCACCAAAGCTTAGCGAAGTTTCCGCTTAATTCGGGAATCCTATCCTTTTCAGCATCGCGGAAGCCTCAATGGTTTCCGCGATGTTTGTTTTTGCAAACTCGTCCAGCCCTGCCACTCTCCACGCTTACTCCCTTATGGCCGCATCCAATTTGCTCATTTATCTCGACGGTAAAATCATCCCCGAATCCGAGGCTAAAATTTCTGTTTTTGACCACGGCCTTCTTTATGGAGACGGCTGCTTTGAAGGCATCCGTATTTACAATGGCCGCGTCTTTCGTCTGACGGAGCATCTGATTCGCCTCTATGAAAGCGCTCGCTCCATCTGCCTGACCATTCCGATCAGCCTTGAGGAGATGGAAAAAGCCACCGTGGAAACTGTGGCTGCCAACAACCTGCGTGACGGCTACATCCGCCTACTCATCACTCGCGGAGTCGGTCCCCTGGGGTTAAATCCCTACCAATGCCCGAAAGCAGGCATCATCATCATCGCCAGCGGCATCAGCCTTTATTCCGCTGAGAAATATGAAACTGGCCTTAATCTCATCACCTGCGCCACACGCCGCCCAACTCCAGCAGCACTTAGCCCTCAGGTAAAAAGCCTCAATTACCTGAATAATATCATGGCCAAAATCGAGTGCATTCAAGCTGGTTGTGAAGAAGGCATCATGCTCAATGAGCAAGGCTATGTGGCCGAATGCACAGGTGACAATGTGTTTGTCATCAAAGGCGGCCAGGTCTACACACCGACCATCGCCAGTGGTGCCCTCAACGGTATCACCCGCATGGCTGTCATCGAAGTCATGCATGAAATGGGCCTTCAGGTTCATGAGATCACCATGACTCGTCATGAAATCTACACGGCTGACGAATGCTTCCTCACAGGCACAGCCGCCGAAGTGATCCCTGCCGTTCAATATGACCGCCGCCTCATTGGCGACGGCAAGCCCGGTAAACTCACCGCCGATATTATCAAACGCTTCAAGGTCCTCGCTAATAGCACAGGGACGCCAGTGCCCTATGCGGCTTGAGCTAGAGGAAAGTCATAAGTGATGCGTCCTGAATGCAGAGCTAACCCATAAGGCCTCTCGCCCACCATTCAAACTCCAGCTTCCTGATGCAAGAATATCACCGTCTTCTTCAAAAAGTTCTTACCCATGGCAGCTACCGTGAGGACAGGACCGGCACAGGCGCCTTCTCAGTTTTTGGCGAACAGAGCCGCTATGATCTGGGCGCGGGGTTCCCTATCGTCACCACGAAGAAGCTGCACCTGCGCAGCATCATTCATGAGCTATTGTGGTTCATCAGTGGCAATACAAACATCCGTTATCTTCAGGAAAACGACGTCACTATTTGGGACGAGTGGGCCGATAAAAATGGCGAGCTAGGACCCGTCTATGGAGCTCAGTGGCGGCGCTGGCAAGGTGCACCAGGAGCAGAACCGATCGATCAGATTGGCAAGCTGATCGATGGCCTCCGAACTAATCCCTACAGCCGACGACACATCGTCAGTGCTTGGAATGTGCCCTTTATTGATCAGATGGCGCTTCCGCCCTGCCACTGCCTATTTCAATTTTTTGTCGCAGACGGAAAACTCAGCTGCCAGCTCTACCAGCGTAGTGCCGACCTCTTTCTTGGGGTGCCCTTTAACATCGCCAGTTACGCGCTTTTCACCCTCATGGTCGCACAAGTCAGCGGCCTTCAGCCCGGCGACTTTGTCCATACCTTTGGGGATTTGCACCTCTATAAAAATCATCTCGATCAGGCGAAACTGCAACTCACCCGTGAGCCACGCGCCCTGCCTGCGATGAAGTTGAATTCTGACGTTAAAGACCTTTTTGCTTTCAAGTATGAGGACTTCACGCTTGAAGGATACGATCCGCACCCAGCGATCAAAGCACCGATTGCGGTCTAGCCGCAGCGCTGACTGTCTTTAGCAAATTTTCGCTAACTTTGGAAAAGAAAGAACCCATTTAGGTGTTTCACTCCTAGTCTTTGCATGATCACGAATACTCCCAACATCACTAGGCGACATTTTTTCCAGGATTGTGGCATTGGAACGGGCAAGATAGCTCTGGCATCATTGCTGGCTAACTCAGCTTATGGATCGGGTAAAAGCCCGAATGCAGCGGCCGCTCCGCATGTTGCTCCAAAAGCCAAGTCTGTGATCCATCTCTTCATGGCAGGCGCACCCTCGCAGCTGGAGTTGTTCGATCATAAGCCCATGCTGACCAAGTTTGAGGGTAAGCCGATTCCACCATCAATCATTGGTGGCCAGCGCTATGCTTTCATTCGGCCAGATGCAGCCGTTTTGGGACCGCGTTTTCAGTTTGCCAAGCATGGGGAGAGTGGTTTGGAGCTATCCGAAAAGCTGCCACACCTCGCCACCGTCGTGGATGACATCGCCATCATCAAATCGTGCCGCACGACGCAGTTCAATCATGCACCGGCACAAATTTTCATGAACACGGGCTTCTCACAACCGGGCCGCCCAAGCATGGGCTCGTGGATCACCTATGGCCTCGGTTCAGAATCAAGAGATCTGCCGTCGTTTGTCGTCATGAGCACTGGAGGCGGTATCAGTGGTGGAGCAGCCTGCTGGGGCAGTGGTTTTCTGCCAAGTATCTACTCCGGCACACGCTTCCGTAACACTGGAGATCCGATTTTGAACGTCAGCACACCGCAGGGAATCGAGGCTGATACACAGCGGGATACCATCGACCTCATTAATGCGATGAATCACCGCAGGCTCAAGTTGGATGGCGACAGCGAGACGGCGACACGCATCGCAAACTACGAGATGGCCTACCGCCTGCAAAGCTCTGCGCCCGAGCTCATGGATCTAAGCAGCGAGGATAAAGCGACACTGGAAATGTATGGCTGCGATCCCAAGGTGCCGTCCTTTGCCCGCGCCTGCCTGCTGGCTCGGCGCATGGTCGAACGTGGCGTGCGCTTCATCAATATCTACAACGAAGGCTGGGATGCTCACAGTGATGTGTCAGGCAATGTCACCAAGAATTGCGGCATTACCGATCAAGCCAGCGCCGCACTCATCAAAGATCTCAAACAACGTGGCTTATTGGATGAAACACTCGTCGTCTGGGGCGGGGAATTTGGGCGTACGCCCATGGTTGAGGCCAGTGTTTCTCTAGGACGCAGCATGGGACGCGACCATCATCCCCAGGCCTTCAGCATGTGGATGGCTGGCGGCGGCATCAAAGGTGGCGTCACCGTCGGTGCTACGGACGACATGGGCTTCAACATCATCGAAGACGAAGTTCATGTTGCTGATTTACAAGCCACTATCCTGCACTGTTTGGGCATCGATCATGAGCATTTAACCTTCCGCAGTGCTGGACTGGACTTTAAACTCACCGGAGTGGAACCCTGCAAAGTCGTGCAGAAGATTTTGGCATGATCCCCGCCACCATCGTCCAAGGTCACCGTGTTGCCTCGGGTCTCAATGGCAATCCATGCTTTCCAGGAGGCACGTTGAGGATGCAATTGCCGTTTTTCCGTGATTTGGGCCTTGATTTAAGCAGCTACTACCTTGGCACTTTGAACGTGAGCATTGCGCCAATGAGCTATCAAGTAGTGCAGCCGAAGTGGACCTATCGTGCCTTGAAATGGCATCCCATCGAACCAGCCGAGGACTTCTCGTTCTTTGATGTGATCGTTCATTGCGAAGACGAGCCCCCGATAAGTGGGCTGATCTACTTCCCGCACCCAGAGACAAAACCGGTGCATTTTCAAAAGCCGGATGTGCTAGAACTGCTGCTACCGTGGGTAGAGGGGCTTAGCTACGGAACAAATCTTTGGCTGGAAGTGCAAGCAGAACAGATGAGGATCGAGTCATGAAAACGCTCCTCTTGTTCTTCTGTCTGTGCAACTGCTGCGGCTTCGCCGAAACGCAAACGGACATCGAATATGCGCGTGTAGGCAATCAAGTGCTGAAACTGGATCTTTATCTGCCAAAGGTGGTCAATCCACCACTACTCATCTATGTCCACGGTGGCGCTTGGCGGGCGGGATCAAAGTCGGATGTGCCAATTCTGAAGCTGCTGAATCATGGCTTTGCTATTGCAAGCGTGGATTATCGACTTTCCACACAAGCGTTGTTTCCAGCTCAGGTTCATGACATCAAGGCAGCGATTCGCTTCCTGCGAGCCAAGTCTGAACTGTATCATCTCAACACGAAGAAACTCGCAATCGTTGGTTCGTCCGCAGGCGGTCATCTGGCAGCACTCGTGGGTGTGACGAAGGGACATGAGGAACTAGAAGGCAAAGTTGGCGAAGATTTAAATCAAAGCAGCGCTGTGCAGTGCATCATCAGTCTATATGGTGCTTCGAATCTTCAGACCATTCTATTACAAAGCACTGACTTTGGCCTGCAAATGCGCGTGCCAGCTTTGGAATTGCTATTAGGCGGTCAGCCTGATCAAAAACCCGAACTCGCCCAACTTGCCAGCCCTGTGGCACAACTCGACAACGAAGATCCGCCTTTACTACTCATTCATGGCGATGCCGACTCCCTGATGCCAGCCGCACAATCGCATGAATTTGAGAAGGCTTACAAGTCGTTATCATTACCCGTCGATTATTTCGTGATGCCCGAGAGCAAGCACGGAGGCCCCGAATTCTACGACAGTGAGCGAACGGCTATCATGGCCAAGTTTTTGCAAACCAACCTCGTTAACAAATGAGGCTAGCGCTAAGGTGGGACGACACGAATCATACCTGTGCCATCGTTCGTGTTAAGTAGAGTAGGCAGGAGAGGTTAACCTCTCCTGCCTACTCTACTAAGCCTAGATCCGGGAATGGAAGATCGTTGAGTTGCGCCAGGGCTTGGTTTCACAAGGATTCTTCGACTCGAAGCGGCTGTGTCTTGGGTGACACTGCCCGAGAGGCGAAAATCCTTGTGGAATCAATGACGGATGCAAATCGGCAGTCAGCCATTCCTGAATCTAGGCTAAAAGGCATAACCGTTTTCTCACCTGCGGTTTCAATCGTAATTTCATAGAGGCCACGGTGCCCGCGAGCGCTGAAAATACCACTGGCACCCGTTTGACGGCTAACCTGAGAACGCCAGAGCTTGCAGACGAGTTCACGCCAGACTTTGGCATTGGGTTTTTCAGACCCATCTGTTCGCCAAACGGCTATTTCAGCCTTTCATCTAGCTACAAGACGCGCCTCAATTCTTTCGCGATGATTTGATACTGTTCCTTGGTGATACTCAGCACCGCCGGAGCTATGTAAATCCAGCTGGGAAGAATGCCCCAAGCAAAAACAAAGCAAATGAGGCCATTGGCAAAGGCCCGCCTCCACAGCATAAGAATGCCCAGAATAGTAACAAAGAAGGCGACTCCACCCACAACATGCCAATGCCATTTTTCTAAACCGGTGGGCGCAGCGACAAAGACCATGGCCAAGACAACTAACCAAGTCGCACGCTTGTAGCAGCGACCTACAAACTGACGCTCCTCTTCCCAAACTTGGCGCTCAGCTTCCCGCTCGCGATCTGTTGGACGATTTGAGAAGAGAAACCCAGGGTCATTAAAACTCATACCATCTGTCATGTAGCAGAGAACACCCGCTGACAAGCAAAGAGAACATGAGCCTCCACAGCTCATCCCTCTCGCAGGCGGAAAGTGAAAGCAATTATAAACCTTAAGGGCGCTTAGCTCCTGGCAGACTCTCCTTAGCCTCTGGCGGACTCTCTTTACGCTGTGGTAGATTCCCGGTGTTCTCACGCTTAGCCTCTGGCCGACGATCACCATTAATACCAGGACCTTGATCGTCGCGCATGCTACTACGAATCTGATCCATCTCACGCAGCTTACTTTGATAGGGTTCAGGCACGGCAGCCCGCTCCTGATCGTTGTTGGCGGGCCAGCTTTTTTCTTCCCCATCCTTGGGCTTCACCGTGAAGATTTGCTTTCCATCATTCCGTCGTAAACGATAGATGCCAGTGTCATCACTACGAGTGACATTGGCACTTTCACGGGATTCACGATATTCAAAACGGTGTTCACCTCCGTTGAGACCCTCATCAGGTGAACCTAACCGGAAAGGCGAACCATCGCGTGGTCCACGCTCTCCACCTTTTCGGCTAGGCGCTTCAAACATCGGTGGCTGCGGCATAGGGCCACGCCTTCCCTCACGATTCCAGTCTTGGAGTCGCTCTTGATAGGCGCGTGTGCGACTCTGCAAGTCTTCGTTAAAATCACGCCACTGTTCCCCGCCCCCCCATTCCCCACCTCGCATGCCAGGAAAGCTGGGCACCAAAGCATGCGGACGCTCTTGATTCAAGGCCACCATACGCTCGCCAATCTTGATGGTGATTTGCTTTGTCTCACCGCCGGAGATGATGCTCAAAAGTACGGTATCAGCTTTCTTTTTGGATCTCACCAGTGTTTGCAGCTGATCCATATTGACCAACTTTTGGTCTTCAAAAGACACCAGAACATCATGCTCCTTCAACCCTGCTTCTTTGGCAGGCGAATCAGGCATGACCTCTTGAATGAGAAGACCAAATCCTTCCATCAAACCAAACTGTGCGCGCAGCTCAGGACTAACCTGCGCGGTTAAGACGCCAAGATAGGCCGTGGGTTTTTCTTCCGGTGAATGCGGATTTCGCAAACGGCCGACTGAATCGGGTGACTCAGGGCGCTTAATTTCCTCAGGGGAAGCTGGTGATCTAGGCTTCTCTTCGGCTGAGGCAGACA
This sequence comes from Prosthecobacter debontii, assembly GCA_945869675.1. Classification (GTDB taxonomy): domain Bacteria; phylum Verrucomicrobiota; class Verrucomicrobiia; order Verrucomicrobiales; family Verrucomicrobiaceae; genus Prosthecobacter; species Prosthecobacter debontii_A. The sequence goes on along the minus strand of CAMBPS010000118.1, from coordinate 2,079 downwards.
GATTAAAAAGAGCTAGTAGTCCACTAAAAAATAGGAGTGTTATTGATTGAATTTTCATATCGGCAAACGCAGTGAATTATTGAAAGGAAACAGGTAGAACCACGCTCTGCTCATGTGGCATTTCGACGGTGATTTTGGCACCATCTCGCGGATCGATCCAAGCATGACGCTCCATGGATAAAAGCCGCACATGCTGCTCAGGAAGTCGGGAGACATCATTGTATTGAATGCCTTGATCCTGCGCCTCTATGACCTCTCGGATGGTGTTCACAGGCAGCACTGAAGGAGCTCGTAATAAAGTTGTTCTGCCTGTATTCACAGAACTGAAACCAACAGCGCTCATCGCCATGACTGCTGCGGCAGCTCCTATCGAGGTCCACATCACCGGCGCGAACCAGTTAAAATTCGGCGCCCGCTTCGGCACTCCTGCCCAGCTTAAATCCTGTTCAAGCTCGTGATCCACACTTCGCGTCAGGGCGGCACTAGGCTTGGCTGGGCCAAGGGATTGCAATAAGGATTCGATGTCATCGTTCATGGCTAGGCCTCCTGGGCAGATTTAAAATTCAGCAGATTGAAGGGCATTGAGTGAGTGTCTTGGATGAGTTCATTCTTCATTGGGGCCAGCTGTTTTTGCAGCGTATTGAGTGCATAGCGGTAGCGCCCAGAAACCGTGTTGATTGAGATACCCATGGCTGTAGCGATCTCTTGAAAGGTAAGCCCACCCCAGAGCTTTAGCGTCACGACTTCCCGCTGTTCTTCAGGCAGTTTGGATAAGGCTGCCGTGACGATAGCTGCAATCTCTTTCGTTTCGGGCGAAGGATCAAAGATCGGTGCATCTTCAGATTTCAGCGTGATTTCCGAAACAAGTTCACGCTTCGCTCGACGAGTGTCACTGCGGCGCAAATCCAGAGCTATAGTGCGCACTGCGGCATATAGCAGCGGCACATTTTCTGTATCTCCGTCTGGAAAGCGTCTCCACCATCTGACAAACGCCATCTGCACGACATCATCCGCATCCGACGCACTTGACGTCAGCTGGCGCGCATAGAGGACCAGTTTCGGTGAAAGCTGGTCAAAGCACTGTTTCCAATTAAAGACGGCAGACATGGCGAGAGCGTTAGACAATGACTTAACGCCGTATGGCTCAAAATTTGTGTGTCATCGTTCAGAAAATGTTCTTCATTGGTGCTTGATGAATTTCCCACTGTCATTTCGCTTTAAACTCTTGGCACTTTCTCCCCAGATCTACCTTCAGGACGCCGCTGGTAAACCTGTCTGCTATGTGAAGCAGAAACTCTTTCGACTGAAGGAAAAAGTAGAAGTCTTTGCCGACGACACGCAGCGCAATTTGATCTGCATAATCAGCGCCGACCGAATCATCGACTGGTCAGCACGCTACACCTTCCGCGATCCTTCAGGCAATGAACTCGGCGCCGTCGGTCGCCGTGGCATGCGTAGCATTTGGAGAGCGCACTATGACATTTTCAGCCCCGGCTCCGCAAGCCCTGCTTTTGCTATTCGGGAGGAAAACCCAATGGCTAAGCTTTTTGATTCCATCCTCGGAGAAATCCCCATCATTGGCCTGTGCACCGGCTTTTTCTTTCATCCACGCTTTTTGGCTACCCGGTCCGACGGCACTCCCATCATGCGCCTGACCAAGCAATCCGCCTTGTTTGAGGGCAAATTTCAACTCGACCAGATCACACCAGTATCCGAAGGTGAAGAAACCGCCATCATTCTCTCCTATCTGATGATGAATCTTCTGGAGAGGAGCCGAGGTTAAGACCCTTATGAAAATCATCCTACTCGACGCCCACACTGCCAATCCAGGAGACATCTCTTGGGCTCCACTGGAGTCCATCGCCCCCTGTGAAATCTATCCACGAACACCTCTGGCTGAAACGGTGGCCCGCTGCGCAGAAGCAGAGGTCGTTATCACGAATAAGGCCGTCCTGAATCGAGAGATCATTTGGGCTCTGCCAAAACTCAAGTATATCGGCGTCACCGCCACGGGCTACAACATTGTCGATGTCGCTGCCGCGAAAGAGCGTGGCATCACGGTCACCAATGTTCCTGGCT
>CAMBPS010000117.1 GCA_945869675.1 Prosthecobacter debontii | reverse complement strand
TGCCATGGAAATTACCTCACAGTCCCTAGAAGACCGCCACGAGTTACAACTCCGTGGCCGCCTGGATGCCAACTGGGCCGAACACGTCGGCAACGCCATCGAGGCGGCTATCCGCGTTGGGCAGCACCATATTGATCTGCAATTTGCCGAAGTGGATTACATCAGTTCAGCCGGCATCCGAGTCCTGTTGAAATACTACAAGCAGCTGAAGTCTGTGCGTGGAATGATGCGCGTGATCCAGCCTACGGAGAGTGTTCTGGCTGTGCTGCGCCTGTCCGGAATTGCCGATATGCTGGTAGCTGCTGCGGAGGCGGCCGTCCCGGTGAAGACCACCTCCGTTACGCGGCGGTGGGATCGGAACGGCGTCACCTTTGAAGCCCACGAACAGATGAGCGGAGCAATGCTGGAGGTCCAATTGCTAGGGCATCCGGAAAAGTTCGCGACCGGCCAGCTGAAGGCTGAGGATAGCCAACGCCTACGTTTTGAAGCTGGGAGTTTCGGCTTGGGCTTGGGAGCATTCGGCGAGGAATTAACCGAGGGCACTGGACGCTTTGGCGAATTTCTCGCGGTCGGCGGTGCAGCGGTCGCCCAGCCCACCGACGGTAGCAGTGTGCCTGATTTTCAGGTGGCCGAAGGCCAGTTGGTGCCGGAGATTAATGTGCTCTACGGTCTGGCCGCCCATGGTAGTTTTGCGCGGTTGTTGCGATTCGAAGCCGCCACCGGAGAGCGCGCCGTGATTGCACTGGCTGAGCTCGTCGAGGAGGCGTTGCGGGACCTCGATACTGCGGCCGCCGGTTTCGTCATCGTGGCCGAGAGTGCCAGCCTTGTTGGTGCGTCCCTTTGCCAGTCGCCCACGCTTGCGGAGGGGCATTCGCCCTGGAATTTTCCCGCTGTGCGGGATTGGCTTTCCTTCACAACGGAACGCACTGATGAGCGCAACGTGGCCCTCATTGTGGGTTTTGCGGAAAGGCAACCATCGGCCGATCATGCCGAATTTTTCCGTCCCATCGGCCCGGGCACCCAGGCTCAGGGCCATTTTCACGCAGCGGCGTTTCCTTATCGCCCGTTGCCTAAAGGGAACCTCAAACTTCAAGAAACCATCGCCATCCTGCTGGGCACCGAATCCGCCCAGACCGTCCTGCATCTGCTCGCTGATGAACGCCAGTTCGAGGGTGTCGGCCAGACCGATCTAATGCGCGGCGCCTGCTGGGTCGGGCCGCTGCAGATTTTGGATCGTGTACCTTTACCTCTGCCTACATCATGACTCTGCTAATCGGCGCCACCACCATCGGATTGATTCTCGCGCTTTTGGCGATGGGAGTTTATCTTAGTTTCCGCATTTTCAATTTTCCCGACATCACGGCGGACGGCTCCATTACCCTCGGAGCCGCAGTCACCGCCATATTGCTCGTGCATCATGTTTCTCCCGGTTTGGCCACGCTTGCCGGCTTCGCGGCGGGCGCGCTGGCGGGCATGACCACCGGGATTCTGCACACCAAGTTCAAGATCAACGGACTGCTCAGCGGTATCCTTGTGATGACCGCGCTCTATTCGGTCAACCTTCATGTCATGAGCAAAAGCAACGTGCCGTTGCTGAACGAGGCCACGCTCGTGAGCCAGGCGGAAACCCTGGGCATGACTTGGTTTCAAGTCGCGGCAGGTTCCGACCTCAATGTCTTGGGCTGGAGCGTCGGCTTGCGCGATGCGGCCACGCTGTTGGCGATGCTGCTGCTGGTCGGTTTTCTTGGCCTGTTGCTCTACCTGTTTTTCCGGACAAATCTTGGCACTGCCATGCGCGCCACCGGCGACAACCCCCAAATGATCCGCGCCCTTGGCGTGAGTGTGGACTTCATCATCATCCTCGGGCTGGCGCTTTCTAACGGCCTAATTGCGCTGTCCGGCTCACTCCTCGCGCAGTATCAGGGCTTCGCCGATGTCCAAATGGGCATCGGAATGGTCGTTTGGGGACTTGCCAGCGTCATTATCGGTGAAGCACTCGTCGGTAGTTCGCGCATTGGCTTGCTAATCACTGGGGCAGTCATCGGATCAGTGCTGTTCCGCTTGCTCGTTGCCATCGCGTTGCGCTGGGGTTTGAACCCAAACGACCTGAAGCTAATCACCGCCGGGTTTGTATTTGTCGCGCTGGTCGCTCCGTCCTTGCTGCGCAAACTCAAACCAGCGGCAAAACCCGAATCTTCCAAGGCCTAAGATGCTAACCATCTCCAACATCACCAAGACTTTCAATCCGGGAACGCCTAATGAGGTGCGCGCCCTCCGGGACGTCTCGCTGCGTCTGGAAGCTGGTTCTTTCCTCATCATCATCGGAACCAACGGGTCAGGTAAATCCACCCTGCTCAATGCCGTCGCCGGCTCTTTTCTGCCGGATTTCGGCACGCTCACTTTGGCCGGGCAAAACATTACCTTCTGGACCGAGCACCGCCGAGCCAAACTGATCGGCCGTGTTTTTCAAAACCCTTTCAGCGGCACGGCGCCGACCATGTCGATTGCCGAGAACCTCGCCATGGCGGCCATGCGCGGCCAGCCCCGCGGCTTGGGCTGGGCACTGAACCACAAGCTTAAGGCTGAATTGCGCGATCGCATTCGCTCCCTGAACATGGGGCTGGAGAATCGGATTGACAACGCCATCGGTAGTTTGTCAGGCGGTCAGCGGCAGGCGTTGACCTTGCTAATGGCTTCCTGGTTGAAGCCGGATTTGCTGCTCCTCGATGAACACACTGCCGCGCTCGACCCCAAAAGCGCCGACCAAGTAATCCGGCTTACCCACGACATCATCCAGCGCGACAAACTCACCACGCTGATGGTCACGCACTCGATGCAGCAGGCGGTTCATCTGGGGGATCGAATCGTGATGATGCACCGTGGCGAGGTGTTGCACGACCTGCAGGGAGCGGAGCGCGCGCGCGTCCGCCCGGAGGATCTGCTTAAGCGATTTGAAGACGTTCGCCGGCGCGAACAACTTGATCCAACCGTTGCCGAAATGTTACAGAAAAATTACATCTAATCACCGTCGCAAATCTCCGTGACCATTAGGTCTTAACTGATTTAGCACAGCAGTAGAAACAAAACCACGCTGTGAGCGGGTGAGATTTAGCCCAGGTCTCGGGAGTCAGGCACTCGGAAAAAGTTCTTTCTGCAGTGCGTATCAGCATTAAACAATCCATTAGCCGATGGCCAATGGATCAAAGGGAGTAAAAATGAGCAGTGCTAATCATATCGAATCAACTTTAGTTGATGCCGCGCAATTAAAAAAGATGGGCTACGATCAGGAACTAAATCGACACATGAGCGGTTTTTCCAATTTCGCTATTTCATTTTCGATTATCTGTATCCTTGCCGGCGGCATTTCTGCTTTCCCGCAAGCTTTAGGTGCCGGCGGCGGCGCCTCTGTAGGCATAGGCTGGTTGGTTGGTGGTTTATTTGCCATTATCGTGGCGCTGGCCATGGCGCAAATTGCTTCAAGTTACCCTACTGCTGGTGGCCTTTACCACTGGAGTTCTATACTCGGAGGTAAAGGTTTTGGCTGGTGCACTGCGTGGCTCAACCTACTGGGCTTGATTTTCGTGGTGGCTTCAGTCGATTACGGCGTCTACGATCCATTTTACAAAACGCTTATAGAGCCATTGCTTGGTTTAGACGTAGGACCGACTCCGTTTATCGCAGTCATCATGGCAGCCCAAGCTATTTTGATCTACGGTTTCCCCAAATTCACCACCAAAATCACGGACATCTCTGGATACCTCATTTTCGTGTTGGCCGTAGCTCTGATCGTTTCATTGTTAGCCTACAACCAGCATGGCCTAGATTTCTCCCGTCTGTTTACGTTCACTAATTTTACCGGTGCCGACGGTAGCGTTTGGCCTAGAAGCGAGGGCATGATTTTTCCTTTCTTGAGCGGTTTATTGCTCACGGTGTATACGATCACTGGTTTTGATGCTTCCGCCCACATCTCAGAGGAAACCAAGGATGCGGCCAAAACCGTGCCAAAGGGCATCGTCAAGTCGGTCGTGTATTCAGCTATTTTCGGCTACGTCATGATTAGTACGTTTGTGCTGGTGATGCCTGACCTTGCCGAAGGTGTCAAACAGGGCATGGGCTTCTTTGAGTCCCTGTTAACTTCCTTGCCTCCTAGCTTAAGGATTGTCTTTGGAATCGGTATTTTTATCGTTAATTTTCTCTGTGGTCTAGCCTGTCTGACCTCATGTTCGCGTATGATGTATGCGTTTGCACGGGATGGCGGTTTACCCGCATCCAATTTTCTGCGTGCCGTCAATCCAACTCTGAAAACCCCAGTAGCTGCAGTGTGGGTATCAGCCATATTGGCTATTTCAGCGACCTTGTATGGTGATGCCTTCGTTGTGCTTTCGACAGGCTCTGCAGTGTTCTTGTATCTCTCCTACGTGATGCCAATCGCTGCCGGCATTCTGGCAGAAGGCAAAACCTGGACACACAAGGGGCCCTTTAATCTTGGTGCTGCTTCCAAGCTGATTGCAGGCTTGGCGGTTTTGGGTGGTGCGTTTCTGGTTTTTGTTGGCATACAGCCTCCGAATGAAAAAGTGCTACATTTGGTTATCGCCATGCTAATTGTTATGGCTGCATTCTGGTTCGTATTCGGTGAATCCAAACGCTTCAAGGGTCCACCTAGCCTCAAAGAATAAACCTTTATGGAAGCGTTCATGAGGAACAGGTTTCTTATGAGCATTCATCATGACTACCTTTGCACCTGCCATAGACAATCGACGCGTCAAACTGCTGGGACTCGATTTTGGCTCAACTACTTGCAGTGCAATGGTTGCAGAGGCCTGTGTCACCACCAACAGCGTGACTGGCCGCATGGAGTTCAGCGAGCCAATCGTCATTTTTCGTTCAGCGCCAGTTTTTACACCTTTCATCAATCACGCCATTGATGCAGCCGCAGTGGCAAAGCTGATATCAGGCTGGTTAGCGCAAAGTGGTCTGGCCTTGGATGACGTTTCTGGGGTGCCTGCTATATTCGCAGGGGGGGCAATAATCACAGGCCTCGCTGCACAAAAGCAGAATGCGGCTGCACTGATTGGGCAGATCAGACAATGGGTTGGTGAAACCGTAATTGCGACTGCACAAGACCCTTGCCTGGAGTCTTGGCTTGCGTTCATGGGCAGCTGCTCCGCCTTAAGTCGTTATCATACCGAAATACCTTTGCTGAATTTTGATATTGGTGGTGGCACCACCAATGTGGCCTTGGGATTGCAGGGGGATGTGCTGGCTACAGGCTGCTATTTCATTGGTGCCCGACATTTCCAGTTTGTGCCCGGCCTTTACCAGCTCACTGCCATTTCGGATTACGGCCTTTCCTTGCTGGATGAACTCGGTATCAACAAACGTGTGGGGGATAGTCTTGATACGATTGAATGTGAGCAGATTATGCTCTATTACTGCCGGGCGTTAGAGGCCATAGTGCTGGGTGAGCGCCAGTTTTTTGCGACAGCGGTTGCCCGCCAGCATGAACAGGTAGCATTGTCATCCAGACCTGAATTATCAGTCGCCAAACTCACGTTTTCTGGCGGCGTGGGTGAATTACTTTACCGGCACATTTCAGGTGAGGCTTTGCCCTCCACGACCTTTTACGGAGATTTCGGTATCGACCTGGCCGTAGCGATTGCGAATTCACCGCTGTTATCTGCTGACTTGGCCAACTATGTGCCGGAAAACCTGGGTCGTGCCACCGTGTATGGGCTAACCTTGCATAGCACAGAAATATCAGGGACTACCCTCTTCCTACCGCGCTCGGAGTGCCTGCCGCTGCGGGATTTGCCCATCGTGAGCAAACTATCCATGCAGGCCTCGCAGGCACAATGGTTGGCAGCATTGGAACTGGCCAAGAAACGTGAACAAGGCGCATGCATCCAGATTTTGTCAGACAGTGCTGAGAAGGCAGATTTAAAGCAGATTCGCCTGCTAGGTCAGCACATAGCACAGGCTCTGACTGCAAGCCAATATTCTGGTTCTCAGCCGCTGGTGATATTGATAGAAGCCAATGTTGGGCAAGCGCTTGGTAATTATGCGACCAACTGGACAAAGTCTGGCCACAATTTAGTGGTGATTGATGAAGTGCCTATTCGTAATGCGCATTTCGTGAACATTGGCTGCATGCATCAGCAGATTGTACCGATTTCATTTTTCGGCTTGCATTGAATAGACTGAAAGATACCGAATTCAGAAGGCTATGATGAAACCACTATTACCGCTAGATGAAATCAAGTTGCCTGAACCTCAAGCACCGCAGACTTACAGGATTAATCTGCATGACAGATCCTTTACTTTCCGCGATCTGAAACATGTGCTGGGTGCCGCCGATATTAGCAAAGCAGGTGATCGCAAGGCTGGGCTGGCGGCTGAAACTGAAGTGATGCGCGAGGCTGCGCGCGCCGTGGTCTCAAACATGACATTGCAGCATCTGTTCGATCAACCACTCACTACCGCGCAGGGCCATATCGATAGCGTCATGCGCGTTAATTACGATATTGATCACGCAGTGTTTGCCGATATTGCCAGTCTCACGCTGGGTGAGTTGAAGGATGATTTGCTGCGCGCCAATGGCGAGCGGATCCGGCAGGTGGGTTCTGCGCTAACCGGTGTGATGGTTGCTGCGCTTACCAAGTTATTAGACACACACGAGCTGATTTTTCTCGCCAAAAAACTCAAGCGTGGTGCAGCCTCCAGAGCCCGAACCGTGGTGGGTTTGCCCAACACGCTGTCTTCACGTTTGCAGCCTAACCACCCCACCGATAACCTCAGTGGCCTCACCTTGCTCATTTATGCCGGCCTGAGCACTGGCTCGGGCGATGCCCTTGTTGGACTCAACCCCGCCATCGATACGGTGGCTAATATCAGTGCGACGTTGCATCACCTCGATCAAGTGAGGAAAGATACCGGCGCGCCCACTCAGATATGCGTGCTGTCACACATTAAAACCCAGCTGGCCTGCTTGGAAGAAGGTGCGCCGGTAGAGATCATGTTTCAAAGCCTAGCGGGCACCGAGCGCACGCTTACCGATGAGTTCGACGTTACGGTAGAACTGCTGGATCATGCTTATCATACCATGCTGGAGCGCGGTGCTTTGGCCGAGGTGGCTGAAAACTTCATGTATTTCGAGACCGGGCAGGGTAGTGAATTCAGTTATGGCAAGCACGAGGGCATCGACATGGCGACTACCGAAGCGCTGTGCTATGGCTTGGCGCGACGCTACAAGCCATTCATGGTCAACAACGTCACCGGCTTCATCGGCCCTGAAACCCATCTGGATAATCACGAGATGATTTACTCCTGCCTGCAGGATCATTTCATGGGGAAAATGCTGGGGCTGCCCATGGGCATGGCGCCCTGCTATACCCTGCATTCGCAAATCACGCTCGAAGGCCAGCAGATGGCCACCGAGTTACTCACTGCGGCAGGCGCCAACTTCTTTATGGATGTTTACTTGGGCACCGATCGCATGCTGGCATATTTTGATACCAGCGGCCATGATGACCAGACCCTGCGCGAGATTTATGATTTGAAACCCGCCCCCGAATTTCTTGAATGGGCTATTTTACGCGGCATTTTCGAGTGGGGCGCAGATGGAGAAGTAAAGCGTGGGATCAATTGGGGTAACCCCAGAATATTCTGCCAGTCCGATAGTGAGTTTCAGCGTCTGCAGGAATCGGTGCCCGCCATCTACGGCTTTGAAAACGCCGGCCCGCGCCCCGCCAACCGCGTGTCGCGCAACATGAAGTCCAATCAGGCCATAGGCCGCGAGGCGATTTATGCCGAACTGAGGCCTGCAGAGATTTCGGGCATCGCCTTGCGTGAGTTGCATACTGCTGCAATCAGTAAAAACGAGCATTTGAGTGACCCCTCGTTAGGTTGCCGCTTGGATGAGGCCGAATTGCTGCAGCTAAGCCCTGAACTTTATGATGTGCAGATTCTGATTTCAGACGGCCTAAGTGCAGAAGCCATCCATCATAACATTCCTGATCTGTTGCCCGTGCTGCTCGACGGTCTTGCAGGCCATGACCTGAGCTGTGGCCAGCCTATCCTCGCCCACTATGGCCGCGTCAAGCTGGCAGAAGCGGTGGGTGAAGCGCTCAGGCCAAAAGTTGTCATTACCCTGATTGGTGAAAGGCCTGGTGGCGATGCGCTCGCCTCGCGCAGCATGTCGGCTTATCTTGCCTACCGCCTGCCCGATGCTGCGACTCAAAAAGCTGCGGCAGAGTTTAGCGGTAACAAGGCCATCGAGTATGAGTACACCGTGATTTCCAACATTTATAGCGGTGGCTTGCCGCCTATCGAAGGTGGGAGCGTGATTGTGGGAAAAGTGCGCGCAATGTTGCATCACAAAGCAGCAGGCAATCGTCTGGAAAATCTTTTGCAGCAAAAACTGATGGCTTAGTGGTCCCCCCGCCCATCCGGTCCCCTCAAAGCAATTTTCCAGCAGCAAAATTCAGGCGTTGGTGGCGTAATGTATTAGCCGCACCGCTTATGACGAAAACCACCGACGATCCAGCGATCCGTGTCTTCCTGACTCGAGTGACGCTCGCGCTTGGTTGGAGCACGCTGCCGGTCATGGCGGTTGATTACGAGAAAGAGATCAAGCCGCTGCTCAAGGAACGCTGCTACAGCTGCCACGGTGCTTTGAAACAAAAAGCAGATCTGCGGCTCGACACCGCGGCCGCAATGCGCAAAGGCGGCGATGGTGGCGACTTGCTCGCAGGCGATCCTTCGTTGCTGCTCGAACGCGTCACCACCACCGAGAAGGACGACCGCATGCCCCCCGAAGGTGAGGGTTCAATGCTCAACACCGAACAAGTCGCCAAACTCAAAGCCTGGCTCGCTGCCGGAGCGCCCGCACCGGCGAATGAGCAACCCGAAGTCGATCCACGAGCGCATTGGGCCTACCAAGTGCCTAAATCATCCGATAAGTCGATCGACTCGCTACTTGCAGGGCGTCTCGCCTCGAAGAATCTCAAACCGCAGCCTGAAGTTGCGCCGGAAATCTGGCTTCGCCGCGTGTATCTCGACCTCATCGGCCTGCCGCCTTCGCAGGAACAGATCGCGGCGTTTTTAAAAGACACCTCGATGCCAACGCGGCAACGCGTCGTCGATCACCTCCTAGGCACACCGCAATACGGCGAACGCTGGGCCCGCCACTTCATGGACATCTGGCGCTACTGCGACTGGTATGGCCTCGGTGCGCAACTCCGTCATTCACAGAAGCATATCTGGCACTGGCGTGACTGGATTGTCGAGTCGCTCAACACCGACAAAGGCTACGACCAGATGATCGTGCAGATGCTCGCCGCCGACGAACTCGCGCCCGAGGATCGTGATAACCTGCGTGCCACCGGCTTCCTCGCCCGTAGCTACTACCTCTTCAATCGCACCACTTGGCTGGATGAAACCATCGAGCACACTTGCCGCGCCTTTCTTGGCCTGACGATGCAGTGCGTGAAGTGCCACGATCACAAATACGATCCCATCGAGCAGGCCGACTATTATCGTATGCGTGCCATCTTTGAGCCGCTGCATGTGCGCCTCGATCCTTGGAAAGGCGAGACCGACTTTGAGAAGAACGGCCTGCCGCGTGTCTATGATCTTCATCTCGATCAACCGACCTTCCGCCATGTGCGCGGCGACGAAAAGAACGAGGACCAATCAAAACCGCTGACGGCTGGCATTCCACAAGTGCTGGAGTTTGCCTCTTTTGAACCAGCCTCCGTCAATCTACCGGCCGCATCCGCCCAACCGGTGCTGCTGCCCTTTGTGCTCGAAGATCAGCTCCACGCTGCTGAACGCGACATTGCCACCGCGCAAAAGGTTCTCGACCAGGCACGCCAAACACTCGCCAAATCACCCCAGCCTACTGCGAAGCCAGTGACGAAGACCAAGAGGCTCATCAGCGATGATTTCACTTCCGCGAAGCCTCAGCTGTGGGAGATCGTCAAAGGCGACTGGAGACATTCGTCATCCGGGGTGCGCCAGCATGAAACCGGAGCCGAACGGCGATTTTTGTGCCTCAAATCGGCGCCTCCCGCCGACTTCGAAGCCAGTTTGAGTTTCACCATTCGCGGCGGCCAGAAGTGGAAATCCGTCGGCATCGCCTTCGACAGCGTGGATGGCGACGATGTGATGATGTATATGAGCGCCGTAAGCGGTGGGTCCAAGATTCAGATCGCCCTGGCAAGCGCTGGCAAGTCCACCTATCCTGCTGCGGGTTCGGTAGCCCGCCCCATTTCGCAGGATGTGCGTTACACGCTCAACCTGCGTGTTCGCGGCCAGCTCATCAACGCCAGCATCAATGGCGAAGCGGTGCTTGCCTATCGACTACCGCAGTCGCGCCGCGAAGGCAGTCTGGCTCTCGCCGCCTTCGACGCCGATGTCGAGTTTCACAGCTTCAAGCTCGCCGAACTGGCTGCGGATGCCGTTTTGCGCGAACCTGCCGCTGACAAGTCAGTGCCGCTCGCAGATGCGAAAGCCGCCGTCGCACTCGCTGAAAAACAACTCGCTGCCGCCAAGGCCAAACCCGCGATGATT
>CAMBPS010000116.1 GCA_945869675.1 Prosthecobacter debontii | reverse complement strand
AAGACACCTTGAGCCAAGCCCGCCAGCACCCCACCTTCACGCCTCACTTTGAGTGTACTCCACTTCAGTCCAGGCTCCGAGTGCCTCTCGATCAATGATTGGCTCATGTCTCCGGGCGTCAGGGTCCCGACTTTACGCCACACACTCTTGCGGTTCCACACTTGCAGAATCGCCTTGGAATCCCGGACGCTGACCGCCACCAGATTGCTACCGACATTATAAAAAACCTCTGCAAAACCCCACGTGAAAAGCCCCCCTGCCAGCAATGCCAGCAAGAGCGTTCTCAGACATCCGCCTTTCTTTTTCTCCGTCACCGGTCGCTTTTTCGTGCCCACAAGGTCCGACGATGCTCTGATTTCTCACCGAGTAAAGGCACAACCGAGCTGTTCGAAGCGCAGCGATAATTTTCATCCAGAGAGAGCATTCGATCTGAAAAGACCATTGCACGAAGACTTTCTGCTTCTACGATGACGGACTCCTCTTTTACCCCTCATGAAAAAGACCGCCTTCATAGCCTTCGCCACTGCAGCTCTCATCATCACTGCTACTTCCTGCGGCAAACATTCCTGGGAAAAGACTCAGGTTCTCCATGAAGGCATGCACAAAGACCACGGCGACGCAAAGCATGACGAACACGCCAAACCAGCAGATCATGCTAAAGTTGACGCGCCATCGCATGCCCCTGAAAAGAAGGCTGAAGCAGCGCATTAATCAACGGGTTACTGACCTATGCCTCTCTGGATCAAGTATGCCGCTTGTGCGGGATGCACCATTTCAGGTGTGCTGGCAACCAATGGAAAGCACATAGGCTTTTTTTGAGGCCATTATGCTGGCGCTAGCCACAGCTCTCGGTGGCGGCACCATCAGGGATCTGTGTCTTGGCCTTCAGTCGGTCTTCTGGGTCTCTGCTCCTGATTACCTTATTATCTCTCTAATCACTGCCCTTGGCACTTTTATCCTAGAACGGCGATTCAAGCTTCCTGAGCGGACTCTCAGCCTTGCGGATGCTTTTGTGAGGTGCAAAGGAAACTCGCGCTACCGATTTTCAAAGGGGAAATGAAGACATATGGGCTAAGCCAGCACTTTTTTAATTAGATTTCCAGCGACACCGGTCAAACGCACATCGAGACCTTGAAATTTGACGGTCAAACGCTTGTGATCAATGCCCAGCAAATGCAGCATGGTGGCGTGCAAATCGTGGACATGGACAATGTCTTCCACCGAGCGGTAGCCTAACTCGTCTGTGGCCCCGTAGCTGAAACCTGGCTTTACACCACCACCAGCCATAAAAACGTTAAAGGCAAGGATATGATGGTCGCGTCCAGTCCCCTGCCCCATCGGAGTTCGACCAAATTCACCCCCCCATAAAATCAGAGTGTCTTCCAGCATTCCACGCTGTTTAAGATCACGAATGAGTGCAGCGGTCGCCTGATCGACATCAAGCGCCGCTGATTTCATGCCATCGACAATACCGCCGTGGTGATCCCAAGCGCGATGATAAAGCTGTATCATCCTTGTGCCGCGCTCAGCCATCTTGCGTGCCAGTAGACAATTAGAGGCAAAACTTCCGTCACCAGGCTGTTTCACGCCATACATATCGAGGATGTGTTGAGGCTCACTCTGCATATCCATGAGATCCGGCACGCTGGACTGCATTTTAAAAGCCATTTCATACTGGGCAATACGGGTCTGAATCTCGGGGTCCAGTTTCTCTTCCGCTAAAATGCCATTCAGTCGTTTCACCTCATCCACCACCTGCCGTTGAGTGCTTTGACAGACCCCATCTGGGCTACCTAAATAATGCACTGGTTGACCCTTGGCCTGAAATTGAATACCCTGATACTTGCTGGGAAGAACACCGGCCGACCACTGACGAGCTGACACGGGCTGCTGACCCGTTTTTCCTGCCGAAGTCAGCACGACAAAGCCAGGCAGATCACTCGTCTCACAGCCAAGACCATACAGCAGCCAAGAGCCCATACTAGGCCTACCCTTGATAATGCTACCGGTATTCATGAAGGCATGAGCCGTGTCATGATTGATCTGTTCTGTCTTCATGGATCGGATGATGCACAAATCATCCGCGACACTGCCGAGATGTGGAAACAACTCTGAAATTTCCTGACCACTCTGGCCCCATTTCTTGAAACCGCAAAAGGCCCCCCGAGCCTTGAGTTCAGCCCCTTGCAACTGAGCAAGCTGCTGACCTTTCGTGAACGAATCTGGAAATGCTTTGCCATCCAACTCCTTGAGCTTCGGCTTCCAATCAAAAGTCTCTAGATGCGACGGTCCACCCGCCATGCAGAGGAAAATCACACGCTTGGCTTTCACGGGCAGATGCGGTTTTAGCATGGCTCCAGCGATCCCCCCCTGCGCTTCCGTCATGAGTGACGCCAAAGCCATTCCGCCCAGCCCGTAAGCAGACTGGGAAAGAAACGTGCGACGATTGACACTAAGTGCGTGTGCGGAAGGATCGAAGGAAAACATTGAGAAATTATACGCGACGTGAGCAGCTCTTTGTCAATCGATACAGCGCCTATTTAGAATTCTTGATAAAATGACCTCTTAACCTAGATCCGGGAATGGAAGATCGTTGAGTTGTGCCAGGGCTTGGTTTCACAAGGCTTCTTCGACACGAAGCGGCTGTGTCTTGGGTGACACCGCCCGAGAGGCGAAAAGCCTTGTGGAATCAATGATGGATGCAAATCGGCGGTCAGCCATGCCTGAATCTAGGCTTAAACTGCCTCAGTTCATTAGCGAGAGGTCATGATAAACGGGAGCTATTTATAACAAAGACCTTGGAGCTAGAAAAAAGATGGTTGTCTGATCGAAAAACATCATGGAACTTGGATCGCTAGGCTCATTCATCGCTGCGCCTGAAGATGGCAATAGGATCAAGGCGTCATTCAATAGCGCATGACAGAGCCGGTGCTAAGCGGCAAATTCAAGGAATGCGGTTGAGCGTGTAGGCACAGAGGCGGTGCCAGATTTTCTGGCCTTTCAGACTGCGGAGTTCAGGCAGTTCAAATTCGTGCACATAACCTGCACGCAAATTGGCACATCTGACCGTGAGTATCAGACCATCTTTTGAGAGGCTCCAGTCGCTAAGTTGCAGCGCCTGAGGATCAACTTCGGGGCTGCCATACTTTGCGGTTAAAAGGTAGGTGTAACTCTGCGCCCTAGTCTGTGACCAGTCGGTCGAATGAATAGGCTGCGTAAAGGTGAATTTAAAGCCATCTTTGAGCGCCTCTAACTTAAGCACTTCAAGTGGCAACTTACCCGTAGGAACGAGACGCTGAAGCCCAAAGGAGCGATTACCATAGCTATTCCAGCCACGATTGGATTGTCCTACGATCATACTTCCATCCATGAGGAAGTTCAGAGTGAGCGTAGCGCTTTGCAGCCCACTCACAAAAGGGAAACAGGCACCTTGATACTCACCACCGACCTTTTCCATGAACACACGATTGACCCCAGAGAGAACGAACTCACCAACGAACATTTGTTTCTCAAAGGGACCAAACTTTCCGCTCGTGAGATCACAGCGCAGACCCGTGGTACTTTGACCAAATTTCACATAAGGTAGCCAGACAGCAGGCAGACAATAACCAGGCACGTCAGTGACGGCCTGGGCAACAGTAATACCGTCGAGCAACTTGGCAGGAGGTGCGACAGGCGATCCCGGACGTCTAGCATCAGCGAGAGAGTCGGCATGGCCAAAAAAGGCTCCTTTGCGTATGTGCATGATGGGACTGGTAGGAATCCAGTTACCTTGCTGATCAGTTCCGAAAACATCACCTTCAGCATTCAGACCAATGCCGCAAGGACTGCGGAATCCTGCACTAAAACCAGTGGCCGTATGAGAACCTTTGGGAGTAATGGTGCTCCATCCGCGCCACAGGGGATGCTTGGCTTCAGCACCAGCACCCTGCCAAGTTTTGCCCATGGTGCAATTCAGTGTGTTATACATATTCCCATCCCGATCAAATACGGGGCCGTAGGCATACTCATGGTAGGCACCTGAGACCCCCCAGCCTTTAGTGGCTGAGTAGTATTCGTCAGCATTGCCATCGCCATTGGTATCACGCAGCCTCGTCACCTCACTGCGCTGAGTGACATAGAGATCGCCCTCATGATAGGCTAGACCGAGAATCTCATGCATCCCTGAAGCGAAGAGCTTGTAGCCCAGATTAGCGACTGTAGGTGGCTCAGCGCTTGGATTCCGGATGATCCAAACTTCACCTTTACGTATGGAAACAGCAAGCTTCCCGTCAGGCATCATAGCCAACCCACTGGCCTCCATATTAACCCCAGGAGGGGTCTCCAAAGTCACTGTGCGATAGTAATCCGACTGGTCTTGGGCAAAGAGCGGGTAACCGAGAAACAAGCATGCAAAAATAACAATTACTTTTACCATGAAAGCACCTCCTTGGACTCTTGGCCATTGATTTTTATGACGCGCTCGAAGTGCCCATCTATAGGTCGTAGCGTGTCTTCCACTGACAGACCATTGAGTAAATACAGCATCGTCGGAACACCTTCTTTACTCAGGCGATAACCACTAAATTCTCGAACACCTGAGGCTTTGGGTAAATTTTTCAAATCGCTGCCAAGCGGCTTGATCGGAACCATCTCGCGGCTCTGCCAGTTACTCATAGCATCAAGGAAACGTCCCTTCCAAATAAATACCCAGCGACACTCCACAGAATCAAAAGCAGCATGAATACCTTCCGAAAAACCAACAGCGATAGCATGACTTCCGGCCCCTTCAATGAAGCTTCTAAAAATGATCGGCCTTCCCACTTTTTCCGGTTTTAACTCAAAGTCCTCCGTTGAAAGCAATCCTTCAGGTAAGGGCTGACCTTCGATCTCCTTCAAGTAGGTCCAGATAGATTCAATTTCTTGATCGGCTTTCTTCCGACCGATGAACATGGGCGGCATCATGGTGCCGACTTGGGTGGCCTGTGGATTAAGCAGGAGTTCCTTAAAATACTCAGGCTGCAAGCGGTCCACTGTATGGGTAAGGCGAATCACCGGAGGCCCAAGTGACTTGCGATCTTTCAAACCATGACAGGCGATGCAGGCCAGTCCCTTGGCACCCATCAAGCCACGCCCAATCTCAGCTCGATGATGCTTCTGCAAACCGCTAATATCCATGGTAACAGGCGTTTCACGCTTGTCGGTTTCAGGCAGGAGATCGACCAACATTTCCGTCTGCGCTTGGCCGAAATTTGGCATTCTCGTATCCATGTTCGGGCGCACGCTGCCGCCTTGGCCATAGAGTATTTTTTGTAACCAGCCTCGAGTCAACTTACGACCCACATTGTCAAGATTTGGGGGTAGATGCGCCAGTTCACCGAGTGATTCGGCACTCCCATCATTGGAGCCGAAATACGCAGCCCGCGAATCTTCAGGGCCGCCTTTGCCATTGCGGTCATGGCAGGCATAACAGTTCAGGCGAGTCATCTGCCAGTCCACTTTTTGCAGGCCCGTCAAAACTGACGCTGTTTTTTTCTGAATAGAGGTTATCGCCAAGCTGAGTGCCCGTTTCTGAAAATCGTTGAGGTCATAGCGTGGGATGCCTGAAGTTGGCTTCTCGGATAGACAACCTGCTTTGAGCTTCAACTCTACCACCGATTTAGCGGCAATCGCCTTACCTAGTTTAGGCTCAGTTTGATGACAGGCCACACAGTTCATTTGGGTAAAGAGTGTTCTTCCTTTTTCGACACCTTGGTGGACGACCTTTAAAGCCGCACGTTCACTGGCTTGCTCAGGAGTTCTTCCACTGTGAAGATAGCCGGCAATGTCTGAGGCCTCCTGCTCCGTTAAATTCATGTTAGGCATCCGACCTGAGGGGCGAAGTAAAAGCGGATTATGAAGAAAGTGAGCTAGCTCATTGAGTTGATATGAATCCGCCAAGGCAAGTGGCACTGAAGCAAGGCCCGGTTTTTCAACGCTCATTTCAGCCGACAATTTTTCGGGGCGATAGTCGGTGGCGGGTTCGTGACAAGCGACGCAGCCGACTTTATGATAGAGTTCCTTACCTCGAGCAAGGTCAGCCTTTGGTAGCAGCCTAGCAGGCTTTGTTAATGAGCTGAGATACTCCGTCAGCGCTTCAACCTTTTCCGCATCACCATCCTCACCGGAAAAAAGGCCTGGCATTTGCGTGCCTTTCTTTCGGTGCTGCGGACTACGCACCATGAGCCAAAGAGCATCCGCATCCAACCTTGAGCCAACTGCACTGAGATCAGGTCCAGGCTTGGCAGAAAGGCGTTCCTTCCAAGTCTCCGGAACACGATGACAAGCTGTGCAGTTCAACTCTGCCATCAAAAGATATCCTCCTTCAATCACGTGCTCGTCAGGATCTTCCGGAAGGAAAAATTGATCAAAATTAAATACATAGGTGTGATTGATCGCTTCAGCCTGCAAGGGATGGGCACGCGCTGAGCAGATACTTAAAGCCATTAGTATCAATGACAACGCGCAATGACGAATGCCGAAGCTCGAATGACGAACAACGGCAAACTCGGATTGCAGCCTTTGAGATTCTTTCGTCATTAGGATTTATTCAACCTTAATTTTCACAGTCCCATTTTCGCACGCTCGGCATCGAGAGCTTTAATCCAAGGGCCAATAAAATGACCACTGTCATGATAAGTTCGGCCTGAATACATATGCTGATCAATCACACAAGGTTCATTAACGTAGATGCCACCGCAAATCTCCAGATCGAACTTGCACTTGGCCACAGTGGCCATGCGGAGCCCCTTGACAATGTCTGCACGGGCTGGAATCTCGACACCGTGACACACACTGGCACAGGGTTTTTCATTCTCCCAAAACCACTTTGTGAGTCGGATGAGATCGGCATCTTCACGAATGTATTCTGGGGCGCGGCCGCCACTGAAAAAGATGCCTACATACTCCTCAGGTTTGATGTCAGCAAAGGTAATGTCGGCATTGATGCTGTAGCCCTCCCACTCCTTGGTGATGGTCCAGCCAGGCTTCACCTCATGAAGCACCATTTGATATTTCCGTTTTTCCGGAGCCGCGACAATGGGCTGATAACCGGCTTCGATGAGTCGATAAAAAGGATACAGTGTGTCGACGGTTTCGGTGGCATCGCCAATGATGAGAAGAACAGGAGGGTTCATGTTTAGTTGTGTTATTGAAGGATGAAAAAAGTAGAGTGGGGATTAGATGAGACTGTCCAGATGCTGCCTAGCACGAATGATCTCTGCTGTGGTTTCTGCCGCTGTTGGTAGGATAGGGATGCCGCGTGGCGTGGGATGCATGAAGATTTCCGTTGGACCTGTAAAGTTGATTTCTTTAAGAGCAGAAATCAATGGTTTCCAATCAAGCTTACCGCGACCCGGCATTTGCTGAAGTTCCTCTTCTTTTGGCATGGGTTTCATGCAGCCCAGACCATGCTCCCAAGCATAAAATAGGGTCATTTTGGCATCAATGTGCTTGATCAAATCAGCGAGCAGGGCACTTTCTTGTGGAAGATGATAAGGCGCAAGAGCGATTCCAATTCCAGGAATAGAGCGAATATCATCTGCCAGCCAGCGCAATGAGTCTGGGGTATCAATAAGGTTATTGATATGATTCTCAATGGCAATGACAACATCATGTTCCGCGGCTAGTGCGGCATGAGGCTTCATCTTTTCGACAAATTGCTTCACATTAGTTTTCAATTGCGCGGAAGAGATGTCCTTCCAATCCCCCGCGCCTCCGGTTACAATGAAGTTTCCACCCAATTGCTTCATTAGTTTAATTTCTGCCATTAATTTAAACGGGCCCAGATCGTAACGTGTGGAGCCACCGAAGCTGATGTCATGCGCCTTGAGCATCGACGCAAATTTCTCAATTCCTATTTGATCCAACTCCTCACGCTGAGTGCCATGCTTCATCGGCCATAGTTCGATCCCTGCAGCACCCGTTTTCTTCACTTCAGGTAAAATTTCCGCCAGTGGCAAATTCCCGTACATGGAGGAAGCCAACATGTAGTTGAGCTTCCAGGCTTTCTCACTAGCTAATGCCGGCGCAGCGACGAGAGCAGACAAGGTTTGGATGAAGTGACGGCGATTCATAAGACTTCATTAAACGCTGGCTCCCAGCCATCTTCATTCAGCATTTCCTCTTGCTTCTTCAGGTTTTGCCGCGTTTTATGATTGACAATCACGAGGTGCACCGAGCCAGTAATACCTTCAACATAGGATCATGATCCGTCACATTGCTTCTCTTTGTGCAATCCTCACCTGCATCCATACGGCTAACGCAGAAGAAGTGCGCAAGCCAGCTGCGGTTACCAGTCTAGAGACAACGGACCTTGCGGACTTTGATGAGCAACCGGAAACCATTAAATCATTGATCCAAGACGCCTTGAAACTGACAAAATTAAATCTCTCTTATGTTTTTAGTTCTAGTGATCCAAAACTTGGTGGTATGGACTGCTCTGGGACAATCTATCATTTGCTCATCAAGCAAGGTTTAAAACACACGCCACGTCAGTCCGATGAAATGGGCCAGTGGCTGCAGGACAATGGGACACTTAATCGGACAGACAAGGCTGATTCACTAACACATGCAGCATTTGCCGCATTAAAACCCGGAGATTTAATTTTCTGGTCAGGAACGTATGAAGCGACGGAGAGAAGCCTCCCCATAACTCATGTGATGCTTTATTTGGGCAAGCATAAGATCACCAAAAAGCCGGTGATCTTTGGAGCTAGCGATGGGCGCTCTTATGAGGGGCAAAAGCGCAGAGGAGTCAGTGTCTTTAATCTGACAATTCCCAAAGCTGATGGCAAAGTATCTATTTACGGCTTCGGCAGCGTGCCAGGCCTCATGCCGGCTAATTCTATTTCTGAACGGGCTTCCCTTGAGTCAACCAAGCCTCAAAGCCACCCGAAAGAACCGAAAGCTGAGTGAAGCCTTTTTTGGCAAGAATAGCAGCCCCAAGACGAGAGCGTTCTCCAATCGCACAGTATATCAACGTCGGCTTCTTCGGATCAAGTTTGGCCGTATTCTCAGTAAATCGCCCCCCATTTAAATAATCGACATATAGAGCATCTGCGATACGTCCATTTTGTTTAATCTCCCATTCTTCGCGCGCATCAAGAATCACCATATCAGGCGTGCTTTGCATCAAGTTGAGGACCTGATCAGGAGTCAGTTCTTGAACTGAAGTTGGCAGGACATTAGGAGGCTCTATTGCTAAAGCACCGGTATCTGCTGGACGACAGGCACTGAGTGATAGAATGAGAATCAGAATGGCGAGCGCAGGCATGACTTACTTCTGCTTGAGGTAATCAGGAATCTCAAGCTCGGCGCTCTTGACTGGCGCACTATCTCCTCGCCAGACAAAGCCAGCTTTCTCAAAACTTTCCTTGTGAGCACACAGATAGGCAAGAAGACGCTTGCCCAATTCGCGGTTGGGTGAGTCTTTACGAACGGCAAATGGTTGCACCGCTTTAGCCTTATCTGCCGGCAAGGCAATGGCTTCAAAGTGCTCTAGCTGCTTTTGAATGTTGGTTCGATAAACAACCGCAGCATCTAGCGAACCGGTGCGGAGCTGATTGACCAAGAAGTCTCCTGTTGGCACTTGACTGGAAGCGTTTTTACTGACGCTATCAAAGAGATTCATGCTGCGCAGAATGCCTGCCGTCATGAATCCCAAGGTGGACTGCTCAGCATTGCATAGCCCAACTCGAAGCCCTGATTGAGCTAGGTCAGCCAGTGTGTGAATTCCTTTCAGATTACCCCTTGGGACAGCAATAACAATCTCGGCTTCTGTTAGCAAGACAGCCTCAGGAAAGTGCTCTGCCACTGGCGGCACAAAACAGACATCACAGGCATAATAGACATCAGGAAACTTCGGCGACGTGCTGTCTTTCATCGTTTTCATCGCGGCGCAGAGAATACCACAACCATTAAAAACGGTCGTAACACTGATACCCTCACGACTCGCAAACTCCTGAACCAAACCCTCGATAGCGGGACGATTGACACCTCCACTGTAAAGAATGAGTTCAGGCTTCTCGACCCAGCGATCACCTGCGACGATCTGAAAGCCTTGCTTCTGAAAGATAGCCCCGCCCTTGTCTGGCGCGGCAAGGTAACGAGCAAATTTCAAAGCCTCCACAGAACTTGCGGCCGACTTTAAAACGCCGGCGCTCACCTTTTCAGCATGAGCCGAAAGCTGCGTCACTTGGATCATTTCTAGCCCTTCAAATTGTGGCACGGTGCTATCCCAAACCAAAGCAGCATCGCTAGCCCCCAGCTTCACATCGGCAGCTATCTCTGTGACCGTGGGTTTCATCACAGCAGCCGTTGCAGCCAAAGCTTCCCATTGATTGCCGAGCAGCTTTTTTGCGACCTTTCCTATACTGGCGGCCTCAGGATTGGGTAGAGCCAGCCTAATATCGGGCCGTCTAAGATCAGCCAAGGTTTGTAAACCTTTAGGATTGCCTTTGGCAACGGCAATGACGGGATGCTGCTCAGTTAAGGAGAGACTCTCCTCGATCACACCCAACTTCCTGGCTTCCTCAAGAGAGCTCTCATCTGCTGCGATAAAAAGATCCCCTTTTTTTGCAATTCGTAACTGTGACAAAAGCGTACCTGTGCCACCGAATTGAAGCTCGATCCGAGTCCCTGACTCTTTCTCAAACTGAAGCGCGATTTGCTCCACAGGCTGCTTCATGCCTGCCGCGCAATAAACCATGAGAGAGCGGTCAGTGCTTGGAGCCTGACGCAGAGCCAAGACCAACAGAGCGGCAGCAGCAGAGACTAAAACGAGAGCTGTGAATTTACGAAGCATGAATGGGGAAGGCCTGTTGATTAAGAGCAG
>CAMBPS010000115.1 GCA_945869675.1 Prosthecobacter debontii | reverse complement strand
TGTCTTGTGCGGTGCCATACACGTAACCGACACCTGCAGTGAAATGATTTTCATGACCCAAGAGGGTGGCTGTATTATCATAGCGGACATCGATGCCGAGATCATTGGAAAGCTGGTCGATCACTTGAAAAATAGGATGATCCAGATCTTTCCAGGACCAGAATGTGCTTACAGTTAGCGACTGAGCCTCCCCATCACTGAATGTTGTCTTATTGGCAACCCGGAAGAGTTGAAAGTCACGCTTTTGCTTTAATGCCAAATTACCTGCATTAGCCTGTTGTGGGTTATTTTGGAATTGATTCTTTGTCACAGCGCCAGGTAGTTCGGAATCAGAATCTACATAGGTGACATAGAATCGTGTCTCAATGTCATCACTGAGGCGATAACCGACGTTGGTAAAGATGCGCTGGCTAGACTGCTGGCTGTAATCGCGGAAACCATCACTAAAGTTTGAACTGGCACTGAAGTAATAATCGGTTTTCCCGACGACGGCCCCGGAGCTGATCTGGCTGCGGATGGTGTCGAAACTCCCGACTTCAATGCGCGCCTGAAGAGGGGCCGCATCATAACCTGTTCGCGAGACAAAGTTAACCGCACCGCCAAGCGTGGTTGAGCCATATTGCAGGCCATTGGCTCCGCGATAGACTTCGATATAGCGTGCCGATAGTGGTTCAATAGCCTGCATATCAAAACCACCGTCTGCAAGATTGAGAGGCGCCCCATCTTGCATCAACTTGATACCACGACCATGAAAGGTGCGCTGGATCCCTGAGCCACGGATGGAAAGGCGTGACTCTTCGGCACCAAAGCGCGGTTGGATAAAGACTCCAGGGGCATAGTCCAAAGCATCCTTGAGCGTGGAGGCGCGGCCTCGTTTGTAGTCTTCTGCGTCAATGACAGAGACACCGCCCGGAGTTGTTGCATTGATTTGTTCGCGCCGAGTGTTTAAACTTGGAACGGTGAGTGGTTCTTTTTTATCGGTTTCTGCCGTGATAATGATCGGAGGCAGTGTGGAGGGAATGGACTGCTGTGCAGTCAGGGGTAGTGATGCGCCAATGAGGGTGCAGAAGATCCAATAAGTCGAAAAATTTTTCATGATAATGAGTCGCGTGGGGCACTGCCTTCATGGCAGGGCAATCCCGATGGTTAAGGGTATGTTACAATACTCGTGTCTCACATGCCAAAAGGGCACGATGCACGAGATGATCCAGTCTTTGTTGGTTAGACTAGCTTTGCCTCGGGGGGCCTATCAGTGGCACACTCTCCCTCATCGCCGGACGCTCATCAAGGGAAGAGTAGCTGATGGAATCACCCTGAGGAGAAATGAAGCTGATGTGACGAACGGTCAGCATCTGAATCTTTTTGATTGGGCTCTTAACTTCCGTCTTTTCTTTACCCTTTTTGCCTTCATCGACTGCCTTACATAGGAGGCAGGGGTGATTGCCATCAAAAGTGTCGCTCAGACCTTCCGTGATAGAACCTTTTTCAACGGAATAAGCTACTGCCATGCCCACCCAAGCCGCTGATTGCAGCACAGCCCAGTGCAGCCCGATGGAGACCACCAAGGCTGCGACAACAAGGATCTGTGATAGGCGTGACATTAAATGTTGGAGCCCCTCGGTAGATTGAATCTTTGTTTTTACAAGAAGTAATTTTTGATGGCTGGCGTGTTAAGCCAAACTTCATCATTCTGCTGAATGATAAGACTGGACCTATTGTTGGCATCAAATGCATCAAGTCAATTTGTCCACAAGTGGTAGAGAAGGGCTGTAACCTTGAAGAGGTCGCTGAATTGACTTGAAGCGTGGCATTGCGATAGGACGAAGAAAATGTCTGATGCTGGTCGGTTAGTCGCTGGAGAAAGGCGTTTACTAGGCAGCTGTTCAAATGTGGCGAAACCTCTTATCGATGGGCTCAGGAGTGGGCTCTGACGGCACCCTTAATGGAAGTGGCGGAGGAGACAAAGAGCGGTATTAAGCTGCGCCTAAAGTTTGTGGACGAGGCAGCTATTGCAGGTGATCTGAAGCGTATGATTGCTGATGGATTGCTCATCATGTATTTCCATCGTGAGGAGCGCAGGCTGGAAGATGCGTTCATTGACCTACTCGGCCAGATTGACAAAGACTCCTTTAAAGGCGAGGCGAAAGTTCATGCATCCTTATCGACAAACAGTTTCCCTTCTCTGCTGCCTTAGCGCAGTGCTCTGGGGACTGCATGTCTGCGTTTTACAAGCCGCCGCTCCGGTGAGCAATACGCACACGTTAACTGTAGGTGGGATCACTGTGATCGTTGAAGGTGTGGATGAAGTGGCCTGGCAAACCCTCGGTCCGATGCTGAAGGATCAGATCACCTTGGCTCGACAAACTACTCCCACTGAGCCCTTGGCAGATGACTTAGCCTTTTTCAGTCGGCAGCAATACATCGGTGGTGGCTGGCCTGAGGCGACCACACGCTGGGATCTGAAAGGCAATACGATCCTCATTGTCATAACTCCGGGAGCACAAACACGTGTCGGATCTTTGACTTGGAAGGGCGATAAAGTGTTGCCGCCCGAAGAGATGCGGAAATTCTTGTTGCGCCCGAGTATCGAAAAAGAAGGCGCTGATAAAGAGAACCCCGTTTGGGTCGCGGGAGATCTGACCATAGGTGCCTCACTCCTGCAGCGTCGCCTCCGGTCCTCAGGCTATTTATTGGCTGAAACCACACTTCTGCCTGCCGCAAACGCCGACTTAGAAGGACGACGTGATTTAGCTCTGGAAGTGAAAGCAGGACCTGCCTTTAGTTTTGGCGAGATCAGCTTCACTGGATCGCCACCGCAGCTTGAAAAAGCCTGCCGTGAAATAGTTGCCAGCGTCAGTGGTGGTCCATTCAATGAAGCAAGGGTGCAGCAGATTGAGTCACAGCTTACCAGTATTGCTCACGAACAAGGATGGTTGGATGCCGATACCACGTCTAACTACCAGCTTGGCAGCCAAGGAGGTATGGTCGATGTCCAATTGCAGATGTTGCCTGGCTTGCGCTACCGTGTGAATCAGATGGTTACGCATGACGGTTTTAGTCGTGGTTCTAAGCGCGTTTTAAAAGCAGGCTTTCGTGCTCTGGAAGGAAAGATGTATTCTTCAGTTGATCTGGATTTAAACTTTCGTCGTGCCCTGGATACGGGCATGTTTGCGCTCCTGGATGTGGAGGAGATCAGGACGGGGACTAAATCACATTTAGCCGTGGATGCGAAGCGGAGCGCTGTAGAAGCCTCTGCGCCACTCACAGATTTACGCATGACAGGTGAGGAGACAAAGCCAAAAACGCTAGGTTTTGAAGTTGGCTTTGATACCTTTTTAGGCCCACAAATCGGCATCACTTACAAAAATACCAATCTGCGCGACAACGGGAACACGCTTGCAGCTGAGTTGAATTGGAGCGCCGCAGGGCCACTGGGTTCGATCAAGCTCAAAGACCCCGCCTTTCTGAACTCAACTTATTCAGGGAGCGCCGGACTTTCCGTGGAGAGTTTCAATCTCTTTGAATATGCACGTTATGGCACCAGCCTGAATCTCGAATTATCTCGTCGTGTCAGCCGCTACTTTTCATACACACTTTTTGCTGGTGCCTCGATTAACACCGTCTCGACCGACGTGCTGACACCGGCAGAAATCGGGCCTGATGTCTATACGCTGACATCTGTAGGCATGAGCTTTTTGATGGATCATCGTGACAGTGTCGTGCTGCCCAAAAAAGGTTGGTTCTTCAGCGGCCGCCTTGAGACAACAGTCGATGCCATGGGCTCTGGCGTGAGTTATGCGCGCACAGATTTTCGTGGCGCTTGGTATAAACCGATTACCAAGAAATTCCGCTTTGCCTCTGGGGCAGCTTTGATGAGCATCCAGGGGGCGCCAGCCGAGGATATTCCCATTGACTCACGCGTCTTCAATGGTGGCCCGAATAGCGTGCGTGCCTTTGCGGAACGGCAGCTTGGGCCTCTAACTCAAGGTGGCACGCCCTTGGGGGGCACGGCGGCACTTTTTGCCAGTGCCGAGTTGAGTTATGAAATGATTCCGAATCTCGAGTTGGCCGTCTTTGGTGATATTGGCAGCCTGGGTCGCGGAAATAATAGCAGTCCGCTAAGTTACTCTTCAGACTTTCGTCCCGCTGTTGGTGCTGGCCTCCGTTACCACCTGCCGTTTGGCCCCATCCGCATTGATTACGGTCACAACATCAGTCGCCGCACGGGTGAGGGCAGCGGCATGTTGCATATTACAGTTGGCTTTGCTTTTTAAGGGATTGTTTTTCTACCATGATCACTGTTGATACGCTCTACCACGAAGTCGGTGAACTCAAGCTGCGCGCCATGGTGGCGGCGTTTTATTGGCGGGTGAAAACGGATGCCTTGATTGGTGTCATGTATCCGCCGGAGGATTGGGAGGGCTCGGAAAAGCGGTTGGCTGATTTCA
Organism: Prosthecobacter debontii; assembly: GCA_945869675.1. Lineage (GTDB taxonomy): Bacteria > Verrucomicrobiota > Verrucomicrobiia > Verrucomicrobiales > Verrucomicrobiaceae > Prosthecobacter > Prosthecobacter debontii_A. Next base: position 6,729 of record CAMBPS010000115.1, on the reverse strand, counting down.
TCGTCTATCGTTTTGGGGGACCGCAGACCTACCTTGAGGAGCGTGGCCATCCTCGTCTCCGCGGACGTCATATGGGATTTTCTATTGGCGTGCCTGAACGCGATCAGTGGCTAAAGCTGATGGGGGAATCCATGCTGGAGGTGAGTATCAGCACAGAAGCTGCGCAGATCATGATTCCATTCTTTGCGCAGGTGGCGGACATGATGCGCAACCGTATTGAATAACACTCACTTGGCGTGTTTAAGAATGAACTCGATGATCGGTGTCGAGTCCTCCAAACCATGGGGATGATGGCCTACGCCAGGCTTGGCAATGAGCGTGATGTTACCGCCCAGTGCTTGATAGCGTTTTGCTAGCAGAGTTGTGTTTTCGTCTGCTGGAACGACATCATCGGCATCCCCATAAACATGCAGGAGTGGCACCTGATGTTTCGCTAGTGCGGCTAGATTGTCCACAGGGTTGCCAAGGTAGGCGAGTGCTTCGCCTTCGTTATTGAAGTTCCAGAGCTTCAGAACGAACGACCAGTTTTTGGGATCGCCTTTGCCTTTACCTTTGCCGCCGGGCCAGCTTTTAAAATCACAGACAGGGGCGTCACCGTAGATGCACGAGACCTTGGTTGGATTGGCAATGGCCCAATTGTAGCAATACAAACCACCGCGGCTCAGTCCGACGAGTGCAGGCTTGGTGCTGAAGGCATAGTCCGTGGTCAGAGTGGCATAGCATTGATTCCAAAGTTGCACGGCAGATGGACTGCCGAGCATGTCATTGATCTTCATGTAGACGATGTGAAAACCTTTGCCAAGTAGAGCTACGTCGGGCGCTGGTTTGTGACCGAAGAACTCGCCATGCCAAACCCATGGACGGCCGGGAGCGGCAGCTTTCGGGGCCACGACGGTAACTTGTTTTCCCGCGATGGTGAGTTCATGTTTCGCATAGCCATTCCATTCACCTGCTTGCTTCGGGAATGTGATTTCGGCCGAGCGCGCTAAGCGCTTGGCTTCGGCGGTGAAGGCAGCGGCTTTAACCAATGCCTGGTCGATTGGCAGACCTGCGGCATTCCCTGGGCGCTTGTGACCGACATGACTGAGCCAGGCTGGGCGCAGAATGGAGTGCTTTTGTTTGATCACGCTAAGGATAGCGGCACTATGGATATGCTCTGGGCTACCATCTGCTTTGGCTTTCAGGCCCCAAGCATTCAATACGGCACTGGCCATGATGAGGTGTCCTTCCGTGCCGGGATGGATGCCATCTTTGGAGAAGGTGAATGATGGATCTACCTTCCGTTTTTCTGCCAGTGCCGCGTTCATCGGGCCATGAATATCGAGCACTTCCCAGCCTTTTTGTTTCATGCTAAGAAGCCAGTCGCTATAGGCATCCAGGACGTCGTTGTAGCCCTGATACGGAGTGGGATACTTGTCCAATCCAGCAGGCAGCACTTTAACTTTAATGGGCACAGGATCAAAGACAGGCGGTGTCAGATGAACGATGCGCGCACCGGTTGCCACGACTTTATCATGCAGCTTTTTCATGCCGTCTTGAAAGGCTTTGAAACGCTCAGCACTTAAAGGAAAATAAATGCCATCATTCATACCATAACAGGCAAAGACTAATTGTGGTTTGGCTTTTTCTAGCGCTCGATCTAGACGTTCGTGCAGATCGGGACGTGGGAATTTGCCGCCGGCGTGGCCTTCCTCACTGAGACCGGAGACGGTTTCACTGCTCAGTCCAAGAGGGATGATTTCTTTGTCGGCTTCTGGATGTTGAGCGATGAGCGCGGCATCAATCATCTCCACATAGGCTCCGCCCTGAGTGATGCTATCTCCGAGAAACATGATCTTCTTCTCTATCGGTAGCTCGGCAAGAAGGGAGAGATGAAAGAGGCAAAGGAGAACGATAAAAAGTCGGCGCATGGTCGGGAGACAGCATACGTGCTGATTCAGACCATTTGATCAAAACTTCCGAAGCTTGCAGCCGAAGCTTTGGATTTCGTCATCCGCGATTTTCTATCTGTTATTGCTCAGAGAACCCAGCTCATGAGCAGGCGTGCGTCATCCCAGATATACTTCGTTTTGGTGCCGAGTTGGACGAGGATGACATGACGGCCACGGCTGGAGGCAGAGGAGATCAGGCAGCGGCCGCTGGCATTTGTGTAGCCGGTCTTCAGGCCATTACATTCAGGCATTCGGCTCAGAAGCTCGTTGGTGCTTTTGAGCGTGACCGTGCGACCATCTCGGCGGGTGAAGGTGTAGTAGGGGCGGCGCACGGCATCCCGGATCACAGGGTTGCGGTAAGCGGCCATGGCGATGCGGGCCATGTCACGCGCTGTGGAATATTGGCCAGAAACGGTCAGGCCGTGAGGATTGCGGAACTGGCTGTTTGTGCATCCAAGAGAGCGGGCCTTGGCATTCATCTTTGCGGCAAAAGCGCTGATGCTTCCTGCATTGTCACGGGCCAGTACATTGGCCACGTCATTGCAGCTTTTCACGAGAAAGGCATAGAGTAGGTGCCTCCGAGTGTAACTATCACCGGGTCGCAAGCCAAGCACTGTAGGCTCCACTCGCACGTCAGAAGACTGTACGGTGACTTTTTGATCCAGATTCCCCGCATCTAGCACGACCAGTGCGGTGAGGATCTTTTGCGTGCTTGCCACCGCACGAGGTGTTTCTGAACTCCGAGAGGCCAAATGCTTGCCTGTTTCTGCATCGATCAAAAGGTAGGATGCTGCACGAATGGCTGGCGCTCTTGAACCGAAGAGCACGGGATGTCCCACTTCTGGTTGAGAATTGTGATCGTCATAAGCCCCGGTTTGCGTCAATGGCATTGCTGCGGGATAAGGAGAGGCCCTGTAGTTTCTGGTATTGAGGTCGCCTGCGCTATGGGACCGGAGGGACATCTGAGTGCAGGCAGAAAGTAGGACTGCTGCCGCAGTCGCGGCGAATCGGAGAAGAATAAGTGACCCTTGATGCATGTGTCCTTTTTGGGATGACAGGCACGCAGAATTCGTGCCGCGTTGCCATCTAGACGACTTCCGCGCTGCCTGTCAACCCATGACATGGGGGATGGAATCATGGCGGGAATAATTTTCAGAGGCTCAGAGTTGGCAAAGTCCACACAAGGCGGCATACTGGAACATGAAGAAAGCTTGGGTCCGCTTTACCATCCCCTCTTTGTTAATGGTCGCCGTCATCGCCGCCGCTTGTTCCACGCAGACGAATCGTGGCCGCATTGCACTCTGGGAATCCCGTTATCTCGACTCACGGCTCGGTCGTGTGACCCCGAATCAGTTGCTGGCAGAAGTGGGACTGCGTCGGGATCTAATTCCAGCGGGTCGAGTCGGCCGCTCTATCTACCGGCCCATGAAACCGCGCTTCATTACCATTCACAGTACGCAGAACTACACAGGCAATGCTTACAATCACGCTAAAGCTTTGAATCGTGGTGCACTCCGTGCCCCAAAGCGTGTCGGCGGCAATCGCATCGGCTTTCTCACCTGGCATTTCACTGTCCAAGATAATGTGGCCATCCAGCACCTGCCTTGTCGTGAGCAAGGAGAGCACGCCGATTTTGACGGCCCTGGAAATAACTACAGCATCGGCATCGAGATGTGTGAGCATCATGGCAACGATATTGGTTTAACCATTGATAAAACCGCGCGCCTTGCCGCCTTTCTCATGTTTACTTATGGCATTCCGCTCAGTCATGTGGTGCCCCATTATCATTGGCCACGTATCAGCCCGTCCATCAAAGTGCCGCATAAAAACTGCCCTCACTTCCTCATGGACGGTGGCCGACCGCAGGGCACTTGGCGCTGGTTTCAGAATCGGGTGAATCTGCACTACAATCGCCTGATTGTTGGGCCGACTCCTTCACTGGGTTGAGCTCATGATTCGACCTTTCCTTTGTCTCAGCCTGTTGGTCCTATCTTCTGTAGGGAATGCGGCGGAACCTACGAAGGCCAAGCTTGTGGCTCTTCTGAAGGATAAACGGATCGATGAAAGCTCTGGGCTGACCCAGAGCCTGCGTGATCCCCAAATCTTCTGGACGCATAACGATAGTGGCAGTGATCCCTGTCTTTACGCTATTAACCAAAGTGGCCAAACCCTCGCCAAAGTGCGGCTCTCACGCGCCGTCAATTTTGACTGGGAAGACATGGCCTCAGCCCGAGATGCAGATGGGCATTCCAATCTTTACGTTGCCGATTGTGGTGACAATCTTTTAGCCCGTGCCAGCCTTCAGGTTTATCAGATTCCTGAACCTGAGCTCCCCGAGGACGCCGATAAAGAGATCCTTTCTGACGAACCCAAAATTTATCATGCCAGCTATCCAGACGGGCACCACAATGCCGAGACCCTCCTGGTGCATCCACAGACGCGGCGGCTTTACATCGTCACTAAAACCGAGACGGCTCAGTCAGCGGTCTATGCCTTTCCTGAGAAATTGATCACTGATGCCCCCATGGTGCTGGAAAAACTCTGTGATTTGAACTTCCCACCCCGTGTCCATCTGGGTAAGCGTCCGCTGGATGCTAGCCAGACCACATCTGGTGCCTTTGCTCCAGATGGCAGCCGAGTAGTCATTGGAACTTACAGCTTTATTCACGAATGGCGAATCCAGCCTAGCGACTCCTTAAAGTCTGCACTAGCCCGCTCCGCCCAGCTCATCGAGCCGCCCTTCCTCCGTCAATGCGAAGCCCTCTGCTATGGCCAGGATAATGAAACCCTTTACCTCACAAGCGAGCATCTTCCTACTCCGCTGGTCCGCATCACTCGGTGATTTTAGTCTGAGGCAGGTATCCTTCAGCTTACAGCTCGAACGCCTCAAACACCGGCTCACCATCGAATTCGTTAGGCAGTGAAACGCCGAGGAGCCAGAGGGAGGTGGCGGCAGTGTCGAAGGTGAAGAGGCTGTCTTTGGTAATGGAATGCTGCTTTTTGACGCCTTTGCCCCAAGCGATCCAAGGGATGGTGATGTCTGAAGGGATGGGCTGAAAGTGGTTCTTTTGACTGCCGCCGTGGTCGGCGGTGAGGATGAGGGTGCTGGTTTCCCGAATGCCTGCTTTGTCGATGGCGGTGAGGATTTGGCCGAGAGCTTGATCGCAAACTTTGAAGGCCTCCATTTGCTCAGTTGAGCCCCAACCGCTTTTGTGGCCAGCGCTGTCGGCATCTGGAAAGTGGATGAAGCAGAGGCTAGGCTTATTTTCAAGGATGTAGGGGATGGCCTGTGCGGTGACTTGCTGGGCGGGGACGAGCTTCTTTTCCTCGGTGGCAGGAATAGGCTCGGGGCCGTAGGTGCTGCCACAATTGAAGATGTCTAGAGTCTCGGGTTTCCAGAGATGACGGAATTTGATCTTCCCACAGAAGAGGCCTGTTTGAGCCTGGGGCTGTGCGGTTTTGAGAAGCTCGAAAACGGTGGGCACCTTCACTTGACCGCGCAGGGGGAAGAAGTCGTTCCAATCGATCTGATGCTTGGCGATGTCCACGCCCGTAAGCATGGCGGTGTGGGAGGGCAGGGTCTTTGAGGGTAGGATCGTGCGAGCTTGCCAGGTGTAGGCTCCCTCGGCTGCAAGACGCTTAAAATTCGGCATCTCGGCCTGCTGCATGATGGCGGGATTTCCGCCATCAAAACTGATGATGAAGACATGCTCCGTGCGCGTGGCCGCGACAGACAGGATAGGGAAGGCGAGAAGCAGGGCAATGAAGCGCATGGTCAGAAGAAACGGTTCTTTAACCGTTCTTCATCCAGTCTTTTGTGACAAGGCGAACTTCCATGGGGTCGTCCTGTAGAGCTGCGAGATGTTGGGCGATGCTGAACGAATGGCCCGGTAGAGTCAGGTCGGGGCGGATGTCGGCTAGCGGCTGGAGGACAAAGCGCCGCAAGTGTAGACGCGGGTGAGGTACGATGAGCTGGGGATCGTCACTGACAAAATCGCCTGCGTAGAGAACATCCAGATCCAGCGCGCGAGGTGAGTTTTGTTCCCGAATAGCGGGTCTGCCCATGGCCTGTTCGATGGCCTGAAGATGGGCGTGCAGTTCTTGCGGTGTGCAGGCGGCTTCGATCTCGATAACGCTGTTTAAAAAGGCCTGCGTGCCAGGCGCACAATTCACAGGCTCGGTCTCATACAAAGCGCCTGCAATGATGGCCGTTGGCTGGACACGCTCGATGAGCATGGACAAACCGTGCTGCAAGTTCAGTAGGCGATCACCCAGATTGGTGCCGATGGCGATGCCGGCAGAGAAGTTCACGGTGGTTTGCGGTGGTTCACGGTGGTTTGCGGTGGTTTGCGGTGGTTTGCGGTGGTTTGCGGTGGTTTGGCGGACTCGTAGGCTAAGTAAACCATCGCAAACAACAGCCAACCATCGCAAACTTCCCGCTGCTACTTCAGTCCCAGGACATCCTGCATGTCATAGAGACCTGCGGGTTTGCCATCCAGCCAGCGGGCGGCGCGGACGGCTCCGCCGGCGAAGGTGTCGCGGCTGCTGGCTTTGTGGGTGAGCTCGACGCGTTCGCCGACATTGGCAAAGACAACGGTGTGATCGCCGACGACGTCGCCACCACGGATGGCGTGAACGCCGATTTCTTTCGGGGTGCGGGCACCGACATCGCCAAATCGACCATGGCGGCAGTCGCTGTCATACTCAAGACCACGCACGTCGGCGAGAATCTCGACGAGGGTGCGAGCGGTTCCGCTGGGGCTATCTTTTTTTAGGCGATGATGCATCTCCAGCACTT
>CAMBPS010000114.1 GCA_945869675.1 Prosthecobacter debontii | reverse complement strand
TCATGACCAGCTTTAAGCCGAAGTTTGCTGTGACAACGGCGGCTGAGCGCTTAGCGACGGATCAGTTGGCTTTTGCCATTACGGCTAACTTTCGCGATCCAGCAGGTAAGCCGTTGGGGTATGTTTACCATGAGAGTAGGCAACTGAATCCAGCTTTTAAGGAATGGAGCGGCTGCTTTTTTGTGAAAGGAGGGCGTCCGTACTTTGGTCCGAAGTCTTTGCTGGATGAGGTGCCAGGCTCCATGGAGGAGGCAACGCAAGGTTATCCGTCGGTCATGAAGAATCACACGATCTTTTCGTATGTAGATCTGAAACCGGATAGCCAGTTTGATGGGTCGAAGATCACTTACCGCTCGCTGGCTGGGATGAAGAGGGATGGCACGATTGTCTTTGTGCTTTCTGGCGACGGAGGCGTGATGAATGTCAGTGAGGTTTCGGAATTGGCTCGAAAACTGGACATTGCCCACGCCACGTTGCTGGATGGCGGGCGTGCGCTACAATACAGCCTGATGACGGAGGATGGGCCTTGGCACTTTGCTGCGCTAAATACGCGGCTGAATTTTAAACATCGCTGGCTGGAGGCTCAGAGGTCACCGGTTTACATCGGGGTGCGCCGACGGGCACCGCAGATCATTACGGTGGGACCTTAAAACTTCCTGCTTGCCTCGGGATTCATGCGCTGGATTGATGTAGGCTGCCAATCATGCCATCCTCTCCCGCCATTTCTATTGTTGTTCCATTGTATAATGAGGAGGACAACGTCGCTGAGTTGCAGACCCAGATCTCCCAGGCTCTGGAAGGCATGGATTATGAAATCGTGCTAGTCGATGACGGAAGCACGGATGCAACGGTAAGCCGAGTGATGCGTGGGAGTCGGGTTCGCCTTCTTGAGTTTGAAAAGAACGCAGGTCAAAGCGCCGCCATGCATGCTGGGATTAATCAATCACGAGGAGATGTGATCGTGACTCTGGATGGTGATTTGCAGAACGATCCTCAGGATATTCCGGCAATGATTCGTAAGCTCCAAGAAGGCTATGATCTAGTCTGTGGTTATCGAGCCAAGCGCAAAGATACAACCTTCAAGCGCCTGCAAAGTCGGATTGCTAATGGTGTGCGTTCACGTTTTGTCGGCGATAATGTTCGTGACACGGGCTGCACGCTGAAAGTCATGCGCCGCGAGTGTCGAGAGGCATTGCTGCTATTCCATGGGATGCATCGTTTCATTCCGGCGCTCATTGGTGGCATGGGCTGGAAGGTGACGGAAATGCCGGTCAATCATCGGGCCCGCATTCATGGAGTCAGCAAATATGGTTTTGGGAACCGTGCACTCCGCGCTACAATGGATATGTTCGGCGTCCGCTGGCTCAATAGCCGCCGCCGAATTTACTCCATTAAGGCTTAATCGGATCGAGTTTTCAGTCTTGACCCTGATAGCCCGTCTCTTGCATCCTCCACACGACAAAAGGCCCTGATATTGGAATGAACCTCCGCGAACAACTCCGAAACATCCTGCCAGATATTCTGCCGGGCGATCCCGAAGAAGCTATTAAAGGAACTGAGCTCATTCGCTTGGTGCGCCTTCGTCTTGGGGACGATTACAGCGATGCCACTCTGCGCTATCATTTTTCCATTCTTTCGTACGATTCCACGTCGCCGATTGCCAAGGTGGATCAGGGACAGGGTTACTATCAGCGTCTGAAGCGGGTCAATGTAGGGCAGAGTTCTGGCCGACTTCTCTTTGGGGGTAGCGAGATTGATGAAGACCAGATGCAGATGCGGTTTCAGCGTCTGCTGGCTATCTACGGCCGCATGTGTTCCTTGCGCTCTCAGTATCCCTTTCAGCTCAATGGCCGACAGGGAGATTTTTTGGAGATTAAAGGTCACTGGGATATTCCTGACTTGGTCACTGCGGAGTGGGATCTAGATACCAATGCTGAGGACAGCACCCGTTTTGATTCGGCCATGTTAGATCTCAGACGTCATCTCGGTGGACCTGAGACGATTCTGACGGGGATTCAGCTTAAGCTGGGACTGACTTTAGAAAACTATGCCGCCGAGTTTTTTCAGGCGTTAAGTGCCACACGCTGGACGTTGCAGAGCGAGTTGATCATTGCGGAACCACTCAATGATGAAGCGCTTGTTGATGCGCTGCGCAATCTTGGGCATCAGTTTGGTGTGGGTATCACTAGCCTCGGAATCAATGTGGCTCAGTTAGATGATCTGCCTTCCTCACGCGAGATTCACGCCATGAGTGTGGATCAGTTTGAGAAGGTGCAGGAAAAGCTGCGGTCGCAACGCATCACCATGGCGGCGCCGCGAAATCGTATCGACTGGCAGGGAGTGTCGTCATTGCGGAAGAAATATGAGTCTGTCGCCGACATGATTCGTTGGCTGAGTGAGTGCTTGAGTCGTGGTCAGCCGGAGTGGAAGTGAAGTGTAAAATGAGGCTAAAGTTAGAATCGCTAATGCTGAAAATCAGAGCAGGGTGCAGTCGCTATGCATAACTCCCCGCTTCCCTCCACACACAACACCCTAATCGGCTACCTTCTCTGGATCTTCGGATTTACTGGTGCTCACCGCTTCTATTTCGGCAAACCTAAAACAGGTATCCTGTGGTTCTTCACGGGTGGCTTCTTCCTCATCGGATGGTTGATCGACCTTTTTTTGATTCCTGGGATGGATCGTGCCGCCGACCGCCGCTTCGTGGCTGGTCCGATTGAATACTCAGTCGCTTGGCTGCTTTTGACCTTCCTTGGCGTTTTTGGCATTCATCGTTTCTACATGGGCAAATGGGTGACCGGTTTGCTTTATCTGCTGACCGGCGGAGGTCTGCTAATTGGTGTCATTTATGATTTTTGCACGCTCAATACGCAGATCAGTGAGCTGAATGCAGAAAAGCAGTCCTAATCTAACTTCTTTTCGGATTCATGCTCGATGCTGAGTTCCTCCTGTAGTTTTTCAGAGTGGTTCAGTTCTTGTTCATCGGTTGCTTGCTCGCTTGCTTGTTCTTCTTCCGGCTTAGCGGTCATCAGCTTGCCTTCTGGTGTGAAAGACATGCCAGCCATTTTAGCGGCTTCAGCGGCTGGGCCACCAAAGCCTAGGAGCATGGCAACTTCATCTTGGAGGCTGGCCAGTTCATTCAGGAGCAGTTCGGGATCGCGCACGATGAAGACTTCGCCGGTCTTTTTGTTTTCGTAAAACAGCATGCGCTGGCCATCGACTTCCTTGGTGGCCGTGTTGCTGAGGATGCGTTTCCGTTCGAGCATCAGGGCAAGGATATAGCGGGCATTTTCAGTGCTAGGATCGCCTTCTTCGATGAATCGTTGTAGCAGTGCCATGGCGCTTTCTTTGCTGGTGACTTCAGGTTTTTGTTCCGTGATAGTCGGAGAATAAAGCGTCTTCCAGTAGGCGATGGGTTTGCGTTCGCTGAGTTCTTGCTTCCAGGAATCTAGGCCCACATCTCGTCGCAGGTAGTCTCCTGTTTTGGTGTCAAAATAGATGGCTGTATGAAAAGTTTCGCCTTCGATGAAAGGACGTTCCGATAGGGCGCAGTGATGTGAGCGTGAGCGGATGGACCAATTTTGAATCATTTGACGGGTTGATGGCTAAAGAGGAAAGGTGGTTTTAAGCGGCTTGACGATTTCTGGCACGGACGATTTTGGCTGGCTTTTTAAAGAACTTGAAAGGTGATAAGTTTGGGAGGTCTTTATTCTGAGATCGGTAATAAAGGAGAATGATCCCTAGCGAGCAGAATAGAAGGTGCGGTATCCAGGAGCTAAACCATGGCGCGATGTGTAAGCCTTTGCCTAAATTCAGACAGAGGTTGTTAAGGAACAGCAGCACAAAGAAGATGAAGATGGAGCCAGCAATCCCTCCCACGGCACCACGGCGCGAATAGGCAATGCCCAAAGGTGCAGCCACTAGGGTCAGGGCCAAGATCTGCCAAGGCATGGCAAAGCGGTGATGGTAGTGAGCGGCAAAAGGTGCGAGTCTTGCAGGTGGATCTTTGGGGTGCGCTTTCAGATAGGAGACGATCTCCGGAACACCCATAAAGTCAGGTTTTAGGGCATAGCTGACCATGCTCCATGGAGTCTCTTCAAAATGGCGGATGTCGATCTGTTGCCGGCCTTCGGCGTTTTTGGGAAAAGGGCGTATTTCGGCAGGTTGGCCGTCCTTATAAAGAACTTCCTTGCCGTCAAAGAAGCGCCAGATGCCGCCTGGAATCCAAGTGGCAGAATCGGCATGGATCACGCGAGTAGGCTGGGCCTTGGCATCTTGTTCACGAACTTGGATGCTGCGCAAGCGACTGTCTCTCATGGAGAAGGGGACGGAGGAAATGAACCAGATGCGCTGAGAAAGTGGATCATGATACATGACGGAGGATTGCATGATGCTGTCCTTTTGCTTGCCTTCCAGTCCCCTCATCACGGCTTGTTTTTGACCCTTAGCGCGTGGTGCCCAATAATAGTTCGCCGCCATGCTGATGGTCGCCACGACTAAGGCGGTGAGAAAAAGCGGCGAGAGGATTTCCATGATGCTGCGACCAAAGCCAAGCATGGCCACGAGTTCATTCGATCGCGACATTCGAGTCAGGGTGTAGAGAATGGAAAGCAGAATGGCTGCGGGCATGACCTCGACAAAAATGGCGGGCAGAATGCCGACATAAAAAAGGATGACACGCCCTAAGGAGGCTTCGGCTTCCTGAAAGTCTTTCAGATTGTCCAGCAGATCCATGATCAACCACAGGGAGGTGAAGGCGACAAAGCAAAAGATCAGCGGAGCTAGAAACGTGCGCAGCGTGTAACGATCCATGATGCTACTGAGGTGATAGAAATGCAGTAAACTGGGGACACAAATACCTGCGATGAAAAGTAGGACGAGTTTTACCCAATAGGCAGCTAGAGCTGGGGGCTCGCCCATTTCCGTCATTTGCATGGGACCCAAATGCTGGGCAATGTCTGAACAAATCAGCCAAAAAGCGACAGAAACCGCGGCAACCCAAGTCGGGAAGACAAGCTTTCGAACATTACCCCACTGGCGTAGCAGGATGAAAATGTAAACAACTCCACCCACGAGCATCCATGCATTCAGGTAGGGCAGCAAGACCGAGACGGCTTTTAAGACAGGTCCGGGTGGTGCCGCGCCTTCCTCGGCAATCAACTTGCCGCCCCTGATTTGGTAGCCCTCAAGATCCGCTGGGTTGTCCAGATGATGCCCTTGGGTGGCCAGCAATATCATGGTGGTCAGAGCCAGCGCAAAGGTGGCTCTGCCAACATAAGGCCAAGACTGCGATCGATCACGCAGCAAGCGCAGTTTGCCAATGAATGAAGACAACCCAGACATAGATAATCAATAGCTGCGAGCAAAGATGACCCTCTTGCTGCTTGGCTTGCCTGTGAGGAAGCAGCTACCTTCTTCTGCGAATTCATCACTCATGGGGATACAGCGGATGGTGATGCGCATGTCTTTGGCAATTTTGTCCTCTTCCTCGTTGTTGCCAGCCCAGTGCATCAGGGCAAAGCCACCGGGAGCACCTTCGGCAAAGAAGGCTTTGAATTCTTCCATGGTTTCTAGCTTCTTCATGTTCGCATCACGAAGATCGGTGGCGCGCTTGAGCAGCGCATCCTGAATTTCCTGAAGGAGATCGGTGACGTTGCGGAGGAAGTCTTCTTTCGGGGTGAATTCCTTGGCTTTTGGTCCAAGATCACGACGGCAAACTGCGACACTGCGGCTTTCGATATCTCGTGGTCCCATCTCGATGCGCAGAGGAACGCCTTTTTTGATCCATTCCCAGTTTTTGGCTCCGCCTTGAAGATCACGTTTATCAACGAGCACGCGGAGAGGCTCGCCGGCAAAAGTTTGGGTGCGGAGCGTTTTTGCCAGCGCCTCACAGGCATCGATGACTTCTTGGCGGGTATCTGGCTTTGGCGTAATTGGCAGAATGACAATCTGCTGGGGTGCCATGCGTGGTGGCAAGATAATGCCATCATCGTCACCATGCGCCATGATCAGAGTGCCGATGAGACGAGTGCTGACGCCCCAACTGGTCGTATGCGCTAGCTGACGGGTATTGTCACGGCCTAGGAACTGAATGTTCGCGGCTTTGGCAAAGTTTTGCCCTAGATAGTGGGATGTACCTGCCTGAATAGCTTTACGGTCCTGCACCATGGCCTCGACCGTGAAGGTATTGACGGCACCAGGAAAGCGCTCGTTTTCAGTCTTCTCTCCAGGGATGACTGGGATGGCCAAATGATTGGTCAGAAAGTCCGCATACACTTGATGCATAAGCTTGGTTTCTGTCATGGCTTCTTCCGCCGTTTCGTGAGCGGTGTGACCTTCCTGCCAGAGGAATTCGGCGGTGCGGAGGAATAAGCGCGGACGCATTTCCCAGCGCATGACGTTGGCCCATTGATTGATTAAAAGAGGCAGATCGCGGTAGCTCTGAACCCAGCGGGCAAAAGCAGCGCCAATGATGGTCTCGGAGGTCGGGCGTATGACGAAGGGTTCTTCGAGTTTGCCTGTTGGGATCATTTTGACCGTTCCGTCAGGTTGCTTCTGCGCTTCCAGGCGGTGATGTGTGACCACGGCACATTCAGTGGCGAACCCCTCGGCATGTTGAGCTTCTTTTTCGAGGTAGCTCAGAGGAATCAGGAGTGGGAAATAGGCGTTTACGTGGCCGGTTTCCTTGAATTTGAGGTCGAGTTGCTTCTGGATGTTCTCCCACAGGCCATAGCCCCAAGGCTTGATGACCATGCAGCCGCGGACCTCTGAATTTTCAGCGAGATCGGCAGCGCGGACGACTTGTTGATACCATTCTGGAAAGTCTTTTTCGCGGGTAGGGGTGATAGCAGTAGCTTGGCTCATGGCTGGTCATAGTAGGGATATTCGGCAGGTGGTCAAATGCTGGGGTGTATGAGGATGCAGGAGTCGCTGGCATAGCTTGACGCCCAGAGTCTTGGCACACATCGTGTGTGGAAATTCCATGTTTTCTATCAACCGCGCTACGGTCATGATCATTTGCTGCCTGCTTCCCTTCCTCTTGGGCGGCCTTGAGGCAGCTGAAAAAGAGAATCTAGGCAGTGCTTGCCTGCGTGATTTTCCTGAAATCTACACGCTGCAAACGGAAGGGCTCAAAGCGGATGAGCGCCTGACTCGAGCGCGCAGTTTATTGGCAGCTAAATTCAATGTGGCAGCAGAAGTCGTTGCCAAAGCATTAGCAAAAGAGGCTGAGTCAAAGCTTCAGGAACCCACGTCCGCTAAGCTGAATCGGGCCCGTGCTCTTTTTACGCAACGTTCCTTTGCTGAGGCTGAAAAATTAGCTATTGCCTCTGGTGATGAATCTCATCGATCTACTCCTAGGCGGGTCGATGTCATGATTGCTTCTCTTCGTTTAGCGGCCTATTCAGCGATGGAACAACAGCTTTGGGAGCCAGCAATCAAGTATCTTAGCGTGGCCGTCACTGAGATCAATACTCAAAAGGATCTCTCTTTATGGGCGGCATTGCAGGTGGGGATCGCCTACGCTCAGAAGAATCTTGGCATGCTTGATGAGTATGAGCGCACACGGTGGTTTATTTTTCATGAACATGAGCAGCGACTCGGAGCCGATACGGTCGAAACACTGCATCATCACAATGAACTGGCGGCCTGTCTTTACGAACGGGGAAAGGATGCTGAAGCTGAGAAGCAAATCCGCCTAATCCTGCAAGCCACGATGAAAGTTCGGGGCAATGACCATGCTGACACTCAGGTTATCCGCAAAAACCTGGCGCGGTTGCTTGAAGGGCAGCAGAAGTTTGCCGAGGCCGAACTGCTGCGCCGAGATGTCTGTGACGCACAGAGTCGGCAACTCGGAAGTGAGGCACTGACGACATTGAAGAGCTTTGAGCAATGGATCCAGAATTTAATGAGTCAGAAAAAATTTGGCATCGCTGAAGTCGAAGCCAATGCTCTCGTGAAAAAGGCTGAACGGTCTCTTGGTAAGGATTCTCCCATCACCTTGACTGGCAGAGCCTTGGAAGTTTCAGCGATTGTCGCGCAGGAGAAATTTGAATCTGCTCTTTCAATGGCCAACAGCCTGGTGTCTGACGCTAGTCGAGTCCTCGGATCAGATCATGCCGTCACACTGAAAGCGCAGTTTTGTGAGGGCAGTTGTCTGAATCAACTCAAGCGCTACCAAGAAGCTCTGCCAATCCTGACATCTGCCCTCAAGGGGAGACAGCAGAGCTTGCCTGCCAATGACGATGATCTTTTGGCGACCCATCATCAGCTTAGCATGGCTTATTTAGGATTGGAAAAACGCAAAGACGCTTTGGATCACCTGCGGATCGCTTTGACATCTTATGAGAAGAAATACGGTCCCACGGATCCTAGGACTCACGCCGCAAATCAGACCGCCAATACGCTGGTCAATTCAGAGGAAGGAAAACGCATCCTCATTGATGAACGGCGGGAGGCTTTTGCCAAGACAACGGCTAAACTCGGGACCCACCATGTGCAAACACTTGCAGAGCAATACGTGATGACCACATTCATCGCAGGCTTAGGGCTGGCAAAGGAGGCATTAGAAGAACATTCGCTGGCTTTAGCTGGTCGCCGTAAAAAACTCGGATCAGCCGATCTTCAGACTCTAGAATCCCTGCGCGCCGTCGCCTTGTTAGAAATGGATATGCAGCAGTTTGCCGATTCTGAACTGCATCTACGGGAATTGCTCAGCAAGCGACAAAAACTCCTGAAAAAGACAGATCCAGCGGTTCAGGAAAGTCGGTATCACCTCGGCCTCTGCCTAGGACGCGCCGGAAAATTGGGGGAGTCCGTCACCTTGGTCGAAAGTAGTTATTTAGCCGTCAAAGACCAGGAAGGCGTGAACCAAGCGTTTGTTGCCCAGATGAAGGCCGTTTTGGACCAGCTCTACACCCTCACAGCCCCCAAGCCGACAAACTTTGATGAGCTAAGTGTGCCAGCCCCGTTAACCGTCCAAAGAGCGCCCGATCTAGTTCCTGATGGTCATGCGTCAGCGACTGCTCAGGGACTGCCCCATGCTGCCAGCGGCCCTGCTTTACCAAATCCCGCGACCCTAGTGCCCAGTGACTCGATCCAAAAGCATATTCAAGTCAAGCCTTAGCCTTGGTTCGGTAGTGATGCATGATGATGCGCACAATCGATAGACGACAACTGTGCATCAACCCAAGAGTATCATGAGATCCATCTTGCTTCGGCTTCTTGTCTCAATCCTATTTTTACTTTGTTAAGATAAACCATCACCTGAGTTTGCGTTTCTATTACCTTCTTATGCTACGTTCCTTTCTCTTCGCCGCCCTTTCATTCAGCAGCCTCGCCTATGCAGAATCCGCTTTTACCGGACGCTGGGCACTCGCCTTGCCAGGAGGTGGCGCAGGCTGGCTCGGAGTCGAAGAAAAAAACGGAACTTTCACTTCCAGTGCCCTCTGGGGCGGCGGAAGTGTGACGCCGACCGCTAGCACCAGGGTGAATGGTGATACGCTTATCTTCACTCGCCAGCAAAAGAATAAAGAAGGTAAGGTCAGCGTGGAAACAGTCACTGCCAAAATCGCGGGTGATGCCATGACGCTCATTTCAGTGAAGAGAAATGCGGAGGGTAGGGAAGTCGGTAAACCTGCTGAATTCAACGGTAAACGCATCCCACCTGTTCCAGCGACGCCAGATCTGAGCAAAGTGAAGTTTGGTGACCCGATCAACCTTTTGAATGGCAAAGATCTCAAAGGTTGGAAGCTCATGAATGACAAAGCCGACAACGGTTGGAGCATTCAGGATGGTGCCCTCATCAATCGCGTGGTGAAGGCCAAGGACAAACACTTCGGCAACTTGCGCACAGAGGCTGAATTTGAAGATTTCAATCTTAAGACCGAAGTCCGCACTTCTGAAGGTAGCAATAGCGGCATTTACTTGCGTGGCATTTATGAAATCCAAATCATGGAAAGTTTCGGTAAGCCTCTGGACTCCCACAACATGGGGGCTCTCTACAGTCGCATTACCCCGAGCGTCAATGCTGAGAAGCCTATTGGCGAATGGCAGACCCTCGACATCACCCTCGTTGATCGTCATGTGACTGTTATCCTCAATGGTAAAACGATCATCGACAATCAGCCCGCTCTGGGTTGCACTGGTGGTGCCATGACGAGTGACGAATTCAAACCTGGTCCTATCTATCTTCAAGGCGATCATACCAACGTCGATTATCGCAACATGGTGCTTCGTCCCGTTGTGCGTTGATTGGTTTTAGTTTTTTATCACTGAACGGGGGCTTTCGATTCGGCGAACCTCCAGCATGAAGCCTCGATGGTTATCGAAAGGCTTCACTTGCCCGGTGATTTGCACCACAGGGTAGCGAACGGTATTGATTCCATAGTTACGATAGGCAGCAGCGAAGATTTCGCATTCGACGATGCCGGTGTAATCGCAGATAGAGATAAATTTCATTGGCTGACCGTTTAGTTGTAAATGGCTGCGGCTGACGATGATTAGGCCACAAACCGTGACGGTTTGATTCGGATAACGGTGCAGATCCACGATGGGGCAGTAGGTGCGCCAATCAATCTGCGGATGCAGATCCAGTGGATGAGCGCTAACGGTGTAGCCGAGCAGTTCAGTTTCATCTTGGAGCTTTTGCAGCATAGTGGGCTCTTCGCGGAAGGTGGCGCGGAGTTGTCTTTCGTCACGATCTTGGAACAGCCAGTCGTCGCCTTGCCCGACGTCGCGAGCGCTGTGCAGGCAGTGCCAGAACTGCTCGGTGCGAGTGTCGCCAAGGCTGTCAAAGGCACCACAGCGGATGAGGTTGAGTGCTTCGTGGGCTTCTGGTCGCACGCGGGTGATGAAGTCTCGGATGTTGATGAACGGTGTGCGATTTTGTCGCCAGCGGGTGAGGGTCGCTTGGCTGAGGTCCTTGATGCAGCGCAGGGGGACGCGGATGGATCGGCTTTCGACAGTGAAGGCATCGGTGAAGGTATTGACGTCGGGCGAAAGAAAGCCAATACCGAGTCGGCGGCATTCCAGTGTATAGACCAGTGCTGAGTAGAAGCCTTTGCCGTTGCTCAGCACGGCGGCCATGAATTCGGTGGGGTGGTAATGCTTAGCGTAAGCTCCCTGGTAGGCCTCTACGGCATAGGCGGTGCTATGAGCGCGACAAAACGCGTAGCCTTGAAACCCTGCGACGAGATTCCACACTTGTTCGATGGTCGTTTCATCATGCAAACGGCCACGAGCCGCAGCGATGAATTCTCGCCGGATTTCCGCGATCTTTTTCATATCCTGTTTTACCAAGGCGCGGCGCAGCACATCAGCGCGGCCCGGAGCAAGACCGG
>CAMBPS010000113.1 GCA_945869675.1 Prosthecobacter debontii | reverse complement strand
AAGACGATTTGACCCTCCAGAGATGTCTTGATGACGCGACCACTGCTAGAGTCCGTCACAAAAAGAAACTCGTTGCCATCCGCTGCGCGATGCAGCGTCAGCCCATGGGCGCCAGCCAATCCTAGAGTCCAAGAGCCAAGAACAGCGCCTTTGACATCATAAATCAGCACATTGTTTTGTTTGTGATTGGTCAGCAAAAACAATCGACCATCTGAAGCCTGGACCATTTCATGACAATCCTTGACGGGAGTCTTGCTTTTATCAGCCTGACTCCACCGTTTATCGACGCGATAACGAAAGTCACCTTGGCCGAGGATGGCTCCATGAAATTCAGGAGACGTCTTGCTTTGAGCTATGACAAACGGGGCAGCCAGAGTTCCAGCGGCCGCAGAGACAAAGTGGCGGCGATTCATGAGTTCAGAAGCTGTCGGGTGTTACTTCACGTTCTTCAGGCGGATGTTTTTAATCGCGGCGGTCGTGCAGTATGTGCTCAGAGCCCATGGAGCGTAGCTTTCAATCAGACCTGGACGGAGACTGATTTTGCGATCCTTGAGATCCTGATCAATGATTTTCTTGTCATCGAGCCAGACACTGATGTTTTCCGGCGTCACGCGCAGCCGGAAATGGTACCATTTATCATCTTCATAACGCTGGTAAGTGCCCGTCGAGTTATTGGAGGCATCTTGGCCGTCGATATTGCTGATGCCGGTGACGCTGCCGCCCCAACCACCGCAGACTAAGGTGGCGCAGGTTTTGATGTCACCGACAGGGAAGGTCAATCCACAAAAAAAGTCCACACCTTGCAGGCGCTTGGCTTCCAGCGTGATCTCGTAGTTGGTTACTGGCAATTCGGCGGCTTTTTTGTAAACTAAACCGCTGAGACTATCTCCCTGATTAATGACCAAGGTATCCTCTTCCTGCTCGATAGTGCCACTGGCTCCGATATCCACCGTTTCCCAGTCATCGAGAGATTTCCCATCAAAAAGCACCCACTCTTTGACTGTTGCAGGTGATTCAGCCTTCTGGGCCTGGATGTGCGGAAGGCTGAAAAGGCAGGCAAGGAGCAATGAATGGAGTTTCATGGGGAATAAGGAACAAGAGACTTCCATAAAACGCGACCGAAAGCCAACACCTTCAGTTTGTCGCAAGAAAATTACTGGAGACCTCGGCCTTGCGTGCTAGGACTGAGGCCCCCATGAAAACACCTTCCATGAATCGTCTTCTTCAGACCGCCGTGCTCGTCGCCGCAGCTGCTGTCATGAGCAGTTGCACCACCCGCCCCTCAATCGGCAAATTCTCTACAAGCTTTGACCCGCCAACCAAGCCAGTCACCAACCCTTCTGCCGTGAAGGTGAAACTCAGCACCGGGGCCCAACGGGTTTACGTTATGCAGGGAAATGAAGTGCTCCTGGCCACCCCATGCTCCGTAGGCACTGCCAGCACGCCGACACCTATAGGCACCTTTAGGATTTACAGCAAACAGGCAAACCGTCGCCGCGTCAGTTCCCCTGGAGCCGGTTACCCGATGAGCTTCTGGATGGAGTTCAAGTCTGCCTACGGCATGCACTGGGGCTGGGTAAAGCCTTACCCATGCACTCACGGCTGCGTCCGTCTACCAATCAAATCGGCTCAAAAAATCTTCAGCATGGTAAGCACGGGCACACCGCTAATCATCGCAACCAGCCACCCAGAAGACGCCACGATTGGTAAGACCCTGCCAGTGTTGGACGACTCCAATCTGGCTGATCCACCAGACTCCTACATGCTCAAGGGCAACAAAGTCTTTGAAGATGCTGCTAAAGGCAAAATTTACACGTACTAAGAGTCATCCTATGCCAGAGTGCCGCAGGTAGCTCCATCAGCCTCCACGTGGCCCAGGGGAGACCTGTGAGGGTCTCCTTTTTTACACCCCTGCCCTATTTCATCTATGCCCACTGCTTCCGCCCAATCCCGTCGAGTCAATGTCCGCACCCCCGAGGTGATGGAGCGTGTGCAAGCAGAAGTGGAAACGCATTACCGCAGTCATTTGGTGGAGACCATTCGAACCCAGGGCAGTCTCGCGCAAATTGGTAACACCACTGTGCGCCTTGCCCGTGACTTCGGCTTTTGCTACGGTGTCGAACGTGCAATCGACCTAGCCTATGCTGCACGCCGCGTCTTCGCCGACAAACGCGTGTTTCTACTGGGTGAGATTATTCACAATCCAGAGGTCAACCGCCAACTCACTGATATGGGCATTATTTCCATCCCGATCAGTGAGCAGGAAGTTGAGTGCGCTAAACTGCACCATGACGACGTGGTCATCGTGCCTGCTTTCGGCGCTGAAACCAAGCTGATGAAAATCATCGCCGAGCGAGGCTGCATGGTTGTGGATACCACCTGCGGAGATGTCATGAGCGTCTGGAAACGAGTTCGTAACTATGCCAAAACCGGATTCACCTCCATTATCCACGGCAAAGCCAGCCATGAAGAAACCCGAGCCACCTCTTCACGTGCCCTAGGCGACAGTGGCAATGGCCAATATCTCGTCATCCTTACCCTCGCAGATGTGGATTACATTTGTGACTACATTCATCAAGGCGGCGACAAAGAAGCCTTCTATGAACGCTTCAAAGGCGCAGATGCCTATTCCCCAGGCTTCGATCCTGACGTCCATCTCCAGCAAGTAGGCGTGGCCAATCAGACCACGATGCTGAAGTCTGAGACCGAAGAGATTCAACGCCGACTCCAGACTGCCGTCGAAAAGCGCGATGGTGTTGGTAGCAAAAATTTTCAAGTTTTTGACACCATCTGTGGTGCTACTCAAGAGCGTCAAGACTCCCTCTTTGGATTACTCCAGCAGCCTCTGGATGTTCTTCTTGTCGTCGGTGGCTATAACAGCTCCAACACCACACACCTTGTGGAGATCGGCGAACAGCAACTGCCCACCTTCTTTATTCGCACTGCCGAATGCCTCACCTCACTTGAAGAGATCATCCATTTTGATCTGCATCTGAAAGCTGAAAAAACCAGCTACTCAGGCAAGCTTGCCAGTAGCGACCCCGTCATGATCGGTATCACCGCCGGCGCTTCCTGCCCGAATAATCTGATCGAAGACACCTTGCTCCGTGTGTTTGCCCTCAGGGGAATCGATGCTGATACCGTCCGTAAAAACGTCGGTTTATAAACTCAACGTAAAAAAGCCTCGCACCTTAGCACTGAGGCCTTAGATGTAGTCGTCCTATGTCCATTCATGACCGCGACTACATGCGCGACGAAGCTCCCAGCTTCGGAGATCGCTTGCGTCAGGTATCCGCCTTTCATTGGCTTTTTTGGGGAAACATAGCCGTCTTTGTGTTTCAATGGATCCTCTTGCCAGACTTTTGCCTGACAAAAGAAACCTTTAGTGGCGGAAATCTTCCTGCTGGCGGAGTTAGCATCGACAGCCTCATCCATGGCGAGGTCTGGACACCTTTCACTTACATGTTTGTGCATGGAAGTGTCGGACATATTTTATTAAACTCCATGATGCTTTGGTTCGCCGGAAAGCGCGTTCAGGATCTCTACGGACCCCGTCATTTCGTTATCATCTATATACTCTCAGGCATCATCGGTGCTGCCTTGCAAATTGTGCTAAGCACCTACGTTTTTAATGAGCCGAGCATCTCACTCATTGGAGCGTCAGCCTCTGTGATGGGACTCATCTTAGCCTATGCCATCGCCATGCCAAGAGAGGAGGTCACTCTGCTCTTAGCCTTCGTCATTCCCGTTCGCTTTAGCTTGTGGGGTCTGGCCAAATTTCTGATCATAACCAATATCGTCTTTGCCATCCTAGCGGCCTATAACAGACTACCGGACTGGCTTTCCGGTGGCGGCCATGTCGCCTACTTTGCCCATATCGGCGGCGCTTTAGCTGGATGGTATTACTCAAGGTCGCTTGGCTATGGTGGGACACAACCCAGCTTCGGGCCACTGCTCTCCACAGCCAAAGTCCGTCGCCCCGTCTTGGCTAAGGTCTACCGTCCCGTCGTTGAAGATGCTATGGAGGCGGTGCACAAACAACACCCACGCAATGATCCCGTCATCGATCTCATCCGTGACGAAGTGGACCCTATTTTAGATAAAATCAGCATCCAAGGAATACACAGCCTCACCGATGATGAACGACGCACGCTAGATCGTGCCAGCCGTCAGATTGGTCGAACTAAAGGTCAATAAATCAGATTAACCCAAGCGGTTAATGATCGATCTTGCCTGAATTTAGTTTCCACCTAGAATTTGCCTGCAATTTCGATCTGAGCCTGCGCGTTTAGTCGATCCGTCAAACAACCATTCATTACCACAA
Source organism: Prosthecobacter debontii (assembly GCA_945869675.1). Lineage (GTDB taxonomy): Bacteria > Verrucomicrobiota > Verrucomicrobiia > Verrucomicrobiales > Verrucomicrobiaceae > Prosthecobacter > Prosthecobacter debontii_A. The sequence continues at coordinate 7,191 of CAMBPS010000113.1, read as the reverse complement.
CACCCTATGGGTCTTAACATCATCTCACGTCGTCATTTCCTAGGCCGAACAGCAGGCCTCGCTGCTGGAGCCTTCACGGGGCCGAATCTTCTCCTCAAAGGTCAGGACAAAGCCGGAAAGCGACTCAACCTCGCTGTCATCGGCGCCAACGGTAAAGGTCAATCTGATACCCAAGGTGTCACTCTAGATCATAACATCGTCGCCCTCGTTGATGTTGATAAAAACCGTCTCGAAGAGGCCGCGAAGAAGCGTGTCGATCACCATCTAAAGTCTAACAAAGCCGAGCCAGCAGCGCCGAAGCTCTACCAGGACTTCCGCAAAATGTTTGATGAAATGTCGAATGAGATCGACGGCGTCATCGTCTCTACCCCCGACCACACTCATTATGTGGCCGCCATGCATGCGTTGAAGCATAAGAAGCACGTTTGTGTTCAGAAGCCTTTGTGCAATTACATCAGCGAAGTGCGTGACCTCCACAGCACCGCTAAAGCCGCAGGTGTCGTTACCAATATGGGCAACCAAGGACGCACCATGGAAGGTCAACGCCTTGCCAAGGAATGGATCGAGCAGGGCGCCATCGGCACCCTCAAAGAAATCCGCCTCTGGACCAACCGTCCGATCTGGCCCCAAGGACCTCTCGTTAAAAAAGCCGCCGAATGCCCTACTAACCTTGATTGGGATCTCTGGCTTTCTAGCGAGGCCAGCGAGCCTTACTTTGAATTTGAAATCCCCGCTGGCGTCAATGCCAAGCGCGGCAATAGCGTGCACTCCTTCAATTGGCGGGGTTGGTGGCAGTTCGGCTCCGGCGCCCTCGGGGACATGGGTTGCCATATCATGGACGCCACGTTCAGCATCCTCGGTCAGATCATCCCTGAAAAGATTGACGCCACCAGCAGCCCCATCTCAGACACCTGCGCTCCAGTCTGGAGCGATCTCGTCTATCATATGCCTGCCGGCAAGCACGCAGCCCTAACGGTTTCCTGGAATGACGGCTCCAAAGATGGCAAGCCAAACAAGCCCGCCATCTCCCCGCACATGACCAGTGAACTGGCCATCAAGGCCTTTGAAAAAGCCAGTAGCGGCATGATGTTCATCGGCACTGAAGGAACCATTTTTGAAGGTGATGCCTATTGCGCCAGCCCAATCATCTACAATGAAGAGCGTTATCTCCAGACGCGCATGGACATGAAGGCAGGTAAAATCGTCAAGACAGAAGCCCGCAGCGCCATGCCAAACAACCCTCAAGGCGAGTGGGCACACCACATCGTCAACGGCGGCTTGCCAGCCTCAAACTTCGACTACAGCGCCCCGCTGACCGAGTTCGTGCTCTTGGGTAACCTCGCCGTCCGTGCGCAGCAAAGCGTGCAGTGGGACAAACAAGGCATGAAAGTCAGTAACGCTGAAGCTCCGAATAAATTTGTCGCCCGCCCCGCCTACCGCGACGGCTGGAAAGCCTAATTTTTGGCGGCCCTCGAAGCCAACTTCACTCAACCCCAGTCTAGCCCGTCTAGACTGGGGTTTTTCATGCTCATTGAACAGATCACTTTCACCATTCGGAGGAAATAACCTGCTGATGAAACTTTGCAAAAATTTTGACAGCTGGAAAATTCTGCGCGTATCCTATAGCCCGATAAATCTACATGCGTACGACGCCTTCACTGCTCCCGGATAAAGAATTCCGCTCTCCTGCTCCGGGTTACTGGAAAGATCAAAACATCTCTCAAGATGATTGGAATTCTTCAGCCTGGCAACTGCGCAATCGAGTCACGACTTTAGCGCAACTCGAAAAGCATCTCATACTTTGTGAGGAAGAGCGCGCTGGAGTTCTGCTCAGTGGAAATAAGTTGGCGATGGCGATCACGCCGCATTACTTTAATTTGATCGATCCAATTGATCCAGATTGCCCGATCCGCAGACAGGTGATTCCAAGGATCGAGGAAACTTGGGAGGATCCCGATGAAATGGCTGACCCCTGCGGTGAGGACAGCCACATGCCAGTGCCCGGGCTGGTGCATCGCTACCCTGACCGAGTGCTTTTTTTAGTGACTGATCGCTGCGCCAGCTACTGCCGCTACTGCACGCGAAGCCGAGTTGTCAGTGGAGTGGGTGAGCAAGAGCTGCATACTGATTATGAAGCTGCTTTCCGCTACCTAGAGCGTCATGATGAGGTGAGAGATGTGCTACTCAGTGGGGGGGATCCCCTGCTCTTTAGTGATGGCAAGCTGGAGGCGATCCTCAAAAGACTGCGCGCCATCAAGCACATCGAGTTCCTCCGAATTGGTAGCCGGGTACCGATTTTTCTACCTCAGCGAATCACGCCTGAACTTTGCCAGATGCTGGCGCGCTATCATCCACTGTGGCTGAGCATTCACACGAATCATCCACGTGAATTGACCACGGAGGTCAAAGAAGCACTGGAACGCCTAGCCAATCATGGAGTACCCTTGGGAAATCAAAGCGTGCTTCTTCGTGGTGTGAATGACGACGCAGAAGTCATGAAGAGCCTTGTCCAAAAGCTCTTGATGTGCCGAGTTCGGCCCTATTACCTATACCAGTGCGATCTGATCCAGGGTAGCTCACACCTACGTGCCAGTGTGAATACAGGGGTGGAAATCATCGAGCAACTGCGAGGCCACACCACTGGGTATAGCGTGCCACAGTTTGTGATCGACGCTCCTGGCGGCGGCGGAAAGGTGCCAGTCAATCCTGATTATGTGCTGATCAGAGATGAGCAGCGGACCGTGATCAGAAATTTTGAAGGACGCAGCTTTGAGTATCCTGAACCCGCCTTAATACGCCGCTAGTTTTTAGCGAAGTGTCCTCGGGACAAAAAGCCACTGCATCCCAGCTGCCTTAGCTGCATCGATACCTGACTGGCCATCTTCCAAAACCAAACAATCCTCTGGTGAGATACCCATGCGCTGAGCGGCTAGCAAAAACATATCCGGCGCTGGCTTTCCACGATCAACCAGTCTCGGTGTGATGATGATGTCATCAAACAGAGAAAGCAGGCCGTTTGCCTCAAGGCAACCACGGACAATGTGCTCCTCACTACCAGAGGCGACGGATAAGGGCATTTTGCCAAACATGGATCTGGCAAACTCCGCCACGGGACCAATCGCTTTGATCTGAGGGATCAAAGTTTCAAACAAATCGGCTTTGTAAGCAGCAACCGAATCAGGATCGATGAGAGTGCCATACTCAGTATTTAAAAGCTTCACGACGTCCTGCTCACGGACGCCAGCCTTCGAGTAAAAATAATTTTCCGTAAAATCAAAAGGAGCCTGATGATGTTTGAGCGAGGCGAGCCAAGCTTCGTAATGAAGCGGCATTGAGTCAACGAGGGTGCCATCGCAATCAAAAATAACTGCGTGGAAAGGTGAGTCAGGGATGGTAAGCATGGAAAAAACGCGTTCATTGCAGCGTGTGAATGGATTACGATATTCAGATGAAATTGCAATTCCCAGCGCCAGACTCTTTCACTAAAGACTTGCAGTCACTTCAGCTCATTTCCCCATGAAAAACCTCCCCACTGCCTTTCAGCGTAGCGCTCTCTGGACAGCAATCACCGCCGTATCAATAACGATTGTTGGCGCATTGGCCATTGGCCTTATTTACCTTGGAACCCTCGTCATGGGCTATTTGCAGCCCATCCTGGTGCCTTTCGCTGTTGCTGGGGTTCTTGCTTATCTCTTGGAGCCGGGAGTTTCATGGCTTGAAAAACGTGGCGTCAAAAGACAACCTTCAGTGATAGCAGTGTTCCTTTTGTTCACACTTGCGCTGGTAGGTCTAGGCTGGTGGGTTCTGCCTAAAATTGGAGATCAAACAGCTCATTTGGCCAAGAAGGTGCCTGCTTACAGCATCAAGGCACGTTCAGCGGTGCTGGATTTTGCTGAGAAGCTAGAAAAGGACTATGGCGTCACCTTACCTCACCTTCCCCATTCTGCTCCTGAACTGACGGAAGTGCCTGCGGTGGATCCAGCAACCATAGCACTGACAGTCCCCACATCACTCGGAAAAAGTGAAAAACTGGAAGATGTGAACGCCTGGGATCTTGATCTAAAAACTCTGCTCAGTGGCGATTGGGTGACGACAACCCTTCCGAATATTTTGAAAAATGTTGGGAAATTCATTGGTAGCAGTGTCGGCGGCTTTCTTGGTGCCTTCGGCTTTCTCCTCAGCTTGATTATCGTGCCACTTTATCTGTATTATTTCCTGATTGAGAGTGCCAAAATCAAACAACAATGGTCAGACTACCTACCACTGAGAGCTAGTGCATTTAAAGATGAGGTCGTTTCATGCCTGACTGAAATTAACAGCTACTTGATCGCTTTTTTTAGAGGACAACTCTTTGTTAGCGTGATCAATGGATTAGCGACTGGCGCTGGACTGATGATTATTGGTTTGGATTTCGGATTGCTGATTGGACTAGCTCTTTGTATTGCAGGTATCATTCCTTACCTCGGTATTGCTTTGTGCTGGATCCCAGCGGTCATTATCGGTGCCGTCCAAGGCGGGAGCCTTTTAATTCCAGGCGACCCGTGGTGGGCACTACCCCTTACCGTGACAATCATTTTTGCCGTCGTCCAGCAAATTGATGGACTCTTCATCACGCCGCGTATTGTCGGTGAAGCAGTCGGGTTACACCCCATGACAGTGATCGCTAGTGTGCTCGTCTGGGCACTGCTTCTCGGCGGCTTACTTGGAGCTATTCTTGCTGTGCCAATGACAGCTAGTGTGAAGGTTCTTTTCCAACGCTATCTTTGGCGGGCAAGGATCGCGCCGCAAACGGTAGGAGGAGCACGCTCGACGTAAATAAAAACGCGCCCATGGAAAGGGCGCGCTAAAAACAAAGCAAAGATTTAGCGTCAGCTTACCAGCGCAAACGAGCACCCGTTTTGAAGGTTCTTGTGGCATCTCCAAAATCTGCACCAATGTTGAAGTCCACCTGAGGGAAAACGCGGAAATATCCGCTGAAATCAATGACCTTGCTATCATACTCACTGGCACTACTCACGGTTACACCTGCCTGCAATTCCATCCAATCCACGACTTGGTAACGCATGCTCGGGCGAATATAAATCCCGCCGTCGGTGTAGCTTTTGTTGACGCCATCTGCCTGAAAGTTTGCATAAACCAATCCGACCTCACCCACGAAGTGAAATTTCTGCGTGACCGCAATGTAGGCGCCACCACCAATGGTGATTGTCGAAAGCTTATAATCCGCATTGGCAGCATTTTTGGCCGACCGCTCGCCACTGCCACTTCCCCAGCTGAAGCCACCTTTAAGAAAGAAAACTGTGGGCAGATCCATCACAAGCGCGACGCCTAAGCCATGATTACCATTAGCACCTTCGACCTTTGGATCGACAAAACGATATCCTGCATCGACGTAGCTATAATTGAGAAGAGGTGTGCCCCCGCCCATGCTTTCTGCCATGGTGCTGCCCCAACTATTAGCCGCTGCATTCTCTTGATAACCACCATAGCCCATTCCGACATTTGGATCGACCATGGTAGGTCCAGCATACGGAGATCCGGCAGCAGGTGCAGGTAAAGTCGGTGACATCCCAGTGTAAGGTGTAGGCCCACCTAGAGTAGGTGGCATTGCTGGAGGAGTCGATGGCTCCATTGGAGCAACGGGCGCTCCAAAACCAGCACTAGCAGAAGGATAGTAGGGAGCCTGACCACTGGCAAAATGCACAAGCAAGACAAAATTCAGTGCGGATATTTTGAAAATGGTTTTCATGGGTGTGCTTGATGAAACTTAAATATTTAGACTTCCTAATAATCTTTCAAAAATGCAAATTGATCAAGTATTTTCATTGGATTCTGATTTTTTCAGTCCTTAGAGTCGCTCAACATTTAGTTCGATTCGGCAATTTAATCCCTAAACATGACTGACAGCCAGGTTCTAAATCAAATTTTATTGACTGCCAATCAACTCATTAATACATGCAAGGACTCATTAAAGATCAGAGACCTCTTGATAATGTCTTACCCTGTATCCGCGGTTTTTGAGAAGCTGAATGATGCCATCTTTCGACGCCAAATGTCCGGTTCCAATGAGAACCATGGCTTGCTCTCCGTTTTTCAGCATCTTATCCAGTCGATCAATCCAGCTGAGATTTCGATTTTTCAGAAACAAATCCATCAACTCTGGATAGTGCTCAGCCTCCCGAAATAACATTTCATGGAGGGCCTCCAAACGACCATCTTTCCAGGCTTTGATCATCTTTTCAAACTCCTGAGACATACTAGCCACCTCAGCCAAGGTTTGCTCCAACATGTTTTTCTGTTGATCATTGGTTAGCTGGGAAAAGAGCTGCAGCTGAAATTCCACTGTCTCAAGACCCTCCCCAGGCTTCCCCTCATGCTCAGCGCGACTTTCAAAATGCTGATCTACCCCCATGTCAGACCGTGCCCCTAAAGCAGCGTATTCAGTTGAGGTAATGATCAGAGAGACGAACCAGGGACGAAAGCGATTCAGCAAAGAAGCCTCGACCCCGTGAGCCGCTGCCCAAGTTTTTACATCAACCCAAGTTTTTGCACTCACATTGGCCTCCAGAGAATTGTCTGGAGAATACATGCCCAACTCCCGCATCCTAGACGCCATTGCAGGTCCCGCTCCTGATCCCGGTGGCAACTCCAGAACCAATTTATCACTTAAATGATAAGCCGCCTCATAACCAGGTGATAAGGGATAATCACTGTCACGCAAGATATGGATCGTCCCGCAAAGAAAGAGTCGACCAGGCTGCCCGTCTCGGTCTGCCACCCAAACGGAGCCTGCGGTATCACCCAAATCCTGATCGATCTGCTTTGTCTCGATCTGAAGTATTGGCGGCTGGGTCTCAGACTCTCGCCGACAGGCGGAAGCTGAAACTAAAAGCATAATTGCCAAGAGGCATCGGGCGAATATCACCCTTTACCCAAACACGCAGCATCGATTCGAATCAACCTCGAAGTCATCGTAGTTTCAGCGTAACAGGATATACAATTGTAACAACCAAACCGTCATCTTAAAATCATAGAACGATTTTTCGTTGAGTCATCCAGGATGAATGGAAAGAACCTTGCTATTCGAGTCGTGTTGATTGATCTCTTTTGCGCATCACCGTTACCTCCATGTCTGACACAGCAGCTGCCGCCTCCCTCGTTTCCGGATTCAACAAACTTAAAGCTGCCCTT